>JARCRS010000142.1 GCA_029850555.1 archaeon | reverse complement strand
TGCCAGTGCAGACCGGTGGAATTAACACGCTCTTCTTTGATCCAGCTAATGGAGTTCTTTATGTGGCGAGCCCAAACACAATATTTGTACTTTCTCTAGTGCAGAGCTTGTCAACTTAACTTCAAAGGCATCCTTTATGGCCCAGACTGTCTGAAAACCCATGCATAATGTATAGGATCTGCGAATAATAACAACGCTTTCGTAACTGAGACGATCCCTTCAAGGAGAGGGGCTGTAGCATTACTCATGGGACGTTCGTGGGAAGAAAGAGTAGCAGAGTACGTGGATTCTCCGAGGCTACGCCAACGTCTGAGAGTCGATCAACAAATCTCATGCGCGGTCGACGGCAATTACGGGATATACAAGACTCAGGCATCTTTGAAGAAAGGAAGAAAAGAGTCCTCTTCTTGTTCCTGCCCATCAGATTACTATCCTTGCAAGCATGTCTTCGCACTGTTACAAACGTACAAGAATCATCCTAGATCCTTCCTAGATCTCGACCTTGTCATGAAGAAACTCTCCAAGAGGGAAAAGCCAGAGCTTCTGGACCTGATCCGTAAGATGGTCCTGGCATCTCCATCATCGCTATCTGCACTGGGCATAAAGGGTTTCGAGGAGCCAGAAAGAGACTATGAAGAGTGGCGATGAAGAAGGCCTATATTCTGGTACGCCCTAATACGTCTTCATGAACGTCTCAAACGGCGATTATGTGAAGGGACAAGACAGGGATCAGCTCATCCTGTTTCCTGGAAGGATTGAAGAGTATATCGACCAAGACAACGCTGTCAGAGTGATAGATGAATTCGTAGATAGCCTTGACCTAGAGGAGCTTGGATTCATTCACTTCGAACCAAAGGACCTCGGTGGAAGACCAGCTTACGACCCTTATGATCTACTGAAACTCTATCTTTATGGATATTTGAATGGAATAAGGACGAGCCGGAAGCTCGAACGAGAATGCAATCGAAATATCGAACTGATATGGCTTCTCAAAAAGCTTACACCTGATTTCAGGACCATCTCGGATTTTAGAAAAGATAACATTGACTGCATCAAGAAAGTGTTTCGGAAATTCGTCGAGCTATGCAAGAACCTTGACCTTATTGGTGGAGAGCTCGTTGGAGTCGATGGAACAAAGCTCAAGGGTGTCAACTCAAAAAGCAGAAACTTCAACAAGGAGAAGCTGGAGTACAGGATAAAGCGTCTTGAACTACACATCTCGGAGTATCTAATCCAGCTCGAACAAACTGACAAGAAATCTGATGACCAGACTGTGCCGCCATCAACAGCTGATGAAGAAGAGGATGAAAGACCTAGCGACACTGCATCGCAACAGCACGCCAAAGAAGAAATAGAGAAGATGAAATCCAAGAAAATTGTATACACAAATCTCTTGGCTCGTCTCAAAGAAACTGGACGGAGAGAGATTTCACTCACGGATCCTGAGTGCAGATCTATGAAGAACAACGAAAAGATAGAGCCTTGCTACAACGCTCAGATTTCCGTCGATTCGAAATTTCATCTTATCCCTGAATACTATTTGACAACTGAGGCTGTAGATCACGGCGAACTCTTGAAGATTGCAACGAGCACGAAGGAAGCTCTAGCGGTCGAGAACCTGATCATCACAGCCGATACTGGATATTCCAACTACAAGGGCATAAAGGATTGTTTGGATTATGGCATAACTCCCTACGTTCCAGATTACATAACGTCGAGAAGATATGGAGCAGGATTCCCAGCAAGAGAATTTCAAAAGGACAGGTTCGTCTATAATTTAGACACTGACAGCTATACGTGTCCTGCAGGAAAACAACTCCTCTTTAGAAGTTGGAACGCCCGCAATGGAAAGAGAACGAAACTTTACTGGACTATGAACAATGCTTGCTCAGCTTGTCCTTTCAATGCCATGTGCACAAGAAACAAGACCAGAGGCAGGACAATCCACAGGTACGAGTTCGAGGAAGTGATCGAAGAGATGAGCCAAAGGACTAAAACGAAGGAAGGTTTAGAACTCATTCAGAAGCGAAAGGAGCTCTGTGAACACGTGTTCGGAAGCATAAAGAGAGCCTTCAATCAGGGATATCTTCTCTTGAAAGGACTGAGAAAAGTCAACGGCGAGGTAGGATTCACGATGATAGCCTACAACATGAGGAGAGCAATCAACATCCTTGGAACTAGAGCCTTGGTCACGGCAATCAAAGCCTAGAAGATTAAAAGAAAAAAGAGCATGAAACGTGGCGTATACAGCGCTAAAGAGTAAATCTCAATTCGATCACTGCACCGCACAACAAAAAAATCAGCCCGCAAAAAGAGAGGTTTTCAGACAGTCTGGGCCAAGGTGTTGTTTGACATCATGCTGCAATGAGAAAATATTCTTCTTTCGAAATCATAGCCGCCGCCATAGTTTTCACCCTGACATTGTCGGTTATACGGTGCTCGCACAGAAAGATGAAGCACTTGCACTCGAACTCCTAAAAGAAGAGGAACTGATCATTAGGCGCATAATATCAGAGTACAAC
>JARCRS010000141.1 GCA_029850555.1 archaeon | reverse complement strand
AAGGTGTGATTGTCTTGCCAAGTTGCGAGTCTCCTTAGTCTTCTATCTTCACAAGTTTCATTCATAATCTCGGCAGTAGCTCAACGATGGAATCGTTTTCTGATGCATGCATGGAAAGCTATATCATCGGATCTCTTCTTTTTCCGTTCTCATTTCCCCGCCTCTCTCTCGATTCCTCAGATCCATGAAACACGCTTTTGCAATTATCTTCTCCCTTTCTTCTGAGGAGTCGAGCTTGCCATTGCTTTGTTTTCACACCTCTTTCATGGTCACAGAAAAAAAACACGGTTGACATACTATTAGTAGAAATAGCCATTGTTATGAGAAACTCTCTAGAAATGCAATATCACGGAAATAGTGTGTCTTTGTTTGTTTAATCAGCTCATCTTTTCAAGGGAATTGATCATCTCGTCATCTTCTTGAGCTAAAGCTCTTCCTCTGCTTTCTCCTTCCTTCTTTGGAAGACAGAGATAGAATCAGGAGCAAGGTATCAATGCCGTTTCCTGTAGAATTGTCCTTCTCCTAAGAAGATCATATGTTTAGGTGTTCGGTGTGGGAACTGAAAACAGCTTCGAATTTTTCAAACAGCGTCTGATCCCAAGATGATTGGCTTTCTCGCTATCCCATTGTAGTAATGATTCAAGAAGAACTCATAACGCTTCTTGGATTCCCTAGTATTACCAAATGTGTATGCTCTAAGTATCGGTGGTGAGCATTGCACCATGAAAGAGTCTTTTGGAGCTGCTAGAGCAAAAAGTGAAAGAAGCGACAGCCGACCGAGCTTTGTAGTACTACCTCAGAAATGAGGTATTACCTTAAATAGCAAATACTACGTCTATCTGAATGGCCCCCGAAATTGTCTAGAAACCTACAATCTCAAAATAAGAGGACGACACTGTCAAAAGTGACGAGGAAAGGGCAGATTACTATTCCCGCTCGCTTTAGACAGAATAATGCCATAAGAGTAGGATCTTCCGTAGAAATAACAGATGAAGGTCAAAAGCTCATCATCGAAGCGGTCCCTCTTCTCTTGGATGAGCTCGGCTCTGACAAGGGCAAGTACGACAGTGCCAAGCTCAAGAAAATGCTTGATGAGTCGAGAAAAAATTGGCGATAAAAGCCACCCTAGACACGAGATTCTTCTTCGCTTTTTACAGCCCTTCTTCTCGCAAACAGGAAGATTGGTGCAAAACTGTCGTTCTCGAATCAGAAAAAAGCAAGAAATCTGCTTCGCATGCCTATTTAGCTTCTTGCATCACTATTGCCGAGCTCTATGAAAACATGGGCAGACTGGTTGGAAGAGATGTGGTCAGGTTGAGAATCGCTTCTATCAAAAATAGCGGAATTGAATTCATTCCAGTTGATGAAGAAATTTCTGAGCTTGCAGGAGATCTTAAACTGAATTCTGGGGAGCTACCTATGTCAGATGCAATAATTGCGGCCACGTCTCGCCTTTTCTCTGGAAGTAGGGTACTCTCTGACGATCCCCATTTCAATGAACTCAAAAACATAAAATTGACATGGATCGATTAAAAGAAGTTATGTAAAAAAAATCTGAAATGAAAAATCTTTGGGATCTATAAGAGCAAATGTCTTGCTCTTCAGATCTTCGGTGTTAGCCGCGTAGTGCTGAATGAAGAAACGAGTGTCGATTGTCCGCCTGTTGGTCAGTACCTGTCGTTCTTGCGCATGCGATCTAGTTTCTTGACTGCTTCTTTGTAGCTTATTCTACCGCTGTCTACACCTGCTAAATCTTCAAGTTTTTGAAGCGATACCAATGTCAATTCACACCAGTCTTTTTCTTGCTTGAAAAAAGCAACATTACTCCCTTCTTTAATGTTGTGAGCCTTCCGAAATTCTACGGGTACAGTTACTTGGCCCTTACGGGTTACAGTTGAGATCACTTCTTCAGTCGTCATTGGCGCGGCAGTACAACTTTGAAGCAAAGTCGTAGATGAGCTCAATGAGATTTCCGCCATTGCGAGGTAGCACCTGCACAGCGCAATTATCAGACTACGATGGGCTTTCTTTGGTTTAACCACTTACGACATTCTTGCGACTAGGCCGTCGAACTCAGAATCAAAGCTCATTATTCTCCCGATGTTCCGCTTATCAATGTGAGAGAGCGAAACACAGTCAGTGAAACTCATAGGTTTCTTTCCCAGTTTCTGAAACTTCGCCCAGGCTGTTTCAAAATCATCGGCATCTGTGTAGATCTTTTGGATTCGAGGAGATTCTATAATGTACGAGCCAGTACTTATCGCGATGCGATGATCGTGAGTTCTCGCAAGGGCTGTTGTTATTGATTCGTCAATGACGTAATCTGATGTGTATATTGCGCCATACTTCCCTTCGAGTGCTTGCCTCATCAATTCGTTCGCCCTCACGTAATTTTTGTCGCTCTTGTTATTGGCCGCGACGAATACTCCAGTATCTATGAATACTGCCAATTTCTTTTTCAGCTGGCTCCTCCATAGAGATATTCGTCAATCTTTTCTGAAGCATCTCTAACTTTCCAATCATCTGGATGTTTCAGCTTCTTCCACGCAGGATCCTCTTCGAGGGGCGGGAGCTTCCTCACTTTTTTCAAAAACTCATCTTTATTTTCAAGAGAATAATCGACCATTAGCCCCAAGGCTTCTTGCAAAGTGATTTTGATACCTTGCTCGAGAATAAGAGAAGCAACGAATCGTTCGAGATCTTCCTTCCTCTTTCTGTCCACTTTTACAGTGAGCGACATATTTTCTGCTTTCCCAGCATACTTAGTATCCTATTCTACCTTTATACTTTGCTACAAATACCTTATGCAACAAATGAACGGTATTCTCTAGGGTATAGACTATTTGGTGTGCTTAATGGGGCTCACGATTCAGTGTTGACTATATCCGCGAAGCAAAATCCCTTTCTTTGCATGATTTCTTTTCCTCGAGCTGAGAAGCTCGGAAAGTTTCTTTTCGCGCAAAGACAGAAATATGGCGGACATATCTTTCTCAAAATTAAGATAGAAGAGAGGATCGGGGTGGGGCGAGAAACTGCAGTCTCAGAG
>JARCRS010000140.1 GCA_029850555.1 archaeon | reverse complement strand
GCCATCGCAGCTTCGCGGATGCTCTGAGGAACTCTTCTTACAGAAAGCTCAGTTGTTCTCAAGATGTAGGGCAGCATCAAGACTGCCAGCGTGATTCCTGCAGCCAATGCGGAAAATCCCCACCCAAGATACAAAACCAATAACAGATATCCAGTATAGCCCAATACAATCGAAGGCACTCCCGCCAACACATCCGATAGGAATCTGACTATTCGGCTATGCAAATTATCTTCGGCGAATTCCGCCATGTAAATTCCACCAAGAACTCCGAGGGGTACCGCTATGCTCCCAGATAATGCAACTATCAACAAACTGCCAACTATCGCGTTTTCTAGTCCGCCTGAGACAAACGATGAGGAACTAGTCGCCACACTAGTTGTCAAAGTCTGAATTGTTGTATGCAATGCCCCCTCGTATACAAACAAGTATATCATGTCGCCGAGAGGATAAAGTACCAATAACAGGGCTCCTACTACTAGCCCTTTGTAGATTTTGTCTTTCAGCCGCCGCCTGTTATGCTGTCTCACTAGTCGTTCATCCTCTGGCGATACTGCTATCCCTTTCGCCTTCGCTCGAACCAAACCATTCATCTCGAAAGTCCCTTACTACACTCTCACGACCGAAGAGGATTCCCGAAAGAAGCCTTGTTTAATGATCAACCTAGCACCTATGTTGACCAAGATTGTGATGATCGAGAGAACCAAAGCTAACTCCATGAGGGCAGATACAAACATTCCAGACGGGTCGGTAAAAGCGCTGTCCAATTGAACTGCCATAAATCCTGCCATAGTTTGCAAAGGGTAGTAGATCGACTTCGGTAGAATATTTATCGCGCCCCCTGCGACTAATGCAACAGCCATCGTCTCGCCAAGTGCCCGACTCAACCCCAAAACGACTGACCCCGCTATCCCGGTCTTCGCATATGGCACCACAATCTTTCGCGTTATTTCCCAGTCAGTCAGGCCAAGAGCCCTAGCTCCCTCCTTAAGTTCTTGAGGGGTCTGAATCATAGCATCTCTGCTTATTGAGGCAATAATTGGAACAATCATTAGGGCAAGAATGATTCCAGCGTTCAAGAAACCAGGATTGTATACCGGGGGTTGAAACCCGGGAATAAAGTAGAGATACCTTACCAGGAAGTCATTTTCAAGGCGGAAAAGATATGGAGCGAGTACGAAGACTCCCCAGAAGCCGAAAATAACGCTAGGGATCCCAGCAAGAAGTTCGACAAAAAATGAAACCGCTGGAGCGATTCTTCGGGGCAGAAACTGAGAAATGAGGATAGCGATTGCGACGCCAACTGGGACACCGAACAGAATGGCAAGAAATGAGGAAAGCAGAGTTCCTACAAAAAAGACAAGAAAGCCGTACGAGGCGCCTTGAAGAGTGTGAAAATTCAATCCGAACCATGGTACTGTTTCAACATTGCCATTTAGTCGCGGGTTCCAAAAGATAGAAACAAAGTAATGCAAACCGTTCACAACAATTGATGGAAACGCAAAGACGATTAGAGCAGCGAAGATAACAAAAATAGAGAGAGGAGCACTGCTAGCGAACAGTGCTGTAACGTATTTGTAGATTCGATCCGACAGACCTTTTCGCTTTCTAGTTATAATCGCCTTTTCTGTCTGGACCGTTTTTACTCGTTGCAGGACAAATCACCTGGTTATCTCTGGAAAGGTTTCCATTATGATCAAGTGATTTGCGCTATTTGATTTTCGCTCAGTGTTACAGTCGTGGACGGGAGCTGAATGAATCCGACTTGGTTCAGGAAATGGTACGAGTTGCCGTATTGTGGTAGAAGACACCATGTTAGGAATGTCTGTACAACTTGAGCAACCTGCGAGCTAGACTGTGTCTTTGATACTATTGCGTACTCGTAGTTTATGATTGGATATGAGTTCGCACCAGAGGCGCAAACCAATGAAATGGCTTCATTTGTCGGAGTGTTGGAAGTCAGGGCACTTGCGGCCGCTGAGATATTTGTTTGAGTAGCATTTACGAAATTACCAGCTTTGTTGCCAAGATACGCATATCCGAGGTTGTTTGGCGAGCCGGTTGCTTGCTTTGCGAAGCTAATGCCAATGTATGCTATTGAATATTGGTCAGCCGCAGCCGTCGTAACCATACCACCGTTACCTGTGCCAGTAGTCTCTCCAGGAACGGAAGGCCACGAAACTGTTGTTCCGAAACCAACGGTGCTATTCCACTGCGGACTGCTGTCTGAAAGATATGTAGTGAATATGAAAGTGTCACCACTCCCATCTGCTCGTCGTACTGGAATTATGACGTGATTAGGAAGGAGTGTTTTTGCACCAGGATTGATTGCTTGTATCCGCTGATCGTTCCAGTTCGTTATCGAACCGTTGTAAATTCCTGCCAAGACTTGACCGGTGAAGTTGAGATGGATTGAGCTTGAGATTCCGGGGATGTTGTAGAATATCTGCTGAGCAGAAATGGCTAAGGGTATGTTCAACAAGTTAGGATACTGTGTCATTTGAGTCGGAAGCAAGTATGCATCCGAAGCCCCAATCTGAACACTACCAGCTGCTGCGTCTGAGATACCGGTCCCACTTCCAGTCCCTGCCGTATTGATCTGTACGTTGCTATAGGGCCCGGAGCTAGAAGTGAAATTTGGAACCCATGCTTGGAACAATGGATAGAGCAGCGTAGAGCCTGTTTCTGAAATAGTTTCTGTAGGCAGAGTACCTGTTAGAGTAGCGGTCGAAGAGCTGCTGACTGAGACTCCAGTTGGAGGAGCTGGTGTGATCGAACACGAAGTGGAAAGGTATGCATTCGTTGCTGTCGTCGTCGTACTTGTCGTTGTAGTATTACTCGAGCTTTTGCCTAAATTAATGGCGGCGTAGGCACCTCCAGCCGCAATTATAATAATCACGATGACTATTATCACTACGGCGGTCGTGCCAATTGCACGTTTTTCATTGATATAGAGTCGTCTGTCCAATTTTATAAGTCACGTAAATCCAAGGCTCTAACTCTTACCATATAGAAGCTGCGCACTTAGATTACGTTGACTATAGAGAGGCCTATTGCCCTATATATCCCCTATAGCCATACGAATACCTCTGAAAATGCCAGGGACCTCCAATTAGTCGAATGTATACGCTGAGGAAACAAATGTTGGTGTTCCTAGGCTCTGAATCATTTTCGAAACACCAAATCTATGATTTGGTCGGATCTTCGAAATGTTCTCCTTAGAAGGGCGATCCTACTGTCATATTCACTACGATCTCACATATATCAGACGAGTATTCTGCAGACCTTCTCAAGCTTTCCAAAGCAAGCCTCAATGAGACAACCGCTCTGTTGTCTAGCCTCGAAGAAATTAGCTCATCAGTAGCTGACTCTTCTTCCTTCAAAATTGGTCTCAGTTTCATTATTGTTTCATTAGCAAGCTTTCCGTTTTTAGTATTGACAGATTTTAGAGCGTTGTCATAGATGTCTCTAGAGAGTTTCGAAAGCTTCTGTATTTTGTCGACCAAAGGTTGAGGTATCTTCCTACCACCAAGCATCATGGTAGATGTTGCAATTTGAACCGCGTGGTCGGCGATTCGTTCTATACTCTTTACTATCAATCGATAATTCATGCAATCTTGGGCGGTCGACAGACCTATTTCCTGGATAGTCGCTCTATTGTGAACCGCTAAATTGAGTTGTCGCGCAATGAAGTGAGAAAACCTATCCACTTCATCATCTCGTCCGATAATATCTTTGCCGATCTCGACGTCTCCTGCTACTAAAGAGTTTACAGAGTCAAGGGCCATCGAGCTAGTCAGAATCGCCATGCGCCCTAAAGCTTTTTTCAATGGAAGATCCATATGACCCCGAAGACATTGCGCCAAGATGCTCTCGCTTGTTTCTTCGACTATCTCAACGCCAATCAATTGATCTCTTATCCTAGCCTTGAGCTTAGATCGAACTTCGGGCAAATGACCCTTGAACTGAAAACGAACTATGTCGAATCCAGCTATGTAATATGCGATAAACTTTCTCAGTATCTCTTCATCATTTTCATTCTGGGCAATCACAATTGCAGTTTCCGAGGCCGTTGAACGATGTTCGCCAATTGTGAGAAGTAAAGACATGTCAGACTGAGGCGCAAGGTACACCTCGTCTCTTGGTTTAATACCAACACTTCTTGCCCAAGCTATAGGCAAAGAGACAACGAGAGTTGACCCACCGGTCAACTGTACTCTTCTGCTTTCACCGCGTTGTGGAATCCTTTGGGTAGAGCCATCCTCTGTCATTAATGGCTCTTTTTGCTCGCTCAACTTCTCTTCACCAATCAAGCAAAGTTAGCTATTGAATCAACTTTGAATCTATATAGTATATATCCCTATGCTATCCAGACAATATTTTAAAGGGAATCGACGAAATCTTGAGCATATCTTCACGCGCATTAAGAAAAATCAATCAAGAGATCCAGAGCGGTAGAGGTCAGATTGAAAAGCCACTTCGAACTAGGTGGGCTTGCCAAACCTGTATGTTCTACCTAAGATCGATGAGAGTGAATGATCACCGTAAGTTCGACTACGGAACCCATCTCCGTGAAAAGCATGGGCTAAACAGTTAGGACCTTTTGTCATTAGAGATACTGTAAAACCATTCGCAAAAGGCGTTATTCACATGTAGGCCAATTCCGATGAGCGTGCTTCTCCGAATATAGACCTCTATAGTCGCAATATTACTCCTTAGATTATGGAGAAACGACTCTTAAGGTGTATATTCCCATACATTAACGAATGTAGGATTTGCAAACCGACCTTATGCAATTGAATTCGCAGCTCGAAGAAAGAAAGCGCAACCTCAGGGTTATTGACGAATGTATTCAATCGGACCCGAACCCTAGTCAGAAGCTTATTGAAGTGAGGGACTTTCTCGCTCGCCGCATCCTTACGATTGAGCAAGAGCTAGCAACCGGGGACTAGACTCTGCTTTTCAGTTGGTACCACAGAACTAGCTTGCAGCCAGTCTTGCGCTTTTTTCTCGAAAAGATTCACGCGGTCTCGTAATCAGTTAATCCAATTTAATATCCCATTGTTTCAACGTCTCTGCGACGCTCTTTTTTTGTCGTCCAGATTCTGTAAGGGGCCTCTCGAAGTCCTTTGCTGAAGCCGGTATTGATTTTCCCGCCTCGCCGTGCCTTAGCACAAATATGTCCAATTTTCGCCACCCGTTAGGTCTGTAATCGAAGTTTAAAGCGCTATAGATGTTCCCTTTTTTCAGAATTCAAGGTGCGTACTTGCTGGTGCATAATTCTATAGGTCTATATAGAATCTGAGCAGGCCAGCGGACTATATACTTTCAATAACAAACATTTATTTCGGTTTAAGAACTGTAGCTAGCTCGAATGAAAATGAGCATAAAACAAATGTTAGCCCTAAGGATTTCTGGGCAGAACGAATCGAGAAATGAAACCAATCCATCACTGGAACAAATCGATTTGAGATGCGCGGACGGCTTGAAGAACTACGAAAAGTTAAGACAGTTGTTTCCCTGGCTTGACGAGGAAAACGAATCCTATCTCTGAATTGGGAAAAGACTGGTTCTTTCAACCACAAAGAATATCCCAATTCGAATCCAGTCATAGGTTGGAGTATTCCAACCCGTGCCTCGCTATTCCTCTTCTGGAAAAGAAAAAACATCTCGCGAGAGATTTCTAGAATTAGACGAACGATATGGTATTTTCAGAGCGGCAAAATTCGGTGTGGCAGGAGCTATTGGCTTTGTGGTCGCAGAAGTGATCATCGTTATTGGTCTCTATGCTTTGTACGGAAAAGCAAACGTTCCAAGTGCAATCTATTCTTCCCATGTCCTTCTTGCCTTGAACATAGTGGCTTTTGTGATTGGTGTTACTGTCGGCTTCTTTGTAAACGAGCGGATCACCGTGCGGAATCAAGGCGAGCAAAAGATCGGAGGGGCTAGAAACGTTGCAATCAGACTCCTCAAATTTCAAGGAGTATACGCAATTGGGAACGCGATAACGATAGGAGTTCAGCTAGCCCTCCTCGAAGCATTGTCACTATCCCCAGCGATCGGAAATGTCATCGGGGCTATAGTGGCATTTCCAGTAAGTTACTTTGTTTCTATGCGAGTCGTATGGAGATTAGTGTCTATGGGTCAAGGTTCTCAGAACTCAGCAGAGGACTCTCGGAAGAAACCAAGCGAGTTCTAAACCCATATCGTAAAATCGCGCTTTCTTTCGAAACTAGCACCATTGGGCGTACGCTTGCGACTTACGTCTCTTAGGCTGATCTCACGGCTCCAGCCCTGACCAGGAACTAACTTGAAGGGGATTACGACATGAGTCCTTCCAAATGGAACAGTAAAGGAATAATCAGTAAGAAATATCATAGCACAGATTGAGACACAAGCGCAGCTTTGAAATCCCAAACAGATTCGTCTCGATTGGCTTTCTCCAAAGTCGCGCTGACTTTGATTGTCGCCATAATTGTCGCGGTCTCTGCTGTAGGGGCCTATTTCTTTCTCTCAAACGGCCTTCTAGGGAACAAAATCGCCTTACCTTTGACTGCCACATCAACTTCCTCTGGACCTAATCAGAGTTCCAGTAGTCAATCTCTTTCAATCCCTTGTGGGGGCAACACGTGGTCAACTTATGATTGCAACTATTCAAGGTACGGTGTAGATACGAACGAGCCAATCGTTCATTCACCTGCATTCAAATGGCAGTCGGGGAAACTTGATGGAAAAATATATGCAGAGCCGCTCGTTGCATTTGGAAAAGTCTTTGTGGCGACAGAAAATGATTCTGTTTATGCTCTAAATGATACCACCGGGAATATAATCTGGCATACTAATGTGGGTCAGCCAGCGACGAGTGGAATGCCATGTGGAGACATCAACCCTTTGGGTATAACAGGAACTCCTGTTCTTGACCTTTCAACAAAAACCATATACTTCGTAGCCGAGGTATCTGGAGGCAGCCATGTACTTTATGGTATCAATGTTACATCTGGTTCTGTGACATTCGCTAGGAATATTGATCCTCCAGGGTCCACGCCGATAGACCAGCAACAAAGAGCAGCGCTTGCACTGAATGGCGGAATCGTATATGTCGAGTTTGGAGGCCTTTACGGAGATTGCGGAAATTATCACGGCTGGGTAGTCGGAGCCCAGCTTAATGATAGTTCTAAACTTTACACATTTGAAGTTGCATCAAATGGGTCTGATGCTCAGGGCGGGATCTGGGAAGTTGGAGGAGCATCTTTTGGATTTAATGGGGATTTGTATGTTGCAACTGGGAATAGCAGAGGCAGTCAGACCTATGACTACGGAGACGGGGTAATTCAGCTCTCTCCAGCTCTCCATGTCATTTCTTATTTCGCACCGAGTAATTATGTCACGCTCAATCAGGCTGATCAGGATCTGGGTACAACAGGACCTGTTACGATAAACAATCTGAGCCTCATATTTCAAGTGGGAAAGCAAGGAGTAGGATATCTCCTAAATGAGTCGAGTCTCGGCGGAATTAACGGTTCTTTGTTCTCTGCTCAGGTCTGCAATTCCGCATACAGTGCCGATTCATACTATGAGTCCTATATTTTTGTCCCTTGCACTAATGGACTCGTCGCTTTGAAATTGCAAACCTCTAGTAACCAACCCTCATTTTCAAGGACTTGGGGCACTGATTCATTTAATTCTGGCGGTCCGATTGTCTCTGGAAATGCAGTTTGGACTATTGATACCGACAATGGTACTATCTTCGCCCTTGACGCCATATCAGGAACCACAGTCTTCAATTACCATCTAGGCTCAGTTGTTCACTTCGAGACACCTTCATCCGCAGACGGTATGATTTTTGCCGCGGCGAATGATCAGATCATTGCAATTTCAATTTCAACTTGATCATCCATTATGGAATACCAGTTCATACAGTCGTAAAAAGAGGCTCTTGACTGAATCAAGATTAGCTTTTCAAGTCAATCATTAAATGAATTATCGGAAACCTGGTGCGATCTCCGCTTCAATTTGGAAAGAAAAAACCATCAGTAGTCAAGATCGCGACTATCTGCTTTCCATCATAAAACAGTCAGAAGAATCTCCGAAGTTCTTTACCCTTGGATGTAATACGATAAACTAACGGCTAGAAAAAATGGGAGAGAACTGCTCGAGTCAGATTAACACTGCGAGCAGTCTAAATTCTCTCAGAAAGTTCTCTACGAGAAAATCACGGAGCTGGATGGCTGTATGCTCTTTTGGGACTGGAGTCCGGCGATTGTTTGTAGATCCTGGTATACTTCGAGATATTTGAAACCTTTTGCAGAGGTCTTGTAAAGACGAGTTGG
>JARCRS010000139.1 GCA_029850555.1 archaeon | reverse complement strand
CGAGCATCAAGCTCATTGTGTGTAAATTCCCAGCACAAGGCTTGTATTGGAATAGACATCGGGTGCGCTTGCTCATGCCACATTTCGGAAAAAACACTGCGAAGAGAGAGGAAAAAGATGCTGACACTACAAGATAACTAGATGAACCCCGATGCCAGCTTCATGGGATCTTGATGAAACAGGAGTTACTAACCGATGTTCTCCCCTTATTGGAAATGGATCCATTCAGGAAGTATTTTGACTACGGCACGTCTTTCGGTAGGGCTGCGCCAAGGGTACTTGTCCTTGCCCAGATATTTTTTTGCTAATTTGTCGATTTGAGGATCGGCTTGTTCGTTACTGATTTGCACTACGCTGCCCGTTATCGAAATGTAGTGGTATGGATTCGTCTGGTCCGCTATTGAAATACCAACTCTAGAATCCCGTTCCAAGTTTCTTATCTTTCTTCGTCCATATGCGCTGTTGAAAAGAATGTATTTTTCTCCCTCGTGATCTACCCAAACAGGCGTCACGTGTATAGAACCGTCTTTGTTGATTGTAGCAACATGACCAAAGTTCGGTTGCTCTATCAGTTCAATAACTTCTTTTGAAAGTCTCTTTTCCTCTCCCTCTTTCTTGTTTCCGCGTATTGTTTGTGTTTGACTCAATTTGACAAGAACACCAATAATGAATGAGATATCCTAACTTGCTTATACTGATTTTTGCCACAAAGCATTAGCTAGGTCTTTTTACCTTTTTTTCTAGATTTACTTTCCTGTCGAGTTGAAACGGCCACAGATTCTTTACCTGAGTTGTTGTACGCGCTTCGGATTAGGAGAACGCCGAATACAATGAAAATTGCATCGGTGATTAAATCTCGCGGGTCAAATCCAAAACCGACTACAAAGAGTATACCGAGAAAAATTAGGATTATTCCAGAGGCAACTTTTAGCTTTAATTTGATGTTCATATTCCTCTACTCGAAACGCTCTCAATCGAGAGGGCGAGTATCAACTGGCTCAACTAGAGGATGAGGATAAGATTTCACCAGCTCTTCTGCGAAACCCGAGGGTCGAACTGATTCTGGATAGACTGTGTCAGCAATTTTCACTTTGAGCTTTCGTATGCCTTCTCCGGTTTTTGCAGAAACGCCGATGCTTGGCAGCTCCCCGATAAGACTGATTCTCTTTTCTTTGCCTTCCCGAGACGAGATGTCGAGTTTATTCATCACAACAAGGATTTTTATTGGATTGATATGAAGCTGATCAAGCGTGTTTCTGCAACTCGAGTACTTGATTTCCATATTCTCAATTGGTTCACTTGCGTCAAGCATTAACAGAATGAGATCTGCGTAAGTAAGCTCTTCAAGCGTAGACTTGAAAGCCTCAATCATGTATGTAGGCAATCTACTGATAAATCCAACCGTGTCAGAGAGCAACACTTTCTTTCCATTTATCGGCTCAAAACTTCTAGTCGTAGTCGTAAGCGTCGTAAAAAGCTTCGCGGATTCCTCTTTCGTTTCCGAGGTTAGGCGATTGAATAAGGTAGTTTTCCCGCTGCTTGTATAGCCTGCTAGTGAAACTAGCGGAAGATTGGTTCTATCCCTTGAAACACGGAAAAGTTCTCTACGGCTTTTAGCCTGTTCAAGTTTCTTAGCAACAAGTGTCATTTGCTTCTTCAGGGCTCTAAACTTGATATCAACCGCGTACTCTCCCATTCCCATGAATCCAGCCTGCTCACCTTTGAGAGAAATACGAACCGCTTCTCTAGCTCTAGGGATTTCGTACTTTAGTTCCGCGAGCTTGACCTGAAGTTTTGCTTCCGTAGTCGTGGCTCTGGAGTTGAAAATGTCAAGGATGAGTCTCTCGCGATCGATTACTTCTTGATGAGTGAATTTCGCAAGGTTGTGTGCTTGAGAAGAAGAGAGCCTGTCGTCGACGATGATCATCTGCGTTCGAAGTTCTTCGGCAATAGATTTGATCTCCTCGGCTTTGCCGGAGCCAACTCCGTACTGTGAATGATTGAGCTTTTTTTGATCCAAAAGGGACGCAATTGAGTAACCTGCGGCTTCCACGAGACCTATGGCTTCATTCTTCATGAATTCGTCTCGATAGGTTACAAGAATTACTTTCTTCCTTCCAGTAAGAGACGACCGCGCTTTCCGAGATGGATTTTCTGTCATTAGTCAAACATCATTGAATAAAATTCGGGACAAGAATCTGCAAAATAGATAGGTTTGGGGCATATTTAACAAAGTGCCCCCTCGATGTTTCTCTCGAGCCGGTCCTACGGGAGATGTGCTAAATCATTCCGTAAGTGAGATGCTGTTCGCGGCGCATCTGTAGATCGCGTTCTCTTGCGGCCTTTTGGACTGCCCCAACTTTGCGCGCTTCTTCAATCCGAGAAGAACCTACGAGTTTTGTTATCATCTTGATTCCTTCGGCTGTTATTTCTACTTCGCTCTTCGTGCTCATTATCAAAGTACCGTTCATTTTTCTAATTGCAGAACGAATATGGGGGCTCGGGATTATTCTACGACCTTTTTGGGCCGGAGGCTCTACAATTTCAGCTATTTCCCATACCCGCCTAGGAGATCTTTCGATCAAAGACACAAGTATCTTTTGCATCCGCTCGTCAATTTCAAGTTCTTGCTTTTCCTTCTTTTGAAACTTGGCAAGTAGGGTAGCTGCTTCTTCTTTTGAAAGAGCTGCCTTTGTTTTGTAGCCTTCAGTGTAAGACGCAACAATCGAAATTATATCCGGCCAGCAGGTCTCGTCATATTCTTGTAGTAAAACAAACGTTTCGGCGGGTACATAATATCCGCCTTTCACAGGATACAATTGACGCGTTCCAATGTGACTAGACATTATTAGATCAACGCTCTCCATTAACTTTCTCATTTGCGGACTTGGAAACTCGACAGTTACGATTAATATTTGCTCGGGGCAAAAACAAAATTTCTCTAGCAGAGCTCATGGGTAATGTAGGACTTCCTCACTTATTACTGTTTACTTTGCATATAGAAAAATTGCTCTCATATCGATGCTCAATGCTCAAAAGTTCTTCTGTACATGACATATTACTCTGTTTAATTCTAAAAGTGGGCCAATTTAGAGGGGATTGAGAGATGCTGTTCTTTGACCTTTCCATACTGGCTCTTCTTGCGCCTGACCCATTACAAATATTTTCAGGTGTCATAGGCCTTCTCGGTTCACTGATTTTAGTTATTATTGGAATTTTGGTAATAGTGCTTATCGTCGGAGCGCTAATTGTTTTGCTTCCGGCGATCATCGTTGCAGTCGTGGTCTGGTTCTTCACTGGCAGCTTCTTCTTTGCGGGAATAGCTTTCCTAGTCGTGGCTATAGTAAGTATCATTGCAGTTTGAAAGATGAGGAAAGATTATCCTCTTTATTTAGAGATGGGGCCTTTACTTTAGCGGCTCTAGCCACTTGAAGTATTTCGGATCCTTTCCGCGTACAATTTCAAAAAACTTTCTTTGAATTTTCTCTGTTGTCGGTCCCATGGATCCACTTCCGATCATATCATTGTCTATCTCGCGTACTGGAGTCACTTCGGCCGCTGTTCCGCTTAAGAACACTTCATCCGAAACCAGAAGCTCGCCGCGGCTGATATTTCGCTCCTTCACAACATATGACATGTCGCGTCCTAATTGAATTATAGAGTCGCGCGTGATGCCAGGAAGGATACCGGCCGAAAGAGGCGGAGTGACTATAACCCCATCTCTTACTGTGAAAAGGTTCTCGCCTGTGCCTTCAGTCACAAATCCATTCGTATTGAGAAGAATTGCCTCGTCATATCCAAGCTTTTGAGCTTCTGTTCGCGCAAGAATACTATTGGCATAATTTGCAGCAGCTTTTGCCATCGTAGGAAGAGATCTTTGATCTATTCTTGACCATGAAGAGATTTTGCAGCGAACTCCTTTTCGCAAGCCATCCTCGCCCAAGTACGGAAGCCACGGCCACATGGCGACCGACACATGAACCTTGTTCCCTTTTGGGTTGACGCCTACCTCATCAGAGCCATAGTACACGATTGGTCGAATGTAGCATTCCTCGATGTGGTTTGCAACTATCAGAGACTTGATTCCCTTTACAATTTCCTCTGAAGTGAAAGGTATCTCCATTTCGTAAATCTTGGCGCTGCGAAATAATCTCTTTATATGAGCATCCAATCTGAAAATCATAGTGCCTCGATCTGTCTTGTAGCATCGAATCCCTTCGAACATCGCGCTCCCATAATGAAGAGAATGCGTCATCACATGAATTGTGGCTTTTTCCCAAGGGACAATATCGCCATCCATCCAAATATTGTCTGTTCGCTTCACAACGAATCGCTTTCGAAAATAAGTAGCAAAACTGGGTTAAAAAAGGTGGCGAAATAAAAATACTTCAATATGAAAATTAGAATTAATCATCTGAAGATGGAGGCGGAATATCCAATTCGCTGTCCCCTTCGATTTTATCTTGTGAGACACGCCCTTCTAGTTTCGCTCTTCTTTCGAGCTCTGCCCAAAAATCATTGCTCACTACTGAATCTCTTTCTACGACTTTCTCTTGTTCTTGTAGTTCTGAAGCAGGTTTATTCGATACATATTTTGCGCTTGCAAGTTGCCTGATCCTCTGTGCCATCACGTCTCCTATTCCCTCGACGTTTCGGAGTTCTAGTTCGTTTGCGCTGAACAATCTTTCAACTGTGGTCATTTTCGATAGCAGTCGATCCGCAAGTACCGCGCTGACTCCAGGTATTCCAGAAACTACATAGCGCTGCGTGTCCGCAAGCGTCACAGGTTTCCGGCCTTCTCTTATTTTGGTCTCTTTCTTCTTTTCGATTTGCTCCCGCCTCGCTATATGATAGACAATTTCGATAACATCTCTTTCACTTGGGGCGAAGAATATCGGCACTTTGAAATCAGAAACGATACTTGCGACGGCGCCATAAAATGCAGACTCGCCAATCCCGCTAAGATCCTTTCTTTCTCCCTGAATCACGAGGATGGGTCTTGGATACTTGTTGCTCATGTTGGCAATCTGTTTGAACAGCCTACCGTCGTAGACTGACTTTACAAAATCATCTATTGTCTTCCTTTCTATCACGATTTCATTTGAAGCAACAAAGTCTCCTATGTCGAGCTGTTTTACTTCAACGAGAGCTCCTCTATGACGCAGCTTGTCGACAAACTGCGCCAGTTCACGTGTATCGACGTAAACTATCGGTAGATTTTCTCTGTCTTGCTGCAGATCTCCCTCTCGCAGGAAAACGTCCATCGGACCCCCTCTCTTTTTGTCTAAACTAAGAGCGCTTGCGACCTTCTTAACGTCTCGCAACCTTCTTCTGCTAAGCCAGTAGTATGCTTCATCTCGAGTACCTTTCGTCAAGAATACGCATATTTTTCCTTCTTTCCTTCTCCCCGTCCTCCCTTTTCTCTGGACAAATCGAACGGCACTAGGAACATTGTCGTAGAAAATAACAAGGTTGCATTCAGCTACATCAAGCCCTTCTTCCCCAACCTGTGTTGCCACCAGAATGTCGTAGATGCCCTCACGCAATTCTTCCAAAGCTTGGATCTGCTTTTTCTGGCTCTGACCGCTTTGCCCACTCTTTCCGATCAGGTAGCCTGCTCTAAAGCCATGTTTGATTAGCTCGGTGTAAATTTGGTCAACAGTATCTCTATAGCTTGCAAAAACGATAACTCGGTCTCCTTTCTTTACCCCCTTGCATAATTTCAAAACTTCGCCTATCTTCGGATGCTCTACTCCTTGAGCCAGAGCGACTTCCGTTTTTTCGATTGCGAGTTTTACACGTGAATCATTAAGCAGTTCACCCATACCGAATCCTCGCTTTCTCGCGTAGAGTCTATCCATGAAGGCCTTGAACGCCGAGAGGCTTTGCGTCTCCAATAGATTTAGAGCATGAAGTAACCTAATTCCGCTGAAAAGCGCATTGCGAAGCACCGAACTTTGTATCTGGTCTACCTTTAGTCTTAAGCGCAAGAGATCCTTAAGTGTAACAGATCCATACCGGTTAGACTTGATTAGAGCTGCATCCTCAAGGAGTTTTAGGCGAAAATCTAGGGCCTCCTTCATGAGCCTTTGAATTTCTTTCAGTTCATTTGGAAGATTGAGCTCTATCCACTCCACGTCCGTCTTGAAGACATAAGGCTTGACATCCTGATCACGCTCATCTCGCGTCTCGATCTTTGAGATCTTGAGTTTGGAGATTATTTCTTCGACTTTTTTCTGATCCGAAGGTAAAGACGCAGTTATGCCTAAAATCCTGCCGTCTCGCTTCAACTCATTGTATACAGCTCCTATTGTACAATATGCATGATTTCCTACAGCGCGATGCACTTCATCAAACACAATCAATGAGAATGATTCGACTTCACAGTTCTTCCTTCGTAGATCGCTGATCATCACCTGAGGTGTCGCACATACAACTCTCTTTTCCCAGATTTCCTTTCTATTTCCAACAGTATCCTCTCCAGTTAAAACCCCGATTTCTTCCTCCGAGACTTGGAGATGATTTCTAAGAAACGAATAGTGCTGATGAACCAAAACGCGTGTAGGGGCGAGAATCAGACAACGATTTTTCGGATCAATAGAAAGATAGTGCGCGATCGTAAGAAGAGCAATTGCCGTCTTTCCTAAACCAGTGGGCAAAACTGCAAGGGTATTTTGCTCCTTAGCAATTTGAGATAGTTCAATCTGATATCTCCTTTCTTCGAGACTGTTTGGCCGAATCATCGGCAGGCCTACGAATGGTCTGCTTTGGACCTCCGAAGTGCCGGGCGTCTCGGCCTCACTTTTGACTTGCAATTTGACTCTTCCCGTTCTATCGTGCCAGAACGCCTCCGACGCTTCAATCTTTTTAACTTGATGTGAACTGACAAGTGACAGAAGCGTTCACATTAAGCCATTCAAAGCAATGGAAGGGAATACAGAAGAAGTGACCAATAAAGGTGAAACTGGAAACTCGAATCTCTCTCGAGGTATGATCTTTAGTTTCGAAGGGATCGATGCGAGCGGGAAAAAAACTCAATCTCTGCTACTGCACAAGTGGCTCGTGTCCAAAGGCATACCTAGTGAGTACATCAGTTTCCCAGATTATTCGACTGCTATAGGGCACGAGATACGTGGCTTCCTTTCTGAAGTGAAGAATTATTCAATTGAAGCACGACACATGCTTTATTCTGTAAATCGCTTAGAACACAGGGAGATAATCGAAAAATGGTTAAGGGATGGGAAGATTGTTATAATAAATCGATATTGCGAATCAAACTTGGCGTACGGAACTGCGAGCGGCCTTTCCATTGAATGGCTGAGATCTCTAGAAAGCAGAATGCCTCCATCGGATTACGTATTCTACTTAAAGGCCGAATTGCAACTTTCCAAGGAACGAAAATCGGAAAGGGACAAGTTTGAAACCGACCTCGATTTTCTTAAACGAGTGTCAGCGGTATACAATACGCTCGCCGAGAGCCCAAACTGGTTTACGATAGACGCTGACAATTCAATCGAGAGTATTCACTATGAAATTTCAAGCCTTGCTGAAAAACTTCTTCAACAAGGCTCTTTTGAAATAAAGGAAACACCAATTAGGATGAATAAAGCTGAAGCGTGGAAGCCGTAGATTTTCAAGGACAGGACGTTCGATTCAATTTGCAACAAGATATCAAACCTGATTCAGACAAGGTATCATTGCGTGAGAAGATCAGCAATTATGTGCAGCTAACAAAGCCAGGCATTATGGTGCTCCTAGTTCTAGAAGCGATCACGGCGATGATAGTGGCGGCAAAGAGGGAAACAAGCCTAGTCGCAATAGTCTATCTTGCAATAGCTGGTATACTAGCTTCGGGAGGATCTGCTGCCATAAACCAGTACCTTGAACGAGACAAAGATATCTTGATGACAAGAACTGACTGGAGGCCAGTCGCAACACATCAGATTGCTCCAAAAAGCGCTCTGATTTTCGGGATAGTCTCCGTAGCTATCTCGCTCTTCATAGCGCAAGTCGCATTCAACTATGTTGCAATGCTAATGATACTGTTAGGAGCTTTGTCCTATGTTTTCCTCTACACGTTGTTCTTGAAGCCCAGGACTGAATGGAATATTGTGATCGGTGGTATTGCTGGAGTTTTCCCCGCTCTAACGGGATGGGCAGCCGTGACTGGTTCGATTGGAATTCCTGCCATATTCATTGGATCGCTTGTATTCCTTTGGACTCCGCCGCACTTTTGGGGTCTTTCGATGAAATTCAAGGAAGATTACATAAAGACAGGATATCCAATGCTTCCCGTGGTCAAGACCGAGAAACAGGTGATAAACTGGATTGTTTTGTCATCGATACCACTTTTTGTATTGTCACTATTGCCCGCTCTAATTCCTGCTTTAGGCTCGTATGGCTTAATTTACTATGTAATAGCTGCGGCAGTTGCGATTCCTTTCATAGCTGTCGACATTAAGATGATACGAAAGCCAACGCGAGATAATGGATTCAAGGCTTTCTTAGTCTCTCTGCCTTACATGTTCATTCTATTTGGGGCGATGATTGCAGCTGCAATCATTTAGAGGTGCCAAGTTCGCCCGAAAGCTAAGACCAAGGATTGAGATAGAACATCAAAACTTTCTAATCTTTTGGATTAGTTCGCTGAATCTAGACGTTTAATACACTTGTTTGCTTAATATCATCAATTCATAAACGGATGTTCCAAAAGTATATTATCGCTTTTGAAGCATGCTGACCGTTAATTAGAGTCGTCTGTCTTAATGGATCTAGATAAAGGACAAGAAGAAAAACAACAACAAGGATTAATTAACGCCTCTGGCGTCGCACACCTTCGAGATCCCTCGGCGAAGCTACCCGAAAATTTACAGGCGCTCCAACCCCTGTCGAGAAATCTGTATTGGGTCTGGAATCGTAGAATTAGGAAAATCTTTGAGGAAATTGATCTTGCCGCTTGGGATGGACTAGGACATAACCCGGTCCTTCTGCTCCAAAGGATTGGTGCAGCTAGACTTGCGGAGCTTAGCTCAAACCAAGAATTTGTTTCAAAGGCGGCCCATCTCTACGAAGTCCAAAGGCAGTATCTTCATGAAAAAGAAAACACTTGGTATCAAAAGACCTTTGGAATCTTAGAAAGAAACGAATTAGTTGCGTATTTTTCTGCAGAGTTTGGTTTAACAGAGTGCTTGCGAACATATTCTGGAGGCCTTGGCATACTCTCTGGAGACCATCTCAAAGCAGCCTCAGATCTTGGTATTCCAATGGTCGGGATTGGGTTATTTTACAAGAGGGGATATTTTACTCAGCAGATTAACCAAGAAGGCTGGCAAATCGAAACATATCCTGAAAACAACCCTTCCGAGCTGCCCGTTGAATCGGTTATGGATCGAAATTCGAACGAGCCGCTCATTGTATCTATCCCCATCGAAGAAAGACAAGTGAGAGTTCGAGCATGGAAAGCCTCGGTCGGTCGGAATACTCTTTTGCTTTTGGACACCAATCTTCCAGGATTGAACTCGAAGGAAGACTGTGAGATCACTGCGGAACTTTATGGCGGAGATATTCACACAAGGATCAAACAAGAAATGATTCTTGGTTTCGGTGGCGCAAAAATAATTAGAGCGCTAGGCATGCGTCCTTCGATGTTTCATATGAACGAAGGTCATGCGGCATTTGTGATACTCGAGCGAATTAGAGAAATTATTGAGGAGGAAAAGCCAGGAACGAGTTTTGCCGATGCAGCCGAGACTGCCAAGGTATCCAATCTATTTACTACCCATACGCCAGTCGCAGCCGGGATCGACGTCTTTGGAAATATCCTGATAGAAAGATACCTGTCGTGGTACTGTAAGAAGATTGGAATCGGTCTCAAAGAACTTTTAGAGCTCGGCCACGAATATCCTGACTCCTCAGGGTTCAATATGGCGGTCTTTGCCATAAGAATGTCCGTTCATGTCAACGCGGTTTCAAAGCTCCATAGGCGAGTGGCTTCAAAACTGTGGAAGTATGTAATTGACGATCTTGATTTGCAAAAGAACTTGCGCTCAGTGACAAATGGAATACACGTACTCTCTTGGGTTTCGAATGCCTACGCAGACCTTTACGATCAGTTTCTTGGCTCAGCCTGGAAAGATGATACTTCGAATCCAGAAGTCTGGGCGGAAGCTAAGAATATCCCTAACGAGCTAATCTGGGAGACTCACGTAAGTCAAAAAAGAACTCTCATTGAATTTATCAGGACAAATTTCTTCTTTGAGGGATACAATATTCCAGTCGAGCAGATTCTTGATCCAACCGCTCTAACTATCGGGTTTGCACGGCGCTTTGCAACCTACAAACGAGCCTCGCTAATTCTAAATGACAAGGAAAGACTCTTGCGGCTTTTGAGAGACAAAAATAGGCCTATCCAATTCGTCTTCGCCGGTAAAGCCCACCCAAGAGATCATGAGGCAAAGAAATTAATTCAAGAGATCTTGAATTTCGCAAAAAACGAAGCAAGAGGTCGAATAGTGTTTCTCCCGGATTACGATATTTCAATAGCAAGACAAATGGTACAAGGAGTCGATGTTTGGCTAAACAATCCAGAGAGACCTCTTGAGGCATGCGGCACAAGTGGAATGAAAGCGCTCCCAAACGGAGTCCTCAATTTTAGTATTCTTGATGGCTGGTGGGACGAAGCCCATTCTAGTGAGAACGGTTGGACAATAAACCCGTTGGAGCATTTCGAGGACCATAACAAGCAAAGCAAGGCGGACGCAGACGCGCTGTACTTTACACTAGAGAATGAAATAATTCCAGAGTTTTACAATAGAAGCGTAAATGGCATTCCCGAGAGCTGGGTCGAAAAAATGAAACATTCGATTTCCACCCTGACGTCAAAGTTTACTACGAGTAGGATGGTAGAAGAATATGCTCGGAATTTTTATTTTGAGCATGGCCAGATAGCTGAAACTCTAAACAAAGGCGAGCAAGGAGCAAACGTGCTCGATTCTGCTAGCCCAAACAATTGGGACAAGTAACTCACGAATCTAAAAGCTCGTAGACCTCGCCAAATCGAGAGTTTTCGACTGCGTGAATTTTGCCTTTCTGGAGCCAGTACTTGAACACGATCATTTCCTCTTCAGTCAAGCTATCGCCGCTTCCATTCCTCGATACGAAATTGAGTTTCTCAATCGCGATATTCAAAATGTTTCTCTCAAGGGAAGTTATTTCATCAGAAGTCATTTGTTCACAACAACCTCCTTCAGGGATAAGCAAATAATGTGTCTATTTTGGAAATAAATTTAGCTTATGAAAACTCCTATTGATTGGCTCCTAGAGTCAAATCAACCGGCTATTCGTTATCGGACTTTGTTAGATGTTCTTGAACGCCCTTCAAGTGACGGAGAAGTTCGAAGAACCTTCGCTCAAATAACGCAAAGGGGATGGGCTGCAGAGATTCTAAAAGAGCAACTTCCGGGATTTCGTGTTGGCGGTACTTGGCAATATCAAGGCTACTGGCACAACTACGTCTTACTAAACAGGCCAAAGTATATCGCAACGGTGTGGAAATTCTTAGTCCTAACAGACCTCGGTTTAACTGCCAAGAAGAACCAAGTAATGAAGACTTGCAAACTTTTGAGTGATCGCTATCTCAAGCGCGAAAAAAACTATCATCTCTGTATGACCGCTAACATAACTCGCGCGTTCCTTCAGGCTGGGTTTGATGAAAATAACCGCGTGCGCAACGCTCTAAATTGGCTTGTCGATGTGCAAAAAGACGATGGCGGATGGCACTGTTTTGAATCAAGCAGGGGAACCTTGGACTGCTGGGAGCCGCTCAGCGCTTTTGCAGCTTTGCCCAAAAATCAAAGGAGTAGGCGGATCACGAAGAGCATCGAGCGCGGGGCAGAGTTTTATCTGAAACGAAAACTCTTTCGGGAAGGAGTCCGAATCTATCCTCCATGGTTTAGATTTCATTATCCAGTTCATTATTATTATGACCTCCTCGTAGGTCTAGAAGTGCTAAGCTCACTAGGATATGGAAAAGATCCGAGAATGAAATTTGCTCTCGCGCTTCTTCAAAAGAAAAAGAGAGCAGACGGAAGATGGTTACTTGACGCCGCCAATCCCGATATTCCAAGAAACTTGCCAGAGACTATATACAGTTCGTCTCCACCATTCGAGCCTTTCCCTGCAATACCATTTGTATTAGAAAGGGTTGGCAAACCGAGTAAAAGTATAACCCTGAGATCGATCAAAGTCTTGAAGAATGTCGAGATTGCTGTCTAGCCTGTGACAAGCTTCCAGCTATCTGCCGCGCATCTCATACATTTCTCACCTAGACCTATTACCTTTTTCGGATCCTTTGCCAGGATTGCAAAATATCTCTCAGTTGTAGTTGAGATAGGAAGAAGGTGATGGCAATTGGCGCATTCTGCAAAATGGAAAAGGAGTGGTCCTTCAGGTTCCTTCTGAACTGGTGTAGTGGAAGGGACAGTAGGAGTTACGGGCTTCGGAGCAGGCGTTGAAGGGCTGGGCGCGGTCTTTTGGCTCGTCTGGGCATCGTCGGACATGGAAGAATTATCCTCTCTTTTGATTTACTTAGGTTTAACCTAGCTTTACTGTATAAGAAGATGACGGAAGACAGGAGTGCAAAACGGGGAAAACGACCATGTCTAACTTGAAACATTCAGAAGACGATCCTAAAGCATGCCCTAAATGCGGGTCTAAGATGACGATTCAAGGCTCGTGTCCGAAGTGCCACTATTCTCCGGTAACGGCGTACCACAGTCTTCGTGAAGCAAAAGAATTCACACATCCAGGATAGAAAATATCAATCGATAACAAAGGAAATTCCCTCCTTAGTCGAATGAAGTTCTACAAAATCCGAAACTATAAACGAAAGAAGGACGTCTCAAGTTAATCTAGCGTGACCCAGCAAAGCCAGATCCTAGGCCAATACCTTTCGACACTAGTTAGCTCGCCGTTTCAATTCTCTTTCTTGCTTGATTTAGCACTCCTTATCCTGTCTGCTCTTGCCTTCAGTTTAATTTTTGCAAGACTTCGCCTCTCCATCGTTGCAGGGCAGATACTCGCTGGAGTGATTGTCGGGCCTTACGTTCTTGGCTGGGTAACTGATCCTCTGGTCCTAAATCAGCTTGCTGAAGTTGGTGTAGTTCTCCTACTTTTTATAATTGGCTTGGAGCTCGACCAGCCGAGCTTAGGAAGATAATAGGTGAAGTTACAAGTCTCACTCTGCTCGAAATCGGAATCGCATTTGCCTTTGGTCTTTTAGCTTCATACCTATTACATTTCACGCTCCTCGAGGCCATCATATTCTCCATGACCGCGAGTATTACAAGCACGGCAATAGTTGGCAAGATATTTCTTTCAAGACGAATCTTGCGAACTCCAGAGTCAGGATTCCTCATCGGGCTGCTAGTCATAGAGGACATGATCGCAGTAGTTTTTCTCATAGTTTTATCCGCTATCACTTCTTCGAGCATCGGAAGCTTTCCATACTACGTAATTGAACTAGCATTTCCTCGAAAGGATTCTTTGCAGCACTCGAAGCAATTCTTGGCGGACTGGCTCTGATCGGTCTTGCCTATACGGTCTCCCACCATGTTGCTCCTACAATTATCAACCATTTGAGCCACTTTGAGGAAGAGTTTGCGGAGATCCCGTTTCTTTTTGCCCTCGGGCTGGGGTTTCTATTCGCGGTTATAGCAGCGCTCCTCGGGTATTCTCCTGGAACGGGAGCGTTCATAGTTGGCCTCTCGATAAGAGGAAAACAGTCAAAATTTCTCTCGCAAAGGATTTCCAATTAAAGATCTATTCCTTGTCCTGTTCTTTGTTTCAATGGGGGCTCTAATCAAACCCGTTTCCAGCTTTCAGTCTTGGGGGGTCTATTATTATCGCATTGGTTCTATTGATAGCTGGCAAGTTTGCGGGAGGATTTGCAATAGGAGAAATTCTTAATCTCCAAGGAAAGAAACTGCTTGGAAACCCTCGTGAAAGAGTTTATGTTAATGGAGGTAGCACTAAGCTTGCTTCGCCGAGAGCTTTTGGAGCCTGGCTCATTCCAAGAGGAGAGTTCTCCCTTATCATAGGGCAGCTCGGCGTTGCTTTATCTCTAGTCAGTCAGCAATTTTTCTCTCTCATTGGTGTTTCTGTAATCGTGACCACTATAGTTGGGTCGATTATCCTGCGATATACTGAACCAAAGAAGGCATCATCGATGTTCCCTTTCACAAGCCATAAGGATGAAGACCAATTGGGCTGAAATTATCGACGATCTGGCGCTGGGCTGTTGTGACTATTCTATCCACAGCTTCAGGTTTGCAGCAGAGTATGTCTCCATTGTCTTGTAAAGTTCCGCGCTTTGGTTTTAGTTAGGATTAGCTTTAGCTTTGCAGGGGGATGACAAGGTGTCTGTATCGAGTTCGATGGTCTGATTGCGATAGCTACTTTGACGCAAAAACCAGATAAGCGCTAGCTAAACAGGGAATTGCAAGCGCAAAATCTTGAGAAATATTCTAGCTTTCGTTGACATTCTAATCGATTCAAAACAGTTGGATAGCGCGATTGTTTCCTTGAAGCAGCTGCCGAATCTAGAGGAAGTCTACCAGGTCATTGGCGGAGGCTGTAATGTTGTTTCTCTCGTTTCTGCCTCGGATATCGAGGAATTTAGAGATATTTTGAAGAACAAGATAATGAAAATCAAAGGGGTTAGAGAAACGATAACTTCATTGTCGCTAGCCAACTACAAAGGATCCAGGAACATTCTAACAGCGGAATCCTGAGGTAATCACTTCATCAGCACACCTGCGAACTAATGCTTAAACGAGCTTTCAAGTCTGAGAGTATCCTATGCAGTATTCGCGTTTGGGTACTACGGGGCTCAAAGTCTCTCGCATTTGTCTAGGTACAATGTCCTTTGGGAATTCATCAGAGTGGATGATAGAGATTGACAAGGCAAGGCCTATCATCAAGAAGGCTCTTGATCTGGGAATAAATTTCTACGACACTGCCAACGTCTATTCAAACGGAAGATCCGAAGAAATTGTGGGAGAACTATTGAATGAGGTTAGAGATGATGTCATCATCGCTTCGAAGGTCAGGCAGAAGGTTGGAGATGGAGTTAACGACTCTGGCCTTTCAAGATTTCATATAATGAGAGAAATAGAAAGATCACTCAAAAGACTCAAGACAGACAGGATTGACCTCTACCAGACTCACCGGTGGGATTATGATACGCCTATTGAGGAAACGCTTGTAGCACTAAACGATCTGGTGCGAGGAGGTAAAGTCAGATACATTGGTGCCTCCAGTATGTTTGCTTGGCAATTTGCAAAGGCTCTTTTTACAAGCGATATGCTTCAAATCGCCAGATTTGTTTCCATGCAGAACCACTACAATCTATGCTATCGAGAGGAGGAAAGAGAAGTGATTCCTCTCTGCAGAGATCAAGGAATCGCCCTAATCCCATGGAGTCCTCTTGCTCGGGGTTTCCTCGCGGGAAAGTACAAGCGAAATCAGACTCCCGAGACTGCAAGGTATAGATCCGATGAGATCCTCGCGAAGAGATTCTTCAAGGAGGAGGATTTCGACGTGGTAGAGCGAGCAGAAGAGATTGCGAGGGAAAAAGGAGTAACCAGTTCTCAGATTGCTCTTGCTTGGCTTCTCCATAAAGGAGTCACCGCTCCAATTATAGGAGCAACAAAAGTCGAGCATGTCGAAGAGGCAGCAGCATCCACAGAACTAAAGCTCTCTAGCGACGACATGAAGCGTCTTGAAGAACCATACAAGCTCCATCCTATACTCGGCCACACTTAGCTCGCGATGGCTTGAAATGCGGCCGCACTAATGGCTGCTCAATTTGCGTAGGATGGAATTTTCCTTAGAGAAGAGATTTGCGAAGCTTTCCAGGCTTAGTCTTTTGTACTTGCTTTTTCAATCCGTTATACTTTGAAGGGGGAAGAGTTTGAAGGTATCTATAAATCACAGAATTAGCCGTATCGCCAAAAGCGCTAGTCAGCCGATTCAAACTGGATTCAACGATCCTGAGCTTTAGTCTCTCATCCCCACTAGGTGAAAAGAGATATTTTTTTCCGCCGGGCCCGGACAAAGTTTTGCGGCCAACAAGGCCTTTCTTATGCAAGCGATCTAGCGTTGTGCTGACGGTGGTGTAGGCAAGTCCGCGCCGCTCTCTCAAGACTTGAAGTACATCGCTAGCTGTCGCTGTGCCTTTTTTTCTCAACACTTCGAGAACTTGGGATTCAAGTTCTCCTATCACTAACAAAATATGTTATCTCCTCAAGATTCTCTAATCTTGAATTGTTTCTATTAGAGTAGTAGGAAAGTATTTGTAGGTTGTGGAGGTCCCTGATTAGAACTTTTCTTTCATTTCGGCGTCTAATTGGCAATCGCCTAAATAATAGGGTAAAGTAAGAACTCTCAAAAGCACACTGGGCTATTCATGATAATTACCTCGGAGAAGCTGAAGCAATCTATTCTAGTCACTCTGGGAGATAAGGAAATGCTGAAGATTCTTGACGTTTCGATGCTTCATGCAATATCTGTAAATGATATCATAAAGGAAACAAACATACCTCATACGACAGCTTACCGCAAAGTCAAGTGGTTACTTGATCAGGGTCTTCTATCAGTACAAAAGATCACAATCACTCAAGATGGAAAAAAATTCAGCGA
>JARCRS010000138.1 GCA_029850555.1 archaeon | reverse complement strand
GTTCTACACTGGATAGGGAAGAAAACAATGAATCAAGAGACAATCAGGAAAGGTCGAAAAAATGACCTTCATGCTCGAAATTCGTGCTCAAATTCAAAGGCCCCCCAGATACTATAGCCCCGAAATATACTAACAGGGTTTACGCTCTAATGCCCTACAAGGATAGAGAAAATTACAACGCGTACATGCGTGAATATAGGAGAAGGAAGAAACGAGAGGGAATCCCCTATCTCTGCGTATAAAATTAGACTCATCTTTCAGGAAGCGAATACCCCTATCGCGCACAATGTTAGAAGCTCGGTTCCGGTCATGGTTTTTTTCTTAATCTCTCGAAAGCTATAGTGCCATCGCGTCGAGTTTTGACATTGTAATTTTACAATCAATCAATACAATGATGATTCAACATTGATACGTCATACCGCAACAACAATAATTGATGATTCATCGTCAACATTAGCGAGATACTCGATAGCGTTCATTCGGCCATAGCCTGGATGATTCTCAATGATGTGATCGTAGGCCTTGGTTGCAAAGTAGAATATTTCCTTACAGACCGGACAGGGCGTAAGCTTCGGCCACGACATTACAAGCAATAAGACCGAGGCCTAGGTACTAGAGTCCTATTGTGAGATTTGATTCACCAATTAAACGAGCTTAGCTGTTCGTCATTTCGTAGATTTGCTAGATTCTCATGTATCGTCAATTTGCTGTCTATCAAAGCGTCATAGTCCAATATTGCAGGATCTACATCGGGATTCTTGCTCTGAAAATATCTTTTGATAAATGAGATTTGAAAGGCCTTGTTAGCTGGTCTATTACCAGGCCTTGCGTTCTTCTTTTGTGATATGCTCTTCGGGATATCCTCAAAATTGACTTTGTAATCCTGTACCACACGGCCGGATATATCTCGACCAATCTCAATAACAGGCCAGGCCTTGATTATCTGTTATTACAAGCATGATCAAGCTCTACCGGCTTTTTCTTTGATTGTTGAAAGAAATAGCTGGAAAAAAACAAACTTTAGATATTTGGTAATGATGAAGATATGAGATAGTCGAAGACCGTCCTAACAAAACAGAAACTATATCTAATTCCCTAAAGTTCTACCTATTAGAACACAGAAAATTTCACTTTGTTTTGCTGTTCTCATTCCCAAACGCCTTACATTTGCACCTAAAAGGGTCGCTTGCTCCAAGTCCTTATCGTCTCGTACCAAGCGAATCCAGAAGCAAATGCTCCAAAGACAACTGCAAAAATATTTGAATTCCCCTCGAAGATTAGCAAATATCCAATGAGAAGCGTTGTGAAGAACATTGCATAGAATGTAAAGCGCGGGACTAGCAAGCTGCCGATGCGGGAGAAAGCATTGAGTACTGAAACATCGACATTTTTGACACATACGTATTCTCCGTACTGATCTTTTTCGACAAGGCCCATCCTCTCCAATTTCTCGAGATGATGAAATGCTACACTCGGGCTAGACAAACCAAGCGATCGTTGCAGCTCTCTTACCCCTATAGGCTTGGAGTTCCTGATCATGAAAAGGTACGCTTGGAGCGTCCTTCCCCTAAGATCCGAGTCAATGTCAATGGGATTAGCATTGACTGAGGCCTTGATTCCAGTTACTTTCTTTGGTTCAGCGTCCTCTTTTTCATTAACGTCTTTACTTTGCGAATTATCCTTCAAAGAACCACGCTTTGCCTCGGTCTATCTCCTATCCTAGCCGGCCCAAGTCGATCTAATGAAGATACTGTCAACTCTCACATTGAGATTGAGGAATACGTCCTAAGAATTTTGAATACTTCACTGCGAAAACATAAATATGGTAAGGAGGGGTCTTTGGCCAACGGGAATCGTTAATCATGGCACGCGACAGAGTCATTGGAGCAGCTTTGGTAGTAGGAGCTGTTGTTGGAGTAATCATTTACGGTCTTTTGATGTTCGCTTTTGGAAACAAAATTTCATTGCTTGTTCTTGAAATTTCTGCTTTTATAGCCGTGCTAGCAGTACTCGCAATCTTAGGATGGATCGGATACGTTATGGCGACTACACCTCCGCCGGTTCCTCTTGAGCCAGAACCGACTACAACAACTACAAGCGGAACTGCTGAAGGGACTGCGCCAGCTCCAACGGCTGACAAACCCAAGCAAGCTTAGCTTTTTTCTTGCTAGTTGAGTTAATCAGATAGCGTTAGCTCAAAAACAATCTCAGTCCTTTTTTTGTTCTAGTGAAACTTCGCTTTTCTTTTGTCTGTGTCTACGAATTGATTTCAAAATTTCTGAAGAGACCAAAGCATCACGATCAAAATATTCTACGATTTCATAATTTCCTTCTAAGCGAAGGACCCATTTGGTCTTGAACACAATGTCAGTGTCATAATTACCACTTTCTCTTACAATCAAGTGCGCCAAAGGAATCTCTAGATTGGCAAGGCGTGCTCTCGTGGCTTCCATAATATTATCGTGTCTTGCAGATGATATTCCAACTGGGGCTCTACCGAGTTCTAGCTGTTTATAGAAATCAAGCTTACCTTGTTCAATCAAAACATCAAGCTCGGCATATTTTGGACTATTGTAGAGCTCCCAGAATTTTTCTCGTAGTTCCTTGTCATGGATATCTGAAGCTCTCAACGAAGGCGAGAGACCAAGTTCTTTCATAGCTGCTCTTCTCCTAGGAAGAGAATCAAGCAAGACGCTATCAATATCAAAGAGTGCAATTTGGCTTGCCTTTGGGAGCTTTTCTATGAGAAATGGATTGCATGTCTCACTGTAAGCACATCTTTCACACTGAATAAAATCTCTGTTAATCGAAGCTTCCTTTTGGGGCAGAAGATTTTTTGTGAGTGCCTCATGGAGCTCAAGTACTCTTTCTCTTAGAACAGATTGCATCACATCGTCGCGGGGAATGCTAAAGGCTTTCACTCCTCCGCCTCTCTTCGCCCAGTAGAGGAGGACTCCCATCGGAAACTTGCGAGCAAGAAGATAAGTCGAAAGCTGATAGTAATGTGATTCTCTCGGTTTTTCCGGCAGTGCACTAATGCTCTTTATCTCAAGTGGGATAAACAGTCTGAAATCTTCTGAATCGCCATCTGTTAATCTGATTAGTAGTAAGTCGTCAATTCGGCCGTGAAGCTTGGCTCCCTCGCCAAACTCCAACTCTACGACAACTTCTCTACCCTCAATTGAAATCAGCCCCGACCTTCGTAGCGCCATTGCAACCAGTTCATGAATCGCACGTCCCTCACCAAGGATAGCGAGATCTTCTTTGCTGGGAGGGATGGGAGACGTGTAAGTATAGGCTTGTTGGCGAAGACAGTGCTCTATCATACTTGGATAGTACGATCCCACTTTGAATTTGTGTTGTATCGACTCTTCTTCCCATTCCGAATGCATCCCCTCGTGGAGAGCCTTTTCGATCATCGAGGAAATTCTTTCAGGATCTACAAGTATTCTTGACATCCACTCTTCGAATTTTTTCCTTTGTTCCTCTGAGAGAGTGTTTGCATCTGTCGGATCGTGGAAGAAATTATCAAGAGAGCTAGACAATGTTTAGTGCAAAAAAGTAGCAAATTTCTTCGATTAAAGCAGTTCTCCAAGAATTCAGGTTTAGACGGAGGAGGCCGGATCCATATTAGAAATTGCATAAATTCATAATATCCAGTGAGTTATAGTTAAAGAACTAGCTCCTAAAACAAAGGCGCATGAACTCCATGAAAGCTCTTACGTCCAGCGAAATGATCCTCCTTTACAAGTTCACAAGGAGCGCGATGCTAGCGGGAGGATTAATTTTGCTCGGCTACGGCGCTTGGTGGCTTTCAATTCCCTTCATATACCACGCGAGCAACACGCCCCTCTATCTATTTGGAATCTTTCCAATTTACGTCGGCTCAATGATAATACTAATTGCGCTCGCAATGAAAGAAGATTGGTTTACAAACGCCCGTCGATATTGGTAGCCTGAGATTGGGCGCTTTATGAAAGGGACCAGCTTCGGAATTTCGATCGAGCCAAGTTGGCCACAGGCCGAATGTCTAAAGCTCGCAATCCGGGCTGAGAAGTTTGGCCTTTCAAACGTGTGGGTGCCAGATGGAGGTGCGTCATCACCTTTCAGCGATACAATTGTAACGCTTGCCGCGATCGCATCAAATACAAACAAGATCAAGTTTGGCAGCGCAATTCTGAATTTCTACACACGCAACCCCGCTCAGATAGCCTCAAGCTTTCTAGCGCTCTCTGATCTTGGTTTTCTTAGTTCAAAATCGCAAAGGGCGATACTGGGAATTGGGCTCGGTTCTCACTATAATGTTTCAAAATTCGGAATCTTTTCTCGCAAGGGGATGGTTCAAAATCTTAGAGAAGCAATTGAATCAATACAGCAGCTGTTCAAAGGTGAAGAGGTCTCCATACGCACGGATCCCTTCTCAATCGAAAGAGTGAGGCTTTCTAAATGCCGGGGAAAGATTCCAATTTATGTAGGCTCTTCTTCTCCAAAAGGTTTGAGACTGGCTGGAGAAATATCGGATGGGATAATTCTAACAGAGCGCATAGCATCAGAGATTCAGGAAAAACTAAAGCACGTTGAACTCGGTTTAGCTTATTCATCAAGAAAACGAACGGATCTAGAACTAGTCAATTCGATTGTTATCTCAGTCGCAAATGATAAGAAAAAGGCGAATGATGCCGCTAGAATCACCTGTGGATATCTAGCCGCGTGGCTAGATGAAGCACTTTCAACTAAATACGGGGTTGACGAGGAAAAGAGAAGAGAAATAGCTTCGCGCATCAACATCGGCGATGAGAAAGGAGCAGCAAAGTTAGTAGATCAAAGAATGCTAGATCTACTTACAATTTCAGGCACACCTGAGGAATGCGTTGAGAAATGCAAGGAGCATTTGAATCAAGGCATAGACCAAATAGCCTTCTGCGAGCCCTTCGGACCCAATAAAGCCGAAGCAATATCCCTCATTGCGAAAAAAGTCATTCCTAGACTTTAGGCTCCGTGATTACCCCATTATAGTCAAAGCACAAGCATATTGAATATTTAGAATTTACATCTAGACAAATTATTTAGAGGCTCAGATATGGCCAATGCCTTGCATTGCTGCGCGGTTTATCTTCAAGCAGAACAAAAGTGCTCCTTGGAGCTTTCGCATTCAAATCTCTCGCTTCGGGAATCACGATTTACACGGTAACCACTGGCACGGCTGTTGAACTCGCTCCGGCCTCTTCGATTTTAATGACGAACTTGGGCATAGTTCCCGCCAGCATTATTGTCAACATGATATGGCTCTGCGCGGTTATCGGTTCCTTTTATCTAATTCAAAAAATGGTTCCTGATGGAAAAATCAAGCGGGTAACCCTCAAGATCGCTCTTTTCTTTATCATCGTAATAGCGGCGTTCGATGGCCTTTGGGATCTTGCAGTGCTACTCAGATTCAATGAGCTTTATGTCATTTCAATTGTAGCCCTATCTGCAACATTATTTTCTCTGTACGCTTTAAGGCGATACAGTGGATTTCATCCAAAGGCGTTCGAACGCTAATTCGATTGCTTTCATTGGTTTAGCGAAGCTAAAATAACCTGGGCCACTTTTCTGCTCATGCTTCCGGCTTGAGCTATTTCATCGGGAGTCGAGTTTCTTATAGCATCAATTGACCCAAAGTGCGAGAGGAGGTTTCTCTTTCTTTTTTCCCCGACTCCCTCAATCGAGTCAAGCAAAGATTCAGTCATCTTTCTTCCTCGAAGACCTCTGTGGTATGTAATTCCAAAACGATGAGCTTCGTCTCTTATGTGCTGAAGTATGTGCAATGCCTCTGATTCCTTCCCCAGCCTAATCGGAAACGCTTTTTTCGGAAGAAAGATTTCTTCTTCCCTTTTAGCAAGAGAGATAGTGGGCACACCAAAAATTCCGTCTTTGTGCATCTGCATAAGAGCTGCATTAAGCTGGCCCTTTCCGCCGTCAATCACCACCAAGTTTGGAGGTTCCTCACATCCATTCTTTTTCTGTTTTGAATTTTCTTCAAGCAACCTTCTGAACCTCCTTCCTATCATTTCTTGCATCATTGAATAATCATCAATGCCGTTGACAGTTTTGATCCTGAACTTTCTGTACGACTTTCTTTCGGGGAAGCCATTCATGAACACTGTCATTGCTCCTACGGCCTCATCCCCATGGATATTTGAAATGTCGAAACACTCTATTCGTTTTGGAATACGATCAAGATTCAAAATTTCTTTGAGCTCTTTCAAGGCTCGCAGCCTTTCCCTCTTTCTTACTTCGCCCTTGGATTCTTCTTCCTTTAGTACTAGGAGAGCATTCTCTTGTGCTAGCTTTAGAAGAGAGAGATTTTCAGGGCTATGCGAAGATGAAGATATTTTGATCTTTTTCTCTTCCTTTCCTTGATTTTTCTCAAGCTCGGCGTTGAGCAAAAGCTCGATGTCTTTCTCGTCCTCAAGTGAAAAAGGAACTACAAGTTCGTCCGGCATCTCTAATGCTTGTGCGGTAGAAGAACCATAGTATTGTTTAATAAATGCCGAAAGTATTTCCCCGTCTTTAGAAGAGGGGCTTGCACCTTCGAGTACGAATTTGTCCCTGCCCACAACGTTACCTTCTCTGATATGGAACGCTATTGCGGCTATGGCCTCACGTTCCCGCGCGATGGTCAGGACATCTTTGTCTCTTTTCTGCCCTCGGAAGACAATTCTTTGCTTCAGCGCTGTAGTTTCAAGTGAACGAATCTCATCTCTGATTTTGCTTGCTTTCTCATAGTCTTGTGCTTTTGATGCTCTCCACATGTCTGAGTACATTTGTTTACTAAGCTCTACAAGCTTACCCTCCAAAAAAAGCTGGAACTTTGAAACGTCCAAATCATACTCTTTCTTTGAAACAGCAAATATGCATGGGGCGTTGCAGAGTCCAATGTTGTAGTCAATGCAAGATTTGAATTTCTTTATTCCGTTAAGAGGTAAAGTGCAGGCCCTGATTGGAAACAGCTTACGAAGGTACTTGACCGATCTTTTAGCCGCTCTCACGTTTCCATAGGGTCCAAAATATTTGGACCCATCTTCAACTATTTGTCGAGTGACATACACCCTGGGGTAGATCTCATTTGTTATCTTGATGTACGGATAGCTTTTATCGTCTTTGAGTCTAATGTTGTATCGAGGCTTGAATCTCTTGATCAAAACGTTTTCCAAGATGAGAGCTTCGATTGGTGTCTGAGTAATGATGTAATCAGCGCTATCTATCTGATCTTTTAGGCTAGAGCCAACGGGATCGTCAAACCGAGGCCTTAGATGGGCGAGGATTCTTGATTTGATACTAGTTGCCTTGCCGATGTAGACAGGAGTGCCACCTCCGTTTTTGAGAATATATACGCCGGCTTGGGTAGGCAGCCTGTCAAAATTACTTTGAGGCGTTGACACTGCTTGCTGTCTGAAGCTCAACTAGGCTCTCGTCCTCCTTGTGAAGTCTTTCCAATTTGTCCTTTAGCTCGTTTTCTGCGTTTGCTATGGCTCTTGTTCTCGCATCTGCAAGAATGTGTTTTAGGAACTGACCTGTATACGAAGTACCGGAGAACATTGAAACATGTTCCGGTGTTCCCTCCGCAACAACTAGTCCACCTTGCTCTCCTCCTTCTGGTCCAAGATCAATTATCCAATCTGCGGTCTTGATAACATCCAAATTGTGCTCTATCACGATGACTGTGTTTCCCGCGTCGGTCAGCCTTCCTAGCACTTCAAGCAACTTCTTGATGTCTTCAAAATGGAGGCCTGTGGTCGGCTCATCGAGAAGATAAAGAGTCTTGCCCGTCGCTCTCTTTGATAGTTCAGATGCTAGTTTGACTCTTTGTGCCTCGCCTCCAGAGAGAGTGGTGGCCGATTGCCCAAGTGTGATGTATCCGAGACCTACATCGTTCAAAGTGGCAAGCTTTCTTTTGATTCGAGGAATATTTTCAAAGAAGGATAGACCCTCTTCAACCGTCATTTCTAAAACATCTGATATGTTCTTTGTCTTGTATCTAATCTCAAGCGTTTCGCGGTTGTACCTTTTGCCCTTACACACTTCGCAGGGGACGTATACGTCAGGGAGGAAATGCATCTCTAGACGGATGATACCGTCGCCCTCGCATGCTTCGCATCTTCCCCCACGCACGTTGAAACTAAATCTTCCAGGCTTGTAACCCCTGCCGATTGAATCAGGCATCTTCGCGTAAAGATCTCTAATATCTGTGAAAACACCAACATATGTAGCGGGGTTTGAGCGTGGGGTTCTTCCTATCGGCGACTGATCTATTATGATCGCTTTGTCGACGTTCTCTGTTCCCAAGATAGAGTCATGAGCCCCCGGTTTTTCTCGAGCTCCGTAGAGTCTTTGAGCTAGAGCTCTATACAGAATATCGTTAACTAGCGAGCTCTTGCCAGATCCTGAGACGCCAGTAACACAGGTGAAAACTCCGAGAGGGAATCTCACATCGATGTTACGCAGGTTGTTTTCTCTTGCGCCCTTCACCGTGAGATACTTTCCACTTAGTCCTCTTCTCTTTGGAGGAATATCGATCTGTCTCTTGCCAGATAAATATTGACCAGTAATTGAATCCTTGTTTGAGGCGATTTCATCTGGCGTGCCAATTGCTACTAGATGACCGCCGTGTATTCCCGCACCCGGCCCCAGATCAACGACGAAATCTGATTCTCGAATTGTCTCTTCATCATGCTCAACTACTAGAACGGTATTTCCCAATTCTCTTAGGGCTTTCAAAGTCGCAATTAATTTTCTATTGTCTCTTTGATGCAGACCTATGCTTGGTTCATCAAGTATGTACAATACTCCCACTAGACTAGATCCTATCTGAGTCGCAAGCTGAATTCGCTGGGCTTCTCCTCCTGACAGACTTGCCGCAGCCCTATCCAAAGTAAGATAATCGAGACCAACATTCAACAAAAAGCGCAGGCGCGAGTTTATTTCTTTCAATATTTGGAAAGCTATGAGTCTTTCTTTTTCAGTTAATTCAAGTGAGGAAAAGAATTGAATAGCATGGCGAATTGACAATGCAGACACTTGCGAGATTGATTTTCCTCCAACAGTAACTGCAAGTATCTCTGGTTTGAAGCGCTCACCGTTGCAGGATGGGCATATCTGGTTGCTAAGGTACTTTGAGTACCATTCCTTCATAAAATCAGATTCAGTCTCGAAATAACGCCTCTCAAGCTGCGGAATGATTCCTTCAAAATCCCTGTCATAGTACCAAGAATGTCTTTCTCTACGACCGCCATTTGTTTCGGTTTGAGCTCTTCCACTCTTGTCTCCGTAAAGAAGATAGTTGAGCTGATCTTTCTTGAGCTTGTTAATTGGGGTATCCAGCTTAAAGCCAATTTTCCTTGCGACACGTTCAAGCATCCGCATGCTCCAAGAATCAGTATCAGAAATTGTTACAATCGCTCCTTCATTAATCGACTTTGTCTTATCTGGTATAACGAGGTCTGGATCCATGTTGAGTAGGTATCCAAGACCAAGGCACCGTTTGCACGCGCCAAATGGACTGTTGAAAGAAAACATCCTGGGCGAGAGTTCCTCAAGAGAGAAACCACAGGTAGGACACGCCATTGCTTCACTAAGTACAATTTCGTTTGTCCCTCTTTGTTTGTTATCCTGCGTTTCTCCTAAGACAAAGACGACGGTTCCTTTTGAAAAGTTTAGAGCAGTTTGAATAGAATCGGCTAGCCTTTTCTGAATTCCATCTTTTGCAACAAGTCGATCCACAATAGCTTCAATAGTATGTTTCTTGTTCTTCTCGAGCGGAATCGTCTCGTCCTGATCTAACTCATAGATAGCTCCATCAACTCTGACCCTTGAATATCCATCAACTTTGAGGTTCTTGATGATATCCTTATGCTCCCCCTTTTGCGATTTGACGATGGGGGCTAGGACCTGAATCTTCGTCCCCTCCTTAAGTTTCATCACCTGATCAACCATCTGTTCGACAGTTTGTTTTGCAATTTCGTTCTTGCAATTTGGGCAGTGGGGGATTCCAATCCTCGCAAACATGAGTCTTAGATAATCGTGAATCTCGGTTACAGTCGCAACTGTGGATCTCGGATTTTTTGCCGCGCTTCTCTGCTCGATTGATATTGCTGGAGAAAGGCCTTCAATGTAATCAACATCAGGCTTGTCCATCTGTCCTAAGAACTGCCTAGCGTACGCTGATAGAGATTCAATGTACCTTCTTTGGCCTTCGGCATAAATTGTATCGAAAGCAAGAGACGACTTTCCAGAACCAGAAAGACCAGTTAGAACTACAAACTTGTCTCGAGGAATGTCGAGGTTGATGTTCTTTAGATTGTGTTGTCTTGCACCGCGAATGATTATCTTGTCCTTTGACTTTTTGATAGAATAATCAAGAGCTTCTGGCATGGTCTCCTGTTCGCTGGATCGGTCACGCAAGGATATTCATTTCTTCCTTTGAAAAAAGGGATCGGGCCAAAGTAGTCCTCAATTTCATTCAATTAACTGTATCTGCTATATTGTAGCAAGCTTTTGCGAATAATAACAGTTACTGTAAAATTACTGAAGTGCTGCTAACTAGTTCGAGCGAGAAAGAGAAATTTGAGGGAGCTATGGGAGGGAAGTTATCGGAGCTATGTGAAGAATCACACTTACTGCAAGACCTAATGCATAAAGTGCAGCTGTAGCGCCGAGCATTATGCCGGACAGTTCAAGGAAATCTCGAGTGAAACCTTCCTCTGAAAGCACAGAGTTGTAATAGCTGATGAATGCTATAATCATAATTCCAAAAACTAGTGAGATCGTAATCGCCAGGTACTTGTTATCCGTTAGAAAATATGGTGTCGCGAGGATCAGCGCACTTATGAAGTAGGATATACCTGTGTAGAAAGCTGATAACCCCGCGGACCCCTGAAACCCTTGTTTCGCCTGAGCGTAAGCGGCAGATGCCATTGCGATAGAGGCCGCAGCTCCCGCGATTATTCCCGCAAGGCCGGTAATCAAGGTCGATTTGTATATTCCTAAGGAACCTGCATGGATTCCCGCGATCTCGACTAGAGCGTCAGCAAGGCCAAGAACAATGAAAGAGATGTACTTGAGATAGCTTCCTTCAACCTCTTTTGCTAGGTCTCTCTCATGTCCTTTTTCGTCTTCAACCATCTCGTCAAAAGCAGCTTTGTCCTCGGAGGGAATTAAATTCGCGATGGAGTCGTACTTCTCGATAGTAGTTCGTTCTTTTTTCTCCAAGTATTTGATAGCAAATGATGATCCTAGGACAAGTCGAATGAATAGCACATAATTGACAACGAAGTTGCTCACTTTGATATCGTTTATCTTATCAGGACAGTACTTCTTCCAGAAGTTATAGTGTTTCATTTCCATGCCGGATATTTTTCCGATGGCTTCTCTGAATTGGGGTTTGCCTCGGTTTGCAAGTCTATTATATGCCGCATAATCGGTCAGTTCATCTTTGCATTCTTCCACTGCGATTTCGTGCAAATCCGCAGTTGTTGTCGCCGTCAAATGAAACCCGGGGCCCTTCTTTCAGAGAGAAAAGAACGTCATTTTAAAGAGTGTCATAAGCCCTTTGCGAAAAAACGAGAGAATTATCAAGACTCACGATACTTTGTGATAAGAATTTCCAAGCTATTCTTCTTGAATAGAATTTAGCTGGCGTTTATTTTTCTCATGCGCCTTGATTAGGGCCCTTATTCTATCTCTAATTCTTCCAGCCGATTCAAATTCTAAATTATTTGCAGCAACTCTCATTTGCTCTTCAAGCTCAGATACGAGCTTTGGAAAATCAGGAGAAACAAGAATCGATTTATCAGCTTTCGACTTTGAAATTTCAAGTTCAAGTTCCTCGGTTTCTGCGACCAGCGCCCGAATTTCCTTTTTCACAGTCTCTGGAGTGATACCATTTTCCTCATTGAACTTCAATTGAATTGCTCTACGCCTGTTAGTTTCATTGATGGCTTTCTCCATCGATTTTGTGATTTGGTCGGCGTACATTATTACCTGTCCTGCGGCGTTTCTCGCAGCCCGGCCAATAGTTTGAATCAAAGAGACGTCAGACCTGAGATAGCCTTCCTTATCAGCATCCAGGATTGCGACGAGGCTAACCTCCGGGAGATCTAGCCCTTCCCTAAGTAAATTAATGCCAACTAGAACATCATATTTTCCCAACCGAAGATCTCGAAGGAGCTCAATACGACGAAGCGTCTCGACTTCAGAGTGTATGTACTGAACCTTGATTTTCAAGTCTGCTAGGTATTCAGTTAGGTCTTCAGCCATCCTCTTTGTGAGGGTGGTTACAAGAACTCTTTCGTGTTTTTCAACTCTCTTTTTGATTTCTGAGATCAAATCATCGACTTGGCCCTTTGCGGGTCGAATAACAATCTCTGGATCAACGAGCCCAGTAGGTCTGATTATCTGCTCAACGAGCTGTTCAGATTTGGACATTTCGTAAGGACCAGGAGTTGCTGATGTGTATATCACCTGATTCATCTTTGATTCAAATTCAGAAAAGTAAAGCGGTCTATTATCGAAGGCTGACGGAAGACGAAAGCCGTAATCAACTAGATTCTCTTTTCTCGATCTATCTCCCTCGTACATTCCACGTATCTGAGGAATCGCGATGTGTCCCTCGTCGATGAATGTAAGATAGTCCTCAGGGAAATAGTCGAGAAGACAGTACGGGGTCTCTCCCTCAGCTCTCCCCGTGAAATATCTCGAATAGTTCTCAATTCCTGTGCAATATCCTGTTTCTCGAAGCATCTCGAGATCAAACTTGGTTCGCTGTTCTAGTCTTTGAGCCTCGACAAGTTTGTTTTCTGATCGTAACCACTGAAGCCTTTCTTCGAGTTCTCCTTCGATGAGCTCTAGAGCTTCTCCCATTCGCTCAGTCGTGCCAGCAAATTCCGTCGCAGGATAGATCATTGCTTCATTCTTGAGTTTAATCGTCCTGCCAGTGAGTCGATCTACTTCTGTGATCTTTTCAATTTCGTCTCCAAAGAATTGGATCTTGGTGATATTTTCCTCCGCGCTACAAATTTCAAGCGTATCTCCTTTGAGTCTGAATTTCCCGCGAGAGAGCTGGAAATCGTTTCTTTGAAACCGCATGTCAACGAGTTTTCGAAGAATTTTGTCTCTATCATATGATTGACCGCGCATTAGCCCCAGGACTGACTTAATGTAGCCCTCCGGAGAACCCAATCCATAGATGCAGGAGACACTGGCGACTACGATCACATCTCGACGCGAAACTAGAGCCTGCATTGCTCTTTGTCGCAGGGTTTCGATTTCATCGTTGATCGAAGAGTCTTTTTCGATGTAAAGATCCTGTTGAGGAACGTATGCCTCGGGTTGGAAGTAATCATAATAGCTTACAAAATATTCTACCGCGTTGTTCGGGAAAAAGGCTCGAAATTCGCCCACAAGTTGAGCAGCTAGAGTCTTATTTGGAGAAATTACGAGAGTCGGCCTTTGTACTCTTTGAATTACATGCGCCATCGTAAGTGTTTTGCCAGTACCGGTGGCGCCAAGAAGGACCTGATGTTTTAGGCCCTTTAATAATCCTTGACTCAGCTTTTCGATTGCCTGCGGTTGATCTCCTTTTGGGGTGTACTCTTGAGTGATCTCAAAACGCTGGTCCAATGCTTTGGAGATGAGAGAAATAGTCAAAGAGAAATTGTCGTAAACTTCGCAGCTCTGGTCGTTTCGTAATAAACGTAGCTGCTTTATGGTGTTGAGTCTTCAGGTATGGGCTAGCTGACTCCGACAGGAACCGGTTCGCGTACCTTTGCGCCTACTATTGTTACTGCCAAAACATCTCTTCTCTTTTGAGAAAACCGAGGAAATCACGGTGAAGTGGGTCAAAAATGTGTCGTCTTTTGACGGCGTCAATAAAAATTTGTGACTCATTTCATTGTATCTCATAGCGAGCTGTATTTCTTGATTAATTTCTCGCAAATATTATCAGGGATCGTATTTAGTGGAAGTGCAAACATGATTGTGTGTTGACCCAAGACCTGACCCACCAATCGATATTTGTCAGTAACGACAACATTGAATTTCACTTTTCCAAGTTCCTTAGGCAAAGCATCTAAAAGACTCTGCCTCACCAAGACATTGATCATAAGGGAAGAATCCTTGGGAAGATTTTCTGCTTTGCCCTTTTCAGATTCTGCGTAACTTAATACCCGGCCCGCGTCGTCTAGGACGGCACATCGCAAAATGTCCGCATCTATCCTGAGCACTTCTGATGCTTGCAAAAGTTGTAACAGAAAGGTTCTGCTAGCTTACTATTAATTCGTTTCAGACCAAAGTCTAAGATTTGACAATTTCTACTAACACATTTTGAGAAAACAATAACGGAAGTCGGATTAGGTTTTTCTGCACCTACCTCTTTGAAAAGCTAAACTAAGCAACTGCTTAACGTTGCATCTTGGTTATATTTTGCGAATACGCCCAGTTGCTCAATAATGAAACCGGAGAGGCCCTCATACACCATTCTCAGCGCAGCACTTGTAGGAAGTGTAGTAGAGTGGTATGATCTATTTGTATATGGCACGCTTGTAGTTACTTTATCGGTCGTTTTCTTTCCCACGAGCGGATCTGTTCCTCCGATTTTGCCTGCGCTAGGAGCATTTGTTGCTGGAGCAGCAGTAAGACCGGTTGGCGGCGTTCTTTTTGGAAGGTACGGAGATCTGATCGGACGAAAATTCGCTTTTTTGTTAACAACAGTAATCATGGGACTGGGCTCAGTCGGAGTAGGACTACTACCAACTTACAATCAAGTTGGGATATTTGCACCCATAGCTCTCGTCATGCTTAGAATTGTCCAGGGACTAGCTCTGGGAGGCGAGTACGGCGGCGCGGCCACATACATTGCAGAAAATGCATCAGACAATAGACGCGGATTTTGGACTAGCTTCACCCAGTCAGCCGCGACTGTGGGATTGTTACTTGCCACGCTAGTTTCGCTCGCAACCCGAATCTACTTAGGAAATGCCGCATTTCAAAGTTGGGGATGGAGAGTTCCTTTTCTTGGCGCAGCATTTCTCCTCATCATTGCTCTAATAATTAGATGGAAATTGACTGAAACTGCGCTATTCACTACATTGAAGAACCTCAAGAGGACGTCTTTGACCCCACTTTCAGATACTCTAGCAAGGAAGGAGAATTTGAAATTAATTATCCTTGCTTTGGTGGTAGTTTCGGGCTCGGCGGTCGTGTGGCACACAGCGCAATTCTATACCGCTATATTCATGCAGAGTACTCTAAAGATCGATTTCCTTACTGCCGCGATAATAATTTCCTCAGCACTTGCACTCGGGTCACCGTTTTTTGTTTTCTTCGGCTGGCTGTCGGATAGAATTGGAAGATTAAAGATCATGCTTACGGGAAGCGTAGTTGGAGCAATTTCGTTCTATCCGACTTACTACGTAATTAGTCTCTACTCGCATCCACCAAACATACTGATTCTAACGGGGATGCTATTTACACAGATTTTCTTGTCTGCTATGTGCTATGGACCGATGGGTGCGTTCTTGGTGGAATTTTTTCCAGCAAAGGTGCGCTACACCTCAACATCAATTTCGCATGGGATAGGCACAGGTGACATCGGCGACGGAACACTTGTCATTGCGCCGATTCTCGTCTTAGCTATGGGCAGTATCTATGCGGGTTTAATTTGGTCGACCGTGGTTCCAATATTGAGTTCGCTTGCCGCCTTGTACTTCATTAGGGACACAAAAGGAAAAAGCATATGGACAGAAGTTCTTCAATAGTTTATCAAGTGACATTCTTTTTCTTGTCAAGAAGGACCTGAGAAACATCCCTGTCGGCAAGATCAGGCTCTTCAGCTTCAAGCAAAAATTTGCTTTCTTCTGCAAACCTCGCATAGTCTAGCCGGAACTTTGGATCTGCCGAGATATCCGAATCCAATTGGTGCATCCAAAAGGCGGGCTCTGGCGCTTGATCTTCGCTTTCCCATCTCATTCTCGGAGAATAAAGAAGGTAGATGTCCCAAGCTACGCCTTTTTGAAGACGAAGAGTATTCGCATACAGTCTTCCTGCAGCTCTATCGTAATCCCAGAACTGTGTTATCCGAGAATCTTCAACGGACTCTGATTTTATTCTTGCAGTTTGTTCGTCATCCCCTTCCAACATCGCGATCCAAATGACAAACCCTCTGAGCTTATTTGAATCAAACCTTGTAAAGAGTCTCTTGACTATCTCAAAACCGACAAGACAATCTGGGCAGGTGGGGGAAACTATTGCAAGAACTCTGATCGAATCTTCAGAGGAATTGAATTGATCAATCAGATCTTCTAATTTGAATTTCGAAAACAACTGTGTCATATTGGACTCTTGCGCTTTTGAATAATAAAAATATCCAGAGTCAAGGACAGGCTTTATTTCCACGACCAGAATCAGCTATTGAAAGAACCAAGCGGGCGACAAAAATGAAGGCTTCATACATCTTGAAACTGCGCGTCCCTTTCGGTGACGTGGACATGATGGGTCATGTCAACAATGCAAAGTATCTCACCTACTTTGAAACAGCGAGGACTACTCTCTTACAGGAATCTTTTGGAACTTTTCCACAGGGGCGACTAGGGGTAATCATAGCACGTGCTGAGATAGACTACAAGGCTCCAGCGAGATGGAATGACGAACTCGAAATTAAAGTTAGACCGATCTCAATCGGAAATTCTAGCTTTACGTACGAATACGAGATAACGAATCAGGAACGAAAGCTAGTTGCAAAAGGGAAAACGGTGCAAGTTGCTTACGACTACTCGAAAGGTGCTTCAGTTCCAGTTCCCGAACTAGCCCGTAGTATACTCCTGAAACAGATCGAAGAGACTAAGGATTAGGGGATTCTGAGCGATTGCTAAAATTGATCTTAGCTCGCATTTCGAACTCAATCGAGATTCCATTTTCGAGTTTTTCTGTACTGATCTTGAACGTCTGAAACTCCAGTTTATTTTGTTGGGCAATTGCTCTGATATTTTCAGAAATAGTATCGGCTCTCTTCTCTTTCTCTTCCATTTCCTTTCTTGCTAGAACTGAGCTTTGCATTGCGTTTCTGAAACAAACGCCTCAGCATTATAAAAAGAGCCGTGGTTACTTTCTCTGTACTTTAATACGGTTCTACGTCTTTACTCAGGTGGTATTTCTTTGAAGATTAGATCGAACTTCACTCCTCTCCTTTGGTTAATGTATCTCGCAACGTAGTAAGTTGCGAAGAGAACTATGATTGGACCGAATATCAGTTGGAGCCCGAAGTTGCTTGCGAAACCGAATATTGCAGGAACTGTAACATACTGATAGAAAGTCAAGACCGAGTATACTATAGTGAAAACGGCTAGCTGCTATTACGTAGAGCGGACCTCAGTCGATTACTGCGAGAAGGCCTTTGATGAGGCAAAGTATGGGAGACCTTGCCCTTTCCGAGTACGCGCCAAATATCAGAAAGGCGTTGATACGCCGCGATGTTTTGACTCCTCTTGACATGGAAAGGGAGTTCAGCCTGCCAAAGGGAAATATTTTCCACATGGAAATTACTCCAGATCAAATGTTTTTCTTTAGACCTGTATCTGGATGGGCTCAATACAGAATTCCGATTAAGGGACTGTACCTTTGCGGTTCAGGAACCCATCTAGGAGGAGGAGTAACAGGAGCTCCTGGATATAATGCGGCCCAATCTGTCATAGCAGACGCAAAACAAATTGAGAGAGCGATCTAAAACCCTGTCTCGAAATCGATTTCAACGTTGTTGGGATTTTTCCATCCAACGCTCATTAGAGCTTGCCTATTCAATCTACTTTCGCTCACCAAAGGAAACAAAGAAAAATCTCCCGAGATTGCTCTTGCAAAGTCCATGATCTCATCGTGAGTCGGCGCATACTGAAATGCTATCTTTAGTAAGGAGGGATCTGTCGCTCCGATATCGGTCTCTCCCAAGCGCTCTGAAATTCTTGGAGCATTTCCACTGATAGAAAAACCCTTCACTTCGAGAAAGCTAGGATTAGCTTTCATAACTTTCTCGCGATAAGCTTCGGGCTTGATCATATTGAGACCTCTCACACTTGTGATTCTGATTACTGTTCGACAATCGAGAGATGAAAGAAGACTCAGTGTGCGGTTGAGCCTCTCCCAATGATCATCATGTACTGGAAAGTAAGGCTTGACCGACGAACAAACTCGAAGATAAGTCTCCTTGTCTGGAGCAGCCATTGTCACATAAAGTTGCGTTGGAAGTGTTCCAGTCTCCTGCATTTCGATTATTCTCTCTGGAAAAGTTCCATTCGTCACAACAAATGTTGAGATGCCACGTTTTCGAAATTCAGAAATGAGCTCGGGAAGCCTCGAGTACATCGTGGGCTCGCCATCATAGGAAATTGCAACATGTTTTGGTCTCGCAGCTTCAAGATGTACATCGATAATATCTCTTTTTGAAGCTACCAATTTTTCGACTAATTCTTTCGATTCCGCAGGCGAAAGATTCTTTCTCATGGCAAGTTCCTTTGAAAGCCCATAACTCTTTTTTTCACTAGCCAATTGCTGAACGACATTAGCATTCTTGAGATCTATCAATGCATCCTCCGTTCTTTGTCTTGAGATCTTACATCTCTCGGCGAGTTCGGGGATAGTTGAAGGACCTTTGCTCAGAAACTGAACTATCAAGACCATATTCTCATAATTAGAAAGTGCATCAGGAAGGCTCTGCTCGATGATGTAATTTTGCTCTTGAATCAGCTGTTGTGCAATCTCATCTGGCTCATCAGTCTTCGGAAAGCTATGCTGCCTTCCTTCGACATCACGCCAGCAGAAGGAACAAGCAATGTTACACCCTCTGAAGGAAGTCGATTGTATACACAGGTGGCTTTTGATTCCAAAGCCGTGCTTGTAACACTGCCTTCTTCCGCCTGTGCGTAAACTTTGCGCAGTCCAATAGCATGTCTTGTAGGCAGCATGCTTGTATTTGCCAATGAGAATTTCTCGCTCTGCTAAGTGCATCAAACACTATGCTTTCTAGTCTAGTACTTCTCTTTTTGGGAATAACAACGGAACGATCATGTCTTCTGCTGTAGAAAGTATTATGATGATCGAGTTTTGTTTTTCTTTCTAGATTTGATTTGAGCAACGCAGATCTTCCTAAAATCGGGTTCATCGGTCTCGGCTTGATGGGAAAGCCTATGTCGGGGAATCTACTGAAAAAGGGTTACACGATTACCGTTTACAACAGGAGCAAGAAAAGCGTAGAGGAGCTCGAGGCTGTAGGTGCAAAATCTGCCAGTTCTCCAAAGGAGGTGGCAGAAAATTCAGAGATTGTAATTGCCATGGTTACTGATGCTCCAGATGTCGAAGAGGTGATTCTGGGGCCTCAAGGAGTTATTCATGGTGCCTCCAAAGGGATGATCGTGATAGACATGAGCACAAATTCCCCAGATACTGCGAATCTAGTTGCTTTGGGCCTCGAAAAGAAAGGGCTCGACTTTCTGGATGCCCCGGTGAGCGGGGGAGATAAGGGAGCCAAAGAGGGTACTCTAACAATTATGGTCGGAGGGAAAAAAGAGGTCTTTGACCGTTGTCTCCCAGTGTTTAAGGCGCTGGGGAAGACGATAACATACGTAGGTAGAACCGGATCAGGTCAAGCAATGAAACTATGCAATCAAGTGGCAGTTTCTATTCACACGGTTGCTACTTCAGAGGCTTTGCTTTTTGGCACTTCACTTGGATTAAAAGCAGACGACATATTGAAGGTACTCACAAGCGGAGCCGCGAACTCTTGGAACTTGCAAAACCTTGGGCCGAAAATTGTAGCAAGGGATTTTGAGCCTGGCTTTAAAGCGGCCCATCTTTACAAGGATCTAAAGGCTGTTATTCGCTCTTTAGAGAAGGAAAACCTGACTCTCCCTGCAGCAACTACCGCGTACGAACTTTTCGGAGCCGTTCTTGCTTCCAAGAGCGGCGAGAAAGGAACACAAGTAGTTGCTAGAGTTTTAGAAAAATTAGCCGAGCGAGAAATAAAATAACGACGGTTTCAGACGGCCGCTAAATTTTATCCTTATGCTTATTGCGCGCTTTCGATGAAACCTTGGGATGCATACCCCGACGAAATATTATTTGCATACCCAGCGTGGGGTAGTGTGAGGATTACTGTAATATTACAATAAAGTTACAGTAATGTTAAAAAGTGCTGCCCGCCTTTAGCGGTTTGACAATTGCACTCATTAGTTTTTACGGACCGCGCAATAGATCGTAATAGTTCACTAGCTTGTTTTCCTTTCCACCGATTGACACCTAGGTGAATCTACCTGTCTAGAGGCGAAAGGCTTGCGACATTTCTAGGAATTGGCACATCGCTGACAACTCTTGTAATTTCGATTGTAGAGCTTCCTAAAGACCCAACAGCCATGAATGTCTGGCTCGCTCTATTTGTTTCCCTTTTGATTTCCGCTTTTTTACTGGCATACTGGCTAAGAACAAACAAGAAGGCTCAAACTAGTAACGAAGTTGAAAGAAAACACAGGACGGAAGAAAAGCGTCTCAGATCCGAGTTTCCAGCTATTTTCACTTATATTGAAAGCGTTGGAGAGATTCGTAATCAAAGGGATTTCGATCAATTTGTAACACAGCTCAATCACCTGCTTGAAATTGAGAAGCGTGCCAGAGGAATCAAATGGAGCGAAGTGAAAGATATCGAAGCAATGAAAGCGATCGCTTACGCAAGATTAATCGCGAAGAGAAATACCTCTAATTATTGAGGTGCGGTAAGCCATTCCTTTGCAAGTTTCTGACTCGTGGTTATCTCCGCCCCGTACATGGATTTTAGATAATGCAAACCTTCAATCTGAGCCTTGGCGCTCAATGCTTCGACGCAATCCTTTGGAATTTTGACCTTAAAGCCGCGCATGAAAGCATCGGCGGCCGTATGTCGCACGCATATCTCGGTGAGTAGTCCGACAATAGCAATAGTGTCGACTTTCAAGTCATGAAGAAGTAGCTCTAGTCCCGTGCCTTGGAAAGAGCTGTAGACTCTCTTCTCAAAAAGATAATCATTCTTTGCTGGTTTGAGAGCTGCAATTACCTCGGCACTTTTGGTTCCTTTCATTGCGTGCGGGCCCCAAAGAGCCATTTCTGGATCGCTCGGGAGATGCGCATCAGAGACATAAATTACAGGTATCTTCGATTTTCTAGCAACAGCTATCAAACGCTTCGTGGGAAGAACGATATTTTTTGCCCTTGGTGAGCTTATCTTACCGTGGACAAACTCCTCGAGTACGTCGTCTACAATTAGAGCATCTGGCATTAAACCTCTCTCCATCTTGCCTTAAACATCGCAAGCGACAGGAATATGGCTGCAAAGACTGGAAGAGCAATCCAGCTTAATGTAATTTGACTCGAACTGAATTGCGCGCCCTCCAGACTTTGAATTAAAATTGATGCATGGGTCGTTGGGGCAAATTCGGCGAGCAGCCTCAAATATCCTGGCAGTATCCGGATCGGGTAGAACACGGGTGGAAGTATTGAAATCAATGTTGCAATGAATGTCACTGTGATGAAGGCGGTTCTCGTATTAAGAACATACGTAGAGAGGAAAAAGCCAATTGAGCTCGTAGTAATCCACGTGAGAAGAATCACAACGATCATCTCTAAAATTGGGATTACACCGATTCCAGAGTGGCCAATTATTAGTAAGAGTACGATGACAGGAGGAAACGAGAAAAGTAGCTCAGAGAGTGCAATTGAAAACATGTATGTGAACGAGGAAACTGGGGAGGCAACAGCAATAGCCTGAAACTTGTGATCGATTTTGAAAACTGTCAAGTCTGCTCCAAGAATCAAACCCTGCTGAGCTACAGTCATTACTAGGGCGCCAGCCAATCCTGATGAAATTAACTGTCCTTCCCCGCCAATATACAAAATGAAAAGAATCGTAAACGGGGTCGCAAACACAAATGGCAGAAGAGTCGGGATTCTCACCATTGGAAGGATCCCAAGATAATATCCGATTGATCCAACCGTCCTAAGATTCCTCCTGATAGATTGTGATCGCGTTTCGGTGTGACGCATTTCTTCTTGAATTGCCGTCATTTCATTACCATTCCTCTTTGAGGTTCTTCTCTTTCCTTCGGTTCCTCGACTGGCTCTGATTCCTCTGCTTGTTCTATTCCACTTCCGACAAGCTCCACAAACACATCATCAAGTGTGACAGGGCTAATCGAAATTGGGACTTTTCTTCGCAGTGCCTCTCGGCTGATCTCCGAAGCAACCTCATCACTCGTAAAAACTCGAAGAAGATTTCCTGCTTTGATCGTTCTTCCATACGATGAAAGCTCTTCCAATGTAAATCCTTGGCTAACATCTACTCTTGTCTTTGGACCGACATTTCTTTCCTTTACTTCTCTTGGATTTCCCTTTGCTAACACGTGGCCTCTGTCAATGATCGCAAGATCGTCCGAAAGAGATTCAGCTTCATCCATGTAGTGAGTTGTAAGTACGATAGTTCTCCCTTCCTCGTTCTTCAATCGGATGAGTTCGTCCCATACTTTCCTACGTCCGACGGGGTCTAGCCCGATTGTTGGTTCGTCCAAAAACATGAGTTCGACGTCGCAAACTATTGTCATCGCAATCAGGATTCTCTGTCGCAGGCCGCCGGAAAGCTCCTCGGAGTGCACTTTCCCGACGTTTTCAAGATCAAGGGTTTTGAGGAGAGGCTCTGTTTTTGCGTTTGCCTCTTCTCTTGTAGCTCCGCGCATCATAAGCGAGAGTGCAATATGGTCTCGGGCATTCAGCGTGAAAAGTGGTCGTCCCTCTTGAGGGGTAATTGCGATCCTTCTTCGGATTCGCTTCGGATCTTTCACCACGTCTAATCCAAAAACTTTCATTGTTCCAGATGTTGGGAGCAATTGGGTGGTTGCTATTCTAAGAAATGTAGTCTTTCCTGCGCCATTTCGTCCGAGAAGTGTGAATATTCCGCCACGCTTTATTCGAAGAGTCAAGCCATCTATCGCAGGAACTTTGCTCTTTTTGTAGATCTTAACAAGATCTTGAGCCTCGATGATGGACTCTGACAAACCTCGCATTCACCTATCTTTTTTGGCTCTCCGATTCCTATTTTCAAATTCGCTATCCTTCTCTCTTTGCTTCAATCAGAAAAAGCTTTGACTCGATTTTCCTTCCTTTTCTTTCGCAAAGAAATTTTGGAGATATCTTTCAGTCTAAGCTATGAGCTCTCAATAAGCATTGCGAATTAACACAGTTTTATCTGGCTCGATATTCGAAAAAGCAAGCACATTCGCGAACGATTTGCAGTGCGAAAATACGAATTCCGAGTAATATATCGAAGTCCTTTACGTATTTTTCAAGAATCCGACCGAGCATATCCTATGCAATTGCTCAAATTCCTTACGTTATGGTTCCAACCCACATACTAGCTATCTTGCGCCTCAGAAGAAGCGTCCAAAAAGAAATCAACGGAGAACAGAATAAAATGAGTCAAGAAAGAAGCGGTCTATCGACAAAAGCAGGCCGATTGAAAATCTACTCCTGCGTCTTTTGCGAGTTTGTCCAAAACAATCTTGCCGACATCGATGAAAACACTGAAACTGGAACATTGGGTGGTCCAGCGTTTGAGGCGAAATACCTCTACCACTTGAGGACAGTCCATGCTCTAGAACGCTAGACTAGTCCTAGCCCTTTCCGCTAGTTTCGGCTTTGGATATGCTCTTTTCAATTCTAATTTGGGTCCCAGCTTTGAAATTACTGGTTCCCACTGCGCAATGTTCTAAGTAAACAACCGCCATTTAGAAACCTAGAGTCCTAGTTTGGACTGGGATTGTTGAAAAATGACGATAGAACAAGTTATTGCTGGCAACGAAAAAGCCATGAGCTTTGAACCAAAGACCGTCAACTACTCAATTAACTTGGGTTTTCCCGCTCCTTTACCGGATGGATTTTCCGAGTTTGCACTTATCGGAGAGCAAGACAAAAAGAGAGAAGCTATTCCTAAAATCATGAAACTCTTCGAGACTTACTCTGCTACAATTGTTTCTATGGCATTCTTCAACGATCAATCGGTTGATCAATTCATAATGAATGTCGTCTGCGATCTAAATTCTGCAAAATGTTCTCCCGAGGAGCTACTGATCAGACTCAACAAGTCAAATTGTGTGAAAGTAGCTGAAATGAGCCCGCTCGACGGGAGAGTCTTCGGGAAATTCACTTTTCCTCTCACATTCTTTGGAGAAATTAGGGCGTTAGCGATGGATGCGGATAGGTTCGTGCATCTCTTTGACGAGATAACAAAGACCTTCGGCGCAAAAGCAAAAGATGCTTTATTTCAGAATGGGCGAACCGAGGGGCGGGAAATTATCGCAGCTTTAAAAGAAAAGCTCGGAGAAAGATCCAGAGATAAGCAATTTCTATTTGAGAATGCCAAGGGCCTATTTCAGACAGCGGGATGGGGTAAGCTTTTCTTTTACCCGGAGGGGGCTGATATTTACAAAGTAACGATAAGTGAACCACCCTCTGACGCGGACGAAGAGGCGATAACTGGGAATTACTTTCTTCAAGGGCTAGTTGCAGGAATCTTGGAACCTTTCTTAAAGAATGGGGTCAAGCTATCTATGATTAGAGAAAGCTACGAAGCAGAAAAAAAGGACCTCGTTCTGTATTATATGGACAAAGCATCAATCAAGGAACTTGCTCCGGAAGAAGATGAAGAGAAGAATGAAGCTGCATTGTCCAGCAAGAAAGTTTTGATAGATCGGGAAGCAGAACAGGAAGAAAACAAGTCAGATGAAGCTGCGATTCACGTAACTAAGATCATCAAATCAATCGACCAAATTCAAGACGAGAAAAAGACTAAGGAACATCGCAGCCCGGTTCTCGTTTCTGAAACCTCATCTGAAGAGGGTGGTGTTCAGCCCGCCGAGGGAGATATACTTGGCTCTGGCATCCAGATAATTCAGCAGGTAGAGAAACCGATTCCACTCAGACGTAAGAAGAAAAGTGCCCCCATCGACAACGAGAGAGATTATGATTCGACCGATACTATAAAGTTCTGACAGCCTCTAAATTGGTAACAACCAATAACTGAATCAAGAATTATACTCAAAACGAGTACTTGCAAAGATATCATGGCTACGCCGTTCTAAACGTGATTGGCAAGATCATAGTAGCATTTTTTCTGATTCTGATTCCACCCATTATCTTTGAAAAATATACCTTCTACCTTTACCTGACCTCCTCGCCTAACTTCTTTGCTTATTCCGGCAGACGATTATGGTTCGATATTATCTGGTTTGTCGCTTCAGGCGCTGCTTGCGCCTTTATCATGGGTAGGAAAAAGTGGTTCTCACTTGCTATCCCCGTTGCTGCTTCGGCTGCATTCATTCTAGCCGTCTACAGCGTCCCTTTCTGCGATCAAAGAGAATGTTACATCAGCTCGACTGACGGTCTTGGGTTCCTCCGAGACTTTCTCTTCTTTGCTTCACTAGGAGTTCTAGCCTGCAGTGCTGCTCTTTCGAAAGAATTGAGATTCGGGAAAAGGAAAAGAGAACGCGACATTCGAAAGACCTACCTTTTTCTGATTTCAACCTTGATCGCGTATGCCTTGAGTTTTTTCCCGCTAGTTCACATATTTGCTGGGGTAACCGTTCCTTTTCCACTAAATTATTTCCAGTGGTTTCTAGCCTCTGCGATTCCTAGCCTGGCAGGCTCGTTTCTAACAACAGAGCGTTCAAAGAGCGGAAATTTGCCGACAGGAAAATTGTTTGGCTTTTTCGCCGGTTTCTCTGGCATCCTTCTGGGAATAGTTCTCGACCTTTCTCTTCCATGCGAGGCTTGCAGCGGATACACAAGCTCAATCGGTTCAATTCTAGCAGTGTCCGCATTGTTCGCATTGCTCGGGATGATACTCGGCCAAAAGGTCGCAAGTACCCCTGTTTCCACAAAAAGCAATTATCCGAGCATCACTATGGGAATCACAATAATTGGCACAATAGTAATTCTTCTTTTCTTTTTCTTTTTTACAAACTACCAAATGTCTGTAGTAAATTCTATGGGGCAAAATGTGTCAAACACTTCCTTTTCGCCTCTTGAAGTTGGGAGCACGTTTGTGTACAGTGGTGGATATCTCGCGGCCATAGAGGCAAGAGTTCCTGCTGTGGGAGTGAGCGTCAACTTTGGAAACAGCACAATTTCTTCGAGCAATTCTAACTTTCTTGCAGCAGGTGTTGGAGTTCAGTCACCAAATTGTTGCAAGGATGGGCTGGACCTCGCGTACCGCGCGGACGCAGTGCTCTTCACAAACGGAACAGAGGCACTTCTCGCGCGAGCTTGGTGGGCTTGCGACGTAAATGTTGCATGTGCAGGATATAGCTGGCAGCAACTGCTACACTTTGCGGACGTTTCTCTTCCTAGCGGAACTCTCTCAAACTGGATTGATATTCAAATGAACTGGACCTCTCCAAGCGAAGTCGGATGGTACTATCGTGTTCATTATTCAGGAAATGGGAGCATCACACCCTGGGTTCTTTACAGCTCATTTACTCCGCCGAAAATACAAAACCACTATTTCGACGCAGGATTGGTCTTTGTTGGATCTGGAAATCATCCTAGCGGCGATGCTTTCTTCTACCAGTTTGGCGTCTCAAGCGCGAAGGAAATCAAGAGCAATGGACGGAATGTCATAATGAAGTGTCCGGCTCTAGTTGAAAATGGGACATGGAACTGTCTGTAACATGCAGGTTACATCGGCGGACAGTACGGATACTGGAAAGTACTTTATACGTTCGGTAAAAGCTACTCGGGGCTTGACTTTCAATATCTCGGAAACTACACGGTCAGGTTCTATTACTCTGGATCTAGTGCAGAGACGAGAAAGTAATCTGGTAGATCGAGCGCGTTTCTCAATTAGCTGAAAGATGGAGATTTTTGAAGGGATTTTCACGCATCATGGAAAATCGGAAAAACCGAAGTACAAACAAGCAATTACCTATTC
>JARCRS010000137.1 GCA_029850555.1 archaeon | reverse complement strand
CGACGGCCAAGATATTTGTTCCAATCGTGTCCCATCCTATGCATGGTAGTCCATTGCAAGTAAAGCTGTTCGGCCTTGGATGCTGGCTCGAGCGATTTTGTATCGGCGCGCATCCCTCCCTTGATAACCTTGCCTCCAGGTCCTATGATAGCTGCAAAACGAACGTTAGGGTTCTGTCTCAGGACTTGCTCGATGCTTTCCAATGCGCGACAAAAAATATTGAAACTCTGGGGTATAAAAGATACATTGCGACGGGATTCGATTACTTTTTTCGTTTCTTCAGTATCAACGAAAATTCTTTCGAGTGATAGTCACTGTAGCATACCGGCTTTCCATCCACAAGGGTGAAACTCGGGACAGTGTAACTGTCGCCTTTCTTGAACGTGTAAGGGATGATTAGTTTACAAACTGTACACTTCAATTCATTTTTTTCCAATTTATTCATAAGCTGTTTATCCAACTCAGATTCACTTCCTAATGAAGGGAAAGTTTTAGCTCATCCGTTAGCGGCTCAGCGTCTTTCTTCTTATTTTTTCTCTTTGACATACGATTATCTTGTATCGAAGTAATCTTTGAAGGCGTCCTTATCAATAATTCATTACTTTTCTTGTTGAAAGTGAATGTGAGGCTCTTTCCCAAGAACAAAGAAAATGTTAGTTTTTCAGCAGCATTCGAGAAGTAAGTAACAGTGCCGTCATTGTCTACTTCGAGTCGCCCCATTTGGGTTTTAGCCTCGAAAACTTCACCCGATATTGGCGCATACAATTCGAGCCTAAGATTTTGCCTCTCAATTTGATTTATTTCGCTCATTCCTTCTGGAGCCTTCCTGCCTCCTGATGTAAGCTCGAAGTTTAGTATTGGCATAGTCCCATCTACAAGAAAATTGTACTGTTTTGATTCCAGTCTCTGAGGTTCTGATTCACTCATCGATTTGACCATCTTGTTTTGTTCTTTCAGCACTTGTAATGAGCAGAGTTTGGTTCAATATAAAATAAAGCTCAAGAGAAGGGTGTTTCCGCCGCATGTTCACTCTCCTGCAAATCAGTTTACCTCTTGTGGAATGCCCGACAAAAATGCTTGAAAAATCGTTATGCGGATAAGTTCACTTTATCTATTTGAGAAGACACATTAGGCTCCAATGGATGAACATGAATTTGCTAGATCGCTCCTCGCGCACGAGCGAAAAGAGTGGCAAGATCCTGAGAAGATAATATCTCAAATCGATGTTAGGAAGGGGATTAGCGTCGCCGATCTAGCTTGCGGTCCTGGCTTTTTTATTGTTCCACTCGCGAGGGTCGTGGGGAAAGGAGGAAGAATCTACGCGGTTGACAAGAGTCAAGTAATGCTCGAATATTTGAAATCCAATATGCAGAGGTCAAAGACAGATCCAGAAATAGTCAAAATTATAGAGTCCGACGTTTCTAAGACTCCGATTCCTTCGGCATCATGTGATCTGGTTCTATTTGCAAATATTCTCCATGACCTAGATGATCAGAAAGAATTCCTCGCGGAGGTAAGGAGAATATCGAAACCGAGTGCAACCATTGTAGACATTGATTGGAAGGACACGGACAACGGCTTCGGTCCGCCACTAGAGATACGAATGGCTGAAGAAAAGGCACGAAAGATCCTAGAGAGGAATGGTTTGACATGTGTGGCAAGTCTTGATCCTGGTCCTTATCATTACGGTCTGATTATGAAACTACAAAAAGATCTCAAGTGATCGAAACGTAGTTACGTTTGCGTAACCATTGCGGCGAAACCTTTTCCACGCAGTGTACATGGAGGTTACCATTTCGTAACCTAGGCTTAAGGAACATGGGATAGCCTTTGTTTTGGGCTTGTTTCTTTCTTTTGTATTACTCCTTAATTTCGTTCCGTTTTCATGGTGGTAAAAAAGTACGCGGTTGATATTGCTAATTCAATTGATATCATTGGAGTTGATACATACTATTTGAAGGGCCCTATCTCTATCTTCCACACAGGTGAAGGATAAGTAATTGTTAGAATGAAATGGATGAGCCTTATTGTTGGGATTCGGTTTTTCCTTGATGCGCAGAAAACATGAGATCTTTCAGTTCTTGACAAGAGTTTCTCGATCTGATTTTGATCTAGTTAGCCCTATCAAAAGGACAAGTGCTAACACCCCGATGATAGAATTTGCGTAGAAGGGAAATTTAGGATCGATTGCATAGAGGAAACCTGCAACGGAAAAGAAGGGGACAGCTACGAGAAAGGATGCGGAGTAAAAAGAACCCATCGATAGCCCTCGTCCTTTTGCATCAGTAGCATCGGCAAGCCATGCATTCACGGCAGGGGCATCCATTACTCCGAATGTAGACCATATTGCTATTCCAATCAGGGCAACAATCAGATCTCCTCGTGGAGCAAATACGAAAATGAAAATGGTAGAACTCTCGCCGATCCAGCTTAAAGCTATTGTCTTTAGTCTGCCGATCTTATCTGACAATCTCCCAAAATACAAGGGGGCGAATCCGCTGATTGCGGTTATCACTCCAAAGAGAATGCCAAGAGTCTCTGGGTTCAAATTTAGCTGGTATTGACCGTACAGAGGAAGTATGTATGAGCCCTGATCGACGAGAAGGTTGTACAGGCTGTAGACTAGTATTAGAGTCAATAGGATTCTATTGGTGAATATCTTTGAAATACTCTGGAAGTAGGAGGATGATTTCTTTTGATCGGTTAAGAGAAGGCTTGTTTCATCTCTCAATTTTGGCAGAGTTTCACGAGCAAAAAACAATCTCACTATCGTTGAAATGCCCGCTAGGGCTCCCCCGAAAAGGAATAACAGCGGAAAAAAGTAAGACTCTGAACGGCTTAGGAGGACTCCTCCGATGAAGGGAGAAAAACTACGCAGCGCATAGGAGAGAGTCAAGAATTTTCCAAAGGCCGATCCCCTCTTTTTCGCTTCGACTGATTCAGCAATCATGACGTTCTGAACAGAGAGAAATGAAGTTCCAAGGCCCGTAAGAGGAAAGGCGACCGCATCTAGTAAGAAGCTGTGCGAAAATGCTAGAAGGAAAACTCCGAGAGATGAAATTAGACCTGCTAGAACTATTATCATCTTTCTCCCGTATTTATCGGCTAGCGCTCCAGCAGGAGCAGCGCCTAAACCTATCATGACAAGCCATGCGGTATAGACAAGCCCGATGATAGGGGCTGAAGCATTGAAGACTTTACTAAAATAAAGCGGGAGAAAATAAGTCCAAGTATAAGCTCCAAAAGTCGCAACCATCGAACTGATTCCGAGAACTAGAACATTGCGCTCTAATCTTGAGTCAAGAGAGGTGGTTGCTACCAAAATTTGCTATCCATTTGGCCCTAACATGCCGTATATCAATATAGCAGGATTTCAAAACCTCTTTTTCATTTCCCCTTTCTTCACTGCGAGATGAGAACCTTTTATTATTATCAATATTGCATTTTTCTCAGATGAGCAAATGTGAGAATAGTTACGTTTGAGGAGCCTTACTACCATAGGGAAAGGCTCGGACTGTGGGTAAATCAAGACCAAGTAATCGATGCAAATTATGCTTATTCGCGCATGCTTAAGGACCAAGGTGAAGATTACCCCGCGCGCTTTGCTGATGCATTTGTACCTCCAAGCATGATCAGTTTTCTTCAGGGTGGTGAAAAATCTATGAGGGCCACTAGAGAAACAGAGAGGTTTGTTAATGAAGTTGGGGCAGATAAAGTATCTGGACCGCTAGGAGAAGAGGCCGTCTTTCAATTTTCAAAGCTAAAGATCAAAGCACCCGTTCCAAACCCAGGAAAGATAATTCATACGGCAGGAAACTTCAGGGAGCACGCGAAGGAAGGATCGGAATCGGGCTGGGAGTTTCCAATGCCACATTGGATCTCATTTCTCAAAAGCCCTTCTTCGATCATAGGGCATGAAGGAGAAGTGTTATGCCCCAAATTCACAAAGATGCTAGATCACGAAATCGAGCTAGCTATAATCATAGGAAAGAAATCGAAGCGGCTTACTAAGGAAACAGCCTGGGATTCCATCGCAGGTTTTACAGTTTTCAACGACATAACTGCTCGAGACATTCAAAGAGAGGAAATGAAAGCCGGACTGCTTAACTTTGGAAAGAATTTAGATACTTTTGCTCTGTTCGGTCCTTGTTTTATACCGAGAGATGACATCGGCGACGTCCAAAATCTAAGGATCGAATGCAGGGTGAATGGAGACCCGAGACAAGTGAGCAACACGAATCATCTCTCTGTATCCATTCCCGAGATAGTCGAACATTATTCGTGGGTGACTCTTTATCCCGGCGATGTCATAACTACTGGAACGGTCTCAGGTGTCGCAGCCTTTAGGAAAGAGCCGGAGAAATACTTTTTGAAACCGGGCGATGTCCTCGAATCTGAAATAGAAAACATTGGGATTCTTCGTAATTACATAGGCGAAGACAAGAACTGACGAACTTGCTCTCAGTTCAAGAATTCCTAATGTGACTTATGATGCGGAATATTGAAATTCTGCTCTAAACAAAAGCTGCGATTGTCGTTTGGTCTTGCAAAGTCAACAATCCCAAGAAGGTAAAATCAGCCTAGAGGAAGGCAAGCACTTTAATGATAAATCTCCAGCCAAAAAGTGGAAAACGCTAAGCCGCAAGAGAATTCTTAACGAGTACAAAGAAATCTCTGACTACGCTTTGATTGGAGATCAGAAAACGTGCGCTCTGGTTGGAGTCGGGGGATCTATAGATTGGTTTTGCATTCCGCGTTTCGATTCTCCAAGTGTTTTTGGTGCGCTTCTTGATATTGGTAAAGGAGGATCCTTTAGGATTCTTCCAAGCGAGACGAGAAAAAAGGAATTTCTTTCGACCCAGTACTATGACGGACCTACTAATATTCTAATCACTGAATTCAAGAATGATTTCGGACAATTAAGAATTGTAGATTTCATGCCTTGCTTCAAAGTTGAACGAGCGATGATATCTACCGGAGAAATTCACAGAAGAGTTTCTTGTATTGAAGGCAGTTTCAAATTTGAGATTTTGTTTGATCCTCGAATGGATTATGGAAAAGCCATTCCAAAAATTACACGTGTTGGTACTACGGGTTATACCTTTTCTGCTAAGACGCCAGAAACCCGTCAAGAGTTGGCGCTCATAACCCCGTTCGAATTCAAACCAGCAAATAAAGGTGGTATCTCCCTTAATCTAGAGATAATTGAAAAAGACAAACCCGTTGATTTTGTTCTCCGCACTGGAGGAATAGAATTACATCACAGTGGGAACACATTCACTGAAGCCAAACTCAATAAGACAAAAGAATACTGGATTAGCTTTGCCCAAAAGTGCAAGATTTCGGGCAAGTGGAAAGATCTTGTTCTCCGATCTGCCCTATTGCTCAAGCTCTTAGTCTACTCCCCTACCGGCGCGATAATTGCTGCACCAACAACATCTTTGCCCGAAGAGATAGGCGGGATCAGAAACTGGGACTACAGGTATTCATGGATTAGGGATTCTTCATTCGTCTTGTGGGCCATGCATTCTATAGGAATAGATGACCTCGAAACGGACTATCTTGGCTGGCTCACAAGCATATTCTTTATGTTGGCAGAAAACTTACAGGTAATGCTTGGAGTGACCGGTGAGCGGGATCTATCAGAAAAGTCTCTAAATCACTTAGAAGGCTACAGAGGGTCGTCACCCGTTCGTGTGGGAAACGGCGCATGGAATCAATTTCAACTGGATGTTTACGGCATTCTTCTAGACGCACTATATTTCTCGAATAAGCATGGTAAGGGCATTCCCCGCGAGATCTATGATTATCTAATCAAGCTGATTGTAAAAACTGTTGAAGAAAACTGGGAAAAGCCCGATTGCGGAATCTGGGAAGTTCGAGGAGAAAGGAAACAATTTGTCTATTCCAAAATGTGGTGCTGGGTTGCACTAGATAGGGCTGCAAGGATAGCGGATTCCCTGCAAATAAAACAGGATGTCTCAGAAATCTCCGGCTTGAGAGACAAAATCAAAGAGACAATTCTCGAAAAGGGCTATGATGATTCTATTGGAGCCTTCGTAAGGTCATTCGGCTCAAAAGATCTTGATTCAGCTAACTTACTCATGCCTCAAGTTAGGTTCATCGATGCAAAAGATCCGAGGATGCTTTCAACAATAGATCAGACAATTAAAAGACTCAATGAAAACGGGTTTCTGTATCGATACCGATCCGATGACGGATTAAAGGGGGAAGAAGGAGCGTTTCTTATGTGCAGTTTCTGGCTAGTAACTTGTCTTACCCTTGCAGGAAGATTGGATGAAGCTGAAAAGCTCCTTGACAAGCTTGAGGGATTTTCAAATCACGTAGGCCTCTTCTCCGAGGAGGTAAATCCGAAAACCGGCCAAATGCTTGGAAATTTTCCACAGGCCTTCACTCACATGGGATTCATGACGGCAGCTGTAGGATTATCGGAAGCGCTCAAAAAAAGATCATCAGGTCAAACCAAATAGCTAATCGCCTTTCAACGCTAGGAATATCGTACGAATCCCTTGCTCGCCTACCTGATTTTCCGGTTCGTTGGTTTCTCGCCGTGTCATTCAAGCAGCACTTTCTCAACGAATTATGCAATAATCTTGTTAGATATAGTCATAATGAGATTCAAAAGGAATGGAAGATAGAGAGATATTCTATTCTACGAACAGTTAAGATAACCTTTCGCAAGTCTTGAGACACTAACCAAGTATCCCCCAAGCCATTTGGAAACAGGAATTCTTATTCGAGATGCCAACAAAGAAGAAAAAAATAGCCAATTTGAGAGCAAGGGTCGTCAAGAGCCCTGTTGTTCTGATAGTCTTGGATGGATGGGGAATCGCGCCAAATGGTTCGTACAACGCGATAAGTCTTGCCAAAATTCCGAACTTTGATCATATTTCTCAGGAATTTGGATCAATCCAGATTTGCGCTTCGGGTAAGTGCGTTGGTCTGAAAGATGGGCAGATGGGAAATTCTGAAGTCGGACACCTCACAATCGGAGCAGGGCGAGTAATTTTCCAAGATCTTATGCGTGTAAGTGAGAAAATCGAATCAGGAAAACTCGCAAAGGACAAGACCCTTGCTCCTCTTTTGAAAAGAACAGCTAAACCCAAGGGACCAACGCTCCACTTTCTCGGACTCCTCTCTAACGGAGGAGTTCATAGTCACATGGATCACCTGTTCTCTCTGCTCAAGATAGCCAAGGACTATGGATCGATAGACGTAGCAGTCCATGTGATTTTGGATGGAAGAGATACGCCTCCGAAAAGCGGGATAGGGTTCATCTCGTCTTTAGAAAACTACACGAAAACTCTTGGGATTGGGCGCATTGCAACAATATCTGGAAGATTTTATGCAATGGATCGTGACAACAGATGGGAGAGAACTAAGCTTGCTTACGATGCAATAATCCATGCAAGAGGGGTGCATTATGATGAATCAGTAAATGCGGTTAAGGCGTCTTATGAAAGTGGAGTTACGGACGAATTTGTAGTTCCTTGCGTAATAGATGAATATCTAGGAGCAAAAGATTCCGATGTCATATTTTTCTTTAATTTTAGGCCAGATCGAGCAAGACAGCTGACAAAATCGTTTGCTCTAAAGCAGAAAGAATTTCAATTTTTTGATCGGGGTAAGATTCCAAACAAACTCGAAATTCTTACAATGACAATCTATGACCCCAGTTTGAAAAGTGTTAAAGCAATCCTGGGCCGGGAACACGTGTCAAATACACTGAGCAATGTGCTTGAAAAAAATAGAATCAGGCAGCTAAGAATAGCCGAGACAGAAAAGTACGCGCATGTAACTTACTTCTTCAATGGTCTGAATGAGAAACCAAGGCTATTCGAGGATAGAATATTGATACCTTCAGCAAAGGAAGTCGGTACTTACGACAAAAAACCAGAAATGAGTGCAATTGAGATTACCGCCAACGCTATCTCATCTATCCAATCCCAAAAATACGGATTCACTTTGATTAACTTTGCAAATGCAGACATGGTAGGGCACTCGGGCGACACTGATGCCACGGTGAAGGCGGTAGAGACAGTTGATCAGTGTCTTGGAAGAATATACAATGTTTGGAGAGAAATGGGAAAAGAGCTAAAACCGACCATCATTGTCACAGCTGATCATGGAAACGCGGAAAAAATGTATGATCTAGAAACAAGTCAACCGCATACAGCTCATACCTCGAACCCTGTTCCTATGATTGTGGTGTCTGAGAAGTGGAAAGCATGGCTGCCGGATATTAGCTACAAGCCTGGTCTGATCGATCTCGCTCCCTCAATACTGCTAATTTTGGGCCTAAACAGACCCAGTGTGATGACCGGTCTGCCAATAGTCGCTTTGAGGTAAACAAGAATTTACCAAAACCCTTGTGGCTCGCATGATTTGCTAAATAATTTAGACCCCAATAGACAAAATATCTACTGATACTATATTAGATTCAATCTCAAGTACAGGATTATATACGAAGCCTCTCCAAGCCCGACTTGCCATGTCAGCCAGACGTACATCTCAACGTGAATACCGAGCAGTAAGGATCGACCCAGATTGGCGCACCGCGCCAAACCAAGCTGTCAGGATCGACCCAGACTGGAACCTGGAATTCGGACGAATAATTGTAGCAGACTTTGGGTCTCGCGGGCCAGCCGTGCAAACACTCTGGTAAGCGCGCTCGTAAACCCAATAGACTGTAACAATCTAACGTCAAAAAACGAGAAACAGAAGCATCGCTCTAAAGCGAATGCCTCTGTCCCCTTTTTCTTTTTCATTTCTTTAGGATGGACGCTGATTTGCGAGCTAAATTTTGTTATAAACACACGTCAGGGCGGAAGGAAAAAGAACAAGAAGAGAAGTGCAGCTTCATTGCCGCACTTGCTCCTCATGACTTTTCATTAATTATTTACTTATTGTCTTGCCCTAACGAGTCTTCCGAGTCTGCTTGGTTGTTGTGCCAGGAACGTGCTTTCGATTCCGGTCAAAACGACCATGACCCGCACTCTTCCTTGAAGGGATGGATCAACTCTTGCTCCCCAGACAACTCGTGCCTTTGGAGGTAGTGAGCGAGTGATCATTTCACCTGCTTGAGTGACCTCGTCCAGTGTGATGTCTTCTCCACCAGCAACGTGAATTAGGACACCGAATGCCTTGGTCGAGTCTTTGATATCAAGTAGCTGTGCATCAAGTGCTGTTTGCACTGCTCTCTCGATCCTGTCTTCTCCGGATGATTCTCCGACTCCGATTGCTGCGATTCCTCTCTTCTCCATGATTGCTCGAAGGTCTGCAAAGTCGATGTTGATGAGTGAAGCCGTGGTGATTGTCTCGGTAATACCTTTGACAAATTCGCCTACTAGTTCGTTCGCAACACCTAGTGCCTCTTTTAGTGGAAGGTCACCTGCAACCTTGGCGAGTCTGTTGTTGTCAATTACAACTACAGTGTCGCATTCGGTCTTTAGCTTTTGGAGTCCTTCTTTGGCAGCATTGTATCTGAATCTTTCGACTGCAAAAGGCAGCGTTACAACTCCGATGAGCAACGCACCAGATGGTTTCAGAGCATTTGCGATGACTGTCGATGCACCAGTTCCGGTTCCTCCACCGAGACCTGTCGCTACATAAATTATGTTAGAACCGATGACATCCTTTTTCACTTGCTCTATTGATTCCCTGGCTGCAGCTTCACCCTTTTGTGGATAACCACCTGCACCCATTCCTCTGCATGTCTTTTCGCCAAGCAGAATTCTTCTGTCTGCTTTCATTATGCTGAGGTGTGTTGCGTCTGTGTTAGCCGCGATGAGTTTCGCGCCAGAGACTCCACCTTTTTTCTCCTTGACCCAAGAGACAATGTTGCAACCCGCTCCGCCCACTCCTATTACTGAAACTTGCGGGCGAGACTGGCGCATAATTGCCTCGATTTTTTCGCTCTCCATCATTTCGTCCATTTTTGCTTGAGTATCCGTGTCGTAGCTCAAAGTTCTGATCGAGAGAAGACCTTGTTGAGCTATATTATACCGTTTGTGAAGCACGGAATGAGACACAGCACACGAATCGATGTAGCGATATTCAGATTAGTATTTGAAATCCATAGACTTTCCGTCTCAAGTTAATCTTCTTTGACTCAAAGGAAAAGAAATTGAAGAAAGCTAATCTATCCTCGAAAACTTGGCCTGGTCTAAATGACGAAGAAAACGGTTACCAACATGACACTTAGTTCGCATGAAAGCCCCTCCCGCCTCAGCAATGAATTGAAAGCGAAACTCAGGGTAATACCTGGCTTCCCCAAGAAAGGGGTAAATTTTATCGACATAACTACTGTTCTCAAGGATGCTAAGAGCTTCAAATCAGCTATAGATTTCTTGACAGTAGAGTTCTCTCGTAGGAAGCTCGATTTGCTTGTCGGAATCGAAGCTCGGGGTTTTATGATCGGCGGCGCTATAGCATACAATCTGGGTCTAGGTTTCATTCCCGCAAGGAAGAAGGGAAAACTGCCGAGCAAGACGATCTTTGAGGAGTATGCCCTAGAATATAGCTCGGAATATTTGGAAATACATTCAGATGCAGTTTCTCCGGGTCAGCGTGTAGGAATAGTTGATGACTTGCTTGCGACAGGTGGAACTGCCGAGGCCGCTGCTAAGCTCGTCGAAAAGATAGGGGGAGTAGTTTCTTGCATAGGCTTCCTCGTGGAACTTGATTTTCTAAAGGGCCGCGAAAAAATCAGCAAATACGATGTATTTTCTCTCGTTCATTATAATGAATGATAGGCGATTTTACCCGGATACTAGAAGGTAGTCCGATAATTTCCTCTCTTCAAGATCAACAATAGCCCCCCTCAGAATTCCTTGCCCGTACTCACTTCCAGGGTTTATGCAAACAGTTCGGCCCAGTTTGTAAATCCCCTTCGACTCGTGAATGTGCCCGTGGAGCCCGATGAGTGGCTTGTACCTCATTAATGCATCTCGGACAGATGAGCTTCCTGCAGAAATCATCACAGGTTGCCCTCCACGCATAACTGGTTTGAAGGTCTTGTCTATCATTGGTGCTTGGTCTATCCCGGAATCGATTGGAGGCACATGCACACTGAATATAGAATTTTCAGGATTGGAGAGCTTCGAAGCCATGGCATCAATTTTTGATTTGAGGGCATCTTCATCGGCTTCCCTTGGGCTGTTCCACGGTGTCCGGTTACTGGTTCCCAATGATATCATCTCATGCCCGTCTAGGGTAACAATCTCCTCTTCACAGTACACGATCTTTGGTGATGTGTTGGCTTTTAGCACCTCATCCACAACGAAATCATCATCATTCCCAACAGAAATGTAGCACTTTGTTTCTCCGTCTTTCAGTCGTTCGTCGGCGAGCTTTAGCCAACGTTCTATGGAATCCTTCATAGCTCTATTGAATTCTTCATCTACTTTTTTCTTATCGTGCTCTAATTCTTCGTACTCTGTTCTAGAAATCCGTAATGGGTAGATTCCAGAGTCGCCCATTGATTTTTCCAATTCTTCGACCTCGGTTATTTTCGACATATTCTTTTTTTCCCCGAGGTAATCGGCGAACCATTTTCCATTGCCCATGTCAACTATTGGTATCATAATCTTGCCAGTAATGTCGCCCCCAAGGATGAGATAGTGAGCCTTGTAAAATTTGGCCGCATTGATGAACTTCCTGAAGCATCTGTCAGATCCATGGATGTCTGTGACGAAAAAGATTCTGCTTTTCTTCTCCATTAACTTCACCTATTGGGATGTGCTCAATTTTCGACTTCTGCCCTTAAGTATTTATATTCCATTAGAATTTGCGAGAGTTCAATGGCCGATCGAACGAAGAAAACAATCTTTACTCGTGAAAGTACCGGGCTCGTAAAAAATGTCTCTTTGCTTGACGCAATTTCTCTCAATATTAGTAACATGTCTTCGGGAGCTGCACTTGCCCTCATAGGGTTCACCATGGTCACAATTGCATTCACTTCTGGAGCGCCTACCTCAGGAATAAATCTAGTAGCTGCTTCAGTCATCGCCTTTGTGCTTTCGATTCCGCAGATCGCAGTTTATACAATCATGACTCGAAAGATCTCGCGGACAGGAGGAGACTATGTCTGGGTTTCAAGGACATACGGAGGTCTGTTTGGAGGGTCGCTCTCTTTCATGGGTTATACTCTTGAAACCCTAGGGTATCTTGCCTTGATCTGCCTTTCGCTCGTTTTCGCAGTCGGATCGGTAGGTTTGTTTTTTAGTCCTTCCTCCTCGACATATCTTGGACTCGCGCTACCAGGAAATCTTTCTGGCTCAATTCCGAGTTATCAGTTTGCCCTTGCGGCGATCGTATTCACATTACTTGTTTTGATCAATATATTCAAACCAAAATTCGGTTACAAACTTGTTTCCGTTCTTGCGGTTGTAGGGGTAGTGACCGTCTTCGTGGCGATTTTCACACTTCTCGCAGCTGGACATTCTGGAGTAGTCAACTACATGAGTAGCTTGGGGAACGCAAATTTGACATATAGTGCCATTCAGAGTACCTATACAGGATCGACCTTTAGTTTCTCTGCGTCTTTGTTCGTCCTTCCGTTCTTCGCGATTTTCGTCTATCCCTGGGTGAATGCGGCGCCGGCAGTTGCGTCTGAAATCAAAGGGAAAAACGCGATGCGGTGGAATGTACTTCTGGGATCTTTGGTTGCACTTATTGTAGTTACTGGAGCTTTTGCGACGATGTACTACGTTGGCGGCTATAATTTTGTTACAGCTGCTTTGTCGAATCCAACTCTCGTGTACAATTACTCGTTCAACTTCTGGACGCTTGCCATGGGCGTCAGTGGTAACAACTATCTAGCAGGGATAATTGGAATCGGATGGATCGTTTGGAACATCGCAATATTGGCTTATGGAATAATCGTATTCTCAAGGTACTTATTTGCCCAAGCCTTCGATAGATTCTTGCCCACGGTATTCGCCTACGTCAGTCCTAAGTACGGCTCCCCGGTCGTCGCTCATGTCATTGATCTGGTAGTGACTCTTGGGCTTGTTGGCGCTGCTGCATTCTTCTACGGCTCAGTTTCTTTGCTATTTGCCTTCGTCATCGCATCAATGATCTACTTCTTTTTCATCGGCATAGCAGCAGTAGTTTATGGCACGAAAAAAGACACTGGATCTACAAAAATATGGTTACAAATCTCGGGCATACTCATGGCCGCAGTGTTTGGCTACATTATTTACCAATTTTTGTATTGGCCAGGCATTTGGGGAACCTCTGTCACAGCTTTTGGCATTCCTGGATACGATTTCGCCTACATCTATGTTGCAGTTACATTCATTGTTGGACTAGTAATTTATTCGATATCGAAGAGCTATTACTCAACCAAGGGTATCGACATCGGGCTAGCCTTCAAGGAAATACCGCCTGAATAGACTAGCCGATTCCATCGTCAGACTAATCTCGCCAAGTGTTTGCAAGATCTAACATGGTACAGAACCACACATCGGGTTTTTGTTTCATGTACTCGATTATTTGATCTAGCAACATAATCCTGTGAGCTCTACCTGTACTTTCGGGATGAAGCACGAGAGTATAGAATCCTCCAGGCTCGTGTTCGTACATATAATCAAAGTCCATCTTCCATATCTCAAACACCTTTGAGGGATTGTCGAGTTTCGGGTAGAAGGAATTTACTCCCAAGAAATATGCAAGATCATCTTCGATCAGCTCATTCACTGGTATGTTTAGAAGATCAACTTCCTTTCCGAACTTTGGAGGACGATTGTAGTAGTACTTGTCACCATCTCTTACTTTGCTGACTCTAAAATCGTACGGACCCATGTGCTGCGAAATATACTTGAAGCCGAGATCCATCATTATCTTGACCGAATTCTGGCTTAGTTCGCTTGCATTAGGAATCTCGAAGGGAACTCTGTACCCTTGGGGTTTCTTGCCAGTCACTTTTTCAATTGCCTTTATCCCCTTTACAAAGGACGCTTTTTCCTGCGTTTTAGTCATCGAAGCAGGGCATTCGTGAAAGTAGCCATGGTGGGCGATTTCATGCCCTTTGTCCGAAAGTTGCTTGATCAGCTCTGGGTAAGTATCTGCGATGACGCCTGGGGTAAACCAAGTTCCCCTTACATCATGCTTGTCCATGACTTCCATTATTCTGGGGATACCGACTCTTGCGCCAAATTCGCCGCGAGCAAAGTTGATGGGCCCGTAGGTGCCTTTACTCACGAGTCCTACTGCTCTCATTCTCAGCATTATGGACCAGCAATCGGTATCAAAAGAGACGCAGACTGCGCAGCGCTTACCGTCAGGAAGATGGGTTGGCATGAAGAGAAAATCGGAAGAGGTGTATTTAATTTTATTTAGACTCTATAGGCATTCGAAGAAGGCTGGATCGAATATGCCCTAACAGGCCAAACAAAGAAACATCGTTAGCGTGGCGCACCTAGAAAATAATAGAAAATAAGATTCATACGGAGTCTCGAAGGCTCGTTTTCAATAGCAAAAGCTTGTTTCGAACGTTTTGTCTACATGCATATCACTGAAAGACTAATCTAATTCTCTGATCGTCACACTACAAGCATGGGAGGGCAACAGGTCTCGGAGAATCAAGAAGACCCAGCTCTCATTTTGGAGTCGCCTGAGGTTCAATCATTCATTCCATCATTGTTGCTCCAAAAGTCTGTTAGCTCTCTGAAACCAGCTATCAACTTTGAAAATGGAGCTTCCTATCCCCAGGCCTCTCGCTTGCTTCCGGGAAGAAGTAATGAGCAAGTCAAGTCATTTCTAGGTAGGTTATCCGACGCAGGATTGCTCGAGAAAACGCTCGTCGATAGGTTGATCTCTTGCCTTTCATGTAAAGGCACGCATGTTTACTCAAAGTACCAGTGCGATAGATGCAAATCTCTTGACATGGCCGTTGTCGAAATTCTCGAACACAGACTTTGTGGGT
>JARCRS010000136.1 GCA_029850555.1 archaeon | reverse complement strand
AACAAGCACAGTGACCATGCTGATAGCAATCAAGAATGTTGCGTGCTTGAAACCGTCAGCTGCACTGCCCTCGCCCATCTTCCCAGCCACAAACCCCATGACCCAGGCTTGGAAGAAAGCTGCTAACAACAGCGTATTGGTTGCCTGTTGTAGGACCGCAGCCGAAGGAGTGAAATTCCCTGGTAAACTTGACGAGCCAGGGAAACTTTGAAAAGAAAAGCCGGCATAATAGACCATCATTGCTGTTGTTGCCACAATAAGTATAGCTCCAATATACGGGATCATTATGTACGGACGGATCTGTGACTTTCGCTCCTTATCGAGTTGCGCGTTCCTCTCCGTGAAATCAGCCAAGCTGATGAACATTTTTGCAGAGCCACCACCAACATCGACTACCTCGAGTAATAGGAAAGCGACTGCCCTACTAATCCAGCTCTTGACTTCTTTTATGAACGTCTGCAAGACAGTTTTCAAAGGAGTACCCCAGCTTACCTGTGCCGCTATTTTCTTCACGTGTATTGACAGACCGCCATAATTTCTGTTTGCGAGCTGTTCGATTGTTTTTTCAGGTGCCAGTCCAGTCTTTCTAACTTCAGAAAGATCTCTGAGAAAGTTTGAGAGCTTGGCTTCGACGGCTTCCTTTCTTTTCTTGTACATCATCTGGAATACCATTGGAGGTGCGCTTGCCGCAAGCAAACCGAATCCAAGTTGATAGTAAGGGGGAAGTCCCAGAGGGAGGAAATATATCAGCGCCGCAACAGGCATGCAAGCCAAAAAGATGTAGAACGGCAAGTCATATGAGAATGGTTCCCTAATTTGAGAGCTCCCGATAACAATTATGAAAATCAACGAAATGATTGGAACAAAGAAGCCGGAGAACATGACAATCAAAGTTGAATTTACACTTCCTCCGCTCGTCGGCAGTCCTGTAGGAGACATCAGATTCTGGGTTGCCCAGAGGACCATGAGTGATACACCCATAACCACTGTAGTGATGATATACGCCTCCGACATCGTTGCGATAAATTCTGAACCACTCTTGACTTTTGACTCGCGGATTGTGAATATCTCTTTCAGTTTCGCTTCGAGGTAGCTTAGCGCGTCTCCGCCCGTCTTCAAAACGGCAACGTATCCCCCAATAAAGTCGGAGAATACTTTGTTTGGAGTAAGTCTAGCTTCCCTTTCAAGAGCTGAAATGGCGTCCAGTCCGAAGATATCGATATCCATCAGAATTCTGGCCGCCTCTTTTGCCGCCGCAGGGAATATCTTACCTGCCTTTGAGATTCTTTTCAGAGTAACAATTGGCGAGATTCCGCCGCCTGCAAGCACAGTGATGTATGCAAAGAGGTATGGGAGCTCATTTTCCAAAGCCTGCGCCCTTGAAGATGCGCTAATTTTGGGCATAGTGATACCAATGAAAAATGGGACTACCGACGCTGCCGGGACAAAGAAGGCATAGGGCACAAGGCCAAAGTTCCATAACTCGAATGCGCCAAAAATAGAGACAGGAATCGAAATAAAAGTAAACAAAAGTGATAGCGATATTATTCCCTCCGGGGAAATGCGCATATTAGATCTGAGAAGATCATCTCTCAGTCCTGGTAGTTTCTTCGCAATGATTCTCGTAGGCAGTCGTGTGTATTTCAGGGCAAACCTGACGACTCTGTCGGAGAACTTAATTTTTTCCTTGCGCTTTACTTTAGAAAGGCTTTCCTCTTCTCCGTCCTTTGCCTTTACCTTCTTCCTCTTCTTACCTCTCCGCTTTTGTTTTTGTTTAGTGACTTCGACTTTGAACTCTTGCACCTCAGGTAAGGGTTGAATCGAAGGAGCGGGTTGTTCCTCTAATAGGGCAACTTGCTCCTCTTGATGTGTTTCTTCTTCCTTTTCCAGAGGTGGGCTATCCACTACAGTTGGAATTTCCTTGATATCCTTAAGCTCTTCAAACACTTCAGGATTTTTCTCCTGAGGCTCGAAGTCGCTCTCAACCAATTGTTTTTCGAATTTGGCGCTTTTTTGTCCTTCTTTTGGTTCAGGGGGAATTGTTTTCTTCGGGACCTCTTCTTGCTGCGTAACGATAACTTGCTTCTTTGCAACGGAAGGAATGACAGTATCTTCAGGAGACTCATCTTTGCGAGCTACTTTGCTTTTTTCACTCGCAGCCTTCCCTTCATCGCTCGCCTTCTTCTGGGTTGGCGATTTTTTTGTTCTCAAATCCTACAGGGTCACTTTGTTGAATCCTTGTAACCCATGGAGGGCTTTGCTACTTCATCCTGACTGGTTTCCTTTGGACCAAATCCAAGATTGGAGAAATCGTTACTTTCTGTCACAGAGCCAGCGGTCTCTGATCTGATCTTGGACAGGACCGCTTCTGGATCGGTATGGTACTGAGAGAAGGTTGTATTGATTTCGAGGTGATTCCTAATGTTACGAGCGCGTAACCACTGCAAAACCTCTATCCTGTTGCTAATCTCTTTCATCACATCCTTCATGGTCTTTCCACGATCTTTTGCAAACTTTCGAAGCTTCACACTCTTATCAAGAAATTCGTCAAACTTGTCTCTTTGAGGATCCCACACAAAGGTTGAAACCCACTTCGTGGCGTCAACGATTTCGTCGACAGAGATTATGCGTCTCACTATCTTCGGGGTTCCAATGTTTCCCGGATTGGGAATCGCTACCCTGCGTGAGCTGAATATCAAATCCAAGAAACTGATGTACGAAGGAGCAACATCCATAGGCTTTGAAGTGAGTCTTTGAATAGCTGAACCTGCGTCTTCGGCGTGCATTGTAGCAAGGCCACCATGTCCCGTTGAAATTGCCTGAAATAACGCGTAAGTTTCTTCACCTCTAACCTCTCCAACAACCATAATATCAGGACGCATTCTCATGGCTGCCTTAACCAAATGGAAGACGGAAATTTCTCCAATCGTTTCCTCTGTGATACCGTAGCTCAATCTTGAAACAAGTGGAGCCCAGTTGATGTGATCAATGTTAATTTCCTGAACTTCTTCAATCGTGACAATTTTTGCACTGGGATTAACCATTGACAAAAGCGCGTTAAGGACAGTGGTTTTGCCAGACGCGGTTGCCCCAACAACTATGGCCGTTGCCCTGTTTTCCAAAAGAAGCCAAGCGTAGGCTGCGATTGTGTAATTTAGGGCACCAAAATTGATAAGATCTATTACAGTGATGGGGTCTTCTCTGAATTTTCTGATCGTCATGGTAGAGCCCATCGGAGAGACTTCTTTTCTAAAAGTCGCGGCAAGTCTATGTCTTCCTGGCAATGTCGCATCAACAATTGGAAACGCGGTACTGACATGTTTCCCACTCATGTGCACGAGTCTGACGATCAGATCGTCTAGTTTTTCTGGATCCTGAAATGCTAGATTCGTCGTAAGACTTTCATATTTTCGGTGAAAGACAAACAGCGGCTTCTTTGCGCCATCTGCGGAAATATCTTCTATCGCTGGATCTCGCATAAGAGGGTCGATTGGGCCGAATCCAACCATGTCTCTTTCTGCATAATAGAGAATTTTCGCCCACGATACGGTAACATTCTTTTGTTGCATTAGTTGATATCGATCTGCAATAAGTTTCGCTTGACTTGCAAAATATTTCTTTGGATCCACATCATCGCGTGGCGCACTAAGCTCTAGCTGCAATGCATTAATGATTTTGTTATACAGAACTTTTTCTGCATATGTGAGCTCAAGCTCGTCTATGAAATAGGAAGGAAGTTTCTCGTCTGGTTCTTGAGCAATTACTGCATATGCAAAAGGGGGCGTCAGCGGATATCTCTCAAGGACAAGATAATTTCTTGGAATCGGAGTTCCGACCATTGGGCCATCGACAGGTTGCAATACTTTCGGTTTTTTCTCTTTCTCTTTTTTCTGTCTCTGCGCCTTTCCTTGATTCTTACGAACCGGTTTAGCTTCCTCCTTATCTAGACGTGTTGCTTCTGCCTGCTGCAAAGTCTCCTTAACAACCGTTGTTTCCGTTTGTGGCGAAGTCTCCTCATCAACCGTTGTTTCGGTTTGTGGATTCTTTGATTTCAGAGAAACTTTCATGATTCAATCACTATCAATGGAAAACTTGATTTTTCCGAAAATTGCGACAAAGCCCAAAGTTCGCTCTCTAGAAATGACATCTAAAGGCGAAGAGGTCTATTCGCGTAAATTAATGGTTGTGAACTTGTGCAATGGATTCCCGGTACGGTTCCGGCAAGCTATCCGTTAGGATGGTCAACCTGACTGCCATCTGCTCGAAGGATTACCTCTGTAGTTAGCTTCTTCATAGGATTCCCCTTCATTGCTTCTATTGACAGTCCGACGGGCTTGAACCGCATGGAGAAAAGCTTCTCCAAGCCTCTATTTCGTATATTGATCGCGGCGTTTGAATCGCGATCAATTCGTAAACCACAAGAAGTACAGTATAGCATTCGGTTCTCTTCGGGAATCATTCTGTTCCCACATTTCGAACACTTTGCTGATGTACCCCTTGGATTAACAGTAAAGACTAGTACTCCTTCTCTCTTACCTTTGTATTCTAATTGCCTTTTAGCTTCTCCTCTTGCCCATGAATTTAGTTTGAATCTGAAATCTCTTCCCTGACTATTTCCCTTTCTATACAAGCTTCCTTGCATTCTATCCAGCTTATCCTCTATTGCGATTGCGAGATGATACTTCTTCGCATGTCTCACCATTCGAGCGGTATGTTTGTGAATTTCTGACATTGTTTTGTCAGCCTGAAGCTTGCCATACTTACCAAAGATCTCGGTTCCAATTCTAACGTCATTTCTTTTGAAATGGCTCTTTGTCTTTCTACACTGGATTTTGTAATTGGCCACATCATCCATTGGAAGACGTTTGATATTATCTAGAGCATCTACATAGGTGATATTTTCACAGTTGAAGTCAGCTCCAAGAACTCCGCTGCATTCTGTTTTCATCTCATTCATTTCGATTGAATAAACAATGCTAACACAGTCAACACTAAGAGTGACTGAGCGAACACGATTGTGCGCGACTTTCTTCAAAACATAGTCGTTAAGACGTATTATGACACCCTGAGGAAGAAGAAGATTACCTTGGTGAATTCTAATCTTGTAACATGTTGAGAGAAATCTTCTCGAACAATGTGGCACTTTAACTTGTTTTCCTTTTCTGATGGATTTTCTGTACGTTGATAATATTCCGGTTGCTCTTGAATTAGCGCATAATCGATAATAAGGCGAGATTAGATTACCATACTGTACTTTAAGATAAGGATAGGTTACCAGTGACAGTGATTTCATCGAGGTCTTTTTCTGCTGAATCCCGATCCTTACGCATTCGTTGACCATCCGTCGGAATAATTCCATCATCGAAGATAATTTCTCGTCAGGTAAGAATTCTTGTTTGGCAGTGAACAGGAGGCGCACAAATAAGATTAGAAGAGTGTTCGAAATAAATCTAATTGTGGAAGAAATTCCATCTTAGCTTAAAGAATTTAGTCCAATGAAATTAGCCGCAATGACAAAGGTATCATGCAAGTAAACCTAGATCCTAGCAAACACATACCGGGAACCGTGCTACTTTTTCAATTTAGAAGCAATAAGACTCGCGCAATCATCGGGATCAAATTTCCACTCTCCTTCTTTGAAAAGATGTGCAGGAAGAGGAAACTGATGCCGTGTTTTCGGATCAAGGAAGATTACTTTTAGTTTCTCTGATGAATCGCCCAAAGTCTCTGACAAGTATTGCAGTGTTTGAAGGTATTGCGAAGTTGGAATCATTGCTTCGCCAATGTAGAGTCCTGTATCAAGACTGAGAGCTTCCGACCAAAGGAATGGAAGCTTTCGTACACTTGATCCGGCACTTTTTTCTTCAGAAATGCCAAGCCCTTCAAATTCAAACTGCGCAAAGACCGATTCCTGCTTAGGCGTTCCGTTCCAACGTATCACAAATTCTTCGATCAACTTTCCTTCAAGTATGTGTTTGTGGAAGTGATAGAAGACATTGTTGAGCGTCGTTTTAAGGGAAGAAGCAATATCTGACAATTTAATTAGAGCGTCCTGTTCGAGAGCACGTGCAATCATAAGATCAAGCTCATCAAATTCAGATGAAACTTTTGGTTCAACCTTCTTCTCTTCACCTCTAGTGTCCTTCTTGATCTTGCTCCAATCGATATGCCAAACTCCGCGTTTTAGTTGAAAGAAAGCGGGGTGGATCATATGGTCTCTCTTCCACGAGAGAGGCTCCACTCGCGAAGATTCGACAAGTCCTGCCTCGGTCAGCCCTCTTATTAACCGTGAGAGACTCTTGCCAACTGGAAGAGCAAAGGAGCAAACATATCCATTATCTGGCAGTCTTCGGGCGTACGAGGTTAGGTATGCATACTCGGAAAGGCTTTGAAAGAATTTTTTCTCGTTTGCCTGAGATTTAGGGCGTAGCATGAGATATGCTTCGTAATTCATAAGATCAAATTTGTTGTAATCAACGCTTGCGTGGACACTTAGACCTCTCTTCAGCATCCCTTTTACTTTGTATCTCGTAGTTTCGACTGGCAAGTGTAGGGCTTTTGCAAGTTCTACTATATTTCTAGCTCCGCCTGCTCGCACTTCCGGAATGATTCGTTCTAAGAAATCCATAGATTGGGATCGTGGCATGATTTGCAAAAATGTGAACTGTATCAATGGTGATAAAAAGTATGTTAGGATTTATGCTAGTATAGTGCGGCGAATTTCGCTAAATAATTTGAAAAGTTGTCAGTACAGAGGATCACATGATCTTTCTTACAAATTGATCTGTAAAGAACTTAATGAAAAGACAAATTGACCTGATTCTAAGTGACCCTTTGCTCTAATGGATTCATTCGGTTTGTTTTGGAGATTATTTCCCTCCAAAAATTGTAGGCGTAAATTGGATTTTTATATTACATGAAAGAGAAGATCTAAACAACACGCCTTGTCCAAAGATGCTTATTTTAATCCAAAATCTGAAACTAGCTCTCGGTCAGAGATTGAAGAAAACCAATCAAGGCTATTCAGACTAGCGGTCCATCAAGCATTCGAGAACTCTCTATTTTACAAACAATACTTCAAACGCCTGGGAATGAAACCTGAAGATGTGCACAGCATAAAAGAACTTCAGAAGAAGAAATTCTTTACGACCAAAGAAGATCTTAGGAAGAATTATCCTTTCGGGATGCTTGCTATTCCAAGACTGGGGCTCGCTGAAATGCACGCGACATCTGGCACGACAGGCACCCCGACTCTTGGTCTACACAGCGCAAAGGACCTAGATGATTGGGGCGAAATAGCTGCTCGATCTCTTGTAATGTCTGGACTAAGCAAGGGGGATGTGTTCCAGATAACTCCGAGTCTGGGGATGTTCTCTGGTGGATTTGGCTTTTATCATGGTGGGAGAAAAGTTGGGGCAACGATTGTTCCTGCAAGCGCGGGATTTTCAAAGCGCCAGATACAATTCATGGTCGACTTTGGAACGACAATGTTCTGCGCCATTGTTTCGTATGCTTTTCGATTAGCTGAAGTTGCCGAAGACATGGGGATGGATCTGAAGAAGCAAACTAAAGCTAGGAAAGGGATCTTTGGCAGCGAGATCTGGACTCGAGAAATGAAGAAGAAGCTTGCAAATACTTGGGACATGGATCCGTACGATATCTATGGATTCACGGAGCTTTACGGCCCTGGCGTCGGAAACGACTGCAGAATTCACGATGGTCTCCATATCTGGGAGGACTACTTTCTTGTCGAGGTCATAGATCCGAAGACTTTGGAGCCACTCGGTCCTGAGGAGGAGGGCGAGCTCGTTTTCACAACTCTCAGAAAGGAAGCAATGCCTCTCATAAGATATAGAAGCCGCGACATATCATCGCTATTTGATTCACTTTCATGTGATTGCGGTCGCACTCATAGAAGATACAAAGAAATTACAGCTCGTAGCGACGACATGATTAAAGTATCAGGAGTTAATTTCTGGCCGTCTCAGATTGAAAGTGTACTTCTAAAGGAGGACCAAGTAGGTCCTGAATATAGAATAAAAATTTCCAAAACTGGCTCTTCTGATCTCATGATTGTTGAAATTGAATCAAAAGAGAAGATTTTAGATCGCTCGAAGAAAGAAGTCCTTTCAAAGAAACTTGCTAAGGATCTTCACGATAGGCTTCTATTTTCTCCAGAGGTGATCGTTTTAGATCCAAATTCTTTGCCTAGGGTCGAAGTTGGAAAGACGACAAGAATAAGCGATGAAAGGAAGAATCTTTCCATGCAGTGAGCACGCGTTAGATAAAATGGGCTGAACAATGCAAATTGCGTTGAACCATAGGAAATAACACGCCCTTACAGGCGGCGTGTGAACTTTGATCTAACAATATAATGAAAATAGGTTAAGGGCGGCGAGCACGCCGGCAAGAATTCTTAGCCGACTATCACATTTCTATTTCTTTTCCGGTTCGACCATCGATCCAAACATATCTCTTTCTGTCATTCAACAATAATTCGGCGAGATAAACTGGATAGTAAATCTGCCGAAAGCTTTCAACGTCCGCACCTTCCCAAAGACCTTTCACAACTTCTCTTACCTGCTCTTCCTTAAGTTTAAGTTTCGCTAGCTTAAACCCATCCGATACATTCAGCTCATTGAGTTTCAGGAGTGGCTCAGAGCCCAATTCAATTCTAGGAATGTCGATGAGCGTCCGATACATGTTGTACCTCCCAACCCTGGTTGAGCGAACAAGCCTCTTTGTTTCTAATCCTTTAACAAGCCGTCTAGTTTCATCCTCGGGCCTTCGTATGACGCTTGCAACCTCGATGATTGTCATATCTCTATCGGGATGAAGAGATTTCAAAACCCCGACCTGAGCTTCCTGCAGACCAATAAGATGCTCGATGCCGCTCCTGAACCCTAGCCTGTCCGTAGGCACAACAAGCTTGCCGCTTACTCCATCTACAAAAAAATACTTTGTTTCGAATTTTTTCTTCAGATGGCCACGCCTCATTCGAACGCCTACTTCTACCAGAGGCCGAAACGCAAGGCCTACTTGAGTTACATTTTCTTTTTGACCGAAGAGCTTGTAGCTCTTTTCTAGCTTTACTAATCTTGGGACAGACTCGGGTTCTATCATCGGGGATAATCCTAGTATTCCGCTCCCTGTCTTTCGATCTTCGACGATCCAATCAAACTTGTCCTCCATCGTGAGCGGTTCAACGATGTCTTCTCTTGTAAGTTGCCCTGATTCTTCTAGTTCTTTATCCTCCTCTTTTGCGATCGTTTCTACTTCAGCAGCTCTTTCAATTTCGTACTTTTGTTGGATTGGTCTCGAGGCCTGCGATGAACGCTGTGGCATAATCAATTCCACGGGTTTCTCTCTATCTTCCAAACTAGTCTCAACTTCAGCTGATGCACCTGATTGGAACTGCGAAGTTGGAGGAATTCCATTCTCGATTGATTCCAAGATTTTTCCAACAGAGGAGTGCATTATCGTGAAATTCAATTTTGGCGTCTTTCCGCCATGGTGAGTCTCTCTCGCCCGCATCTTGATTTTCTCGGGTTCTGAAACTAGCCCTCCGAGAGCGAAAAATTCACCGGGTTTAAGGCTCGTCAATTCATCAGAAGGATCGTAGCCAGAAAAGAATTGATCTACAGATCGCAGATCATTTTTGATTACTAGTTTTCCTATCAGCTGATTGGAACATTGGCTCAGAATATTCTTGTCAATAAGGGATGGTCTTTGAGTACATAGCATCAAGCCCAGCCCTCGTTTTCTTCCTCTTCTAGCAATCTCATCGACGATTTGAAGTCTTTCCCCCCCAGTTTGGGGACAGAACCTATCAGCCTCCTCCAATATTACGAGATAGGGGGTCCTTCTCTTCGAAATCTCTCTGTACACGGCGATAAGAAACTCATTCACCTTCTCCTTCGGGCGGTACGCCTCAGAAACATCTAGGATGACTGGAGGGCAATCGGGAGCGTACTTTGCAAGTAACTTGAGATCCACTTTCTTGCTCCACTTGAGGTCGCTTTCCTCATCATCGCCGACCCAGATGGCCTCGTATTTTTCCTTCAGTCCAGAGTATTCACCCTCAAGATCGACAATGACAAACGGAACCTTGCTTTTGCATAGCTCCTCGCATATCACTCCAACAGTGTAGCTTTTTCCGCTTCCGCTGCTGCCTATCACACAAGTCCTACCAGTTGCAATTAGATCCGCAGTGATAGAAAATGGCCTTCCCTCTTCATCATTATTGTCCTCAAAAGAAAATGAAGAGATCGAATCAAGACCCTTCGAAAGTATAGTGCCCAGATTGAGTGTTTGCGGGGTTGAACTTGTCTGGGAAGAGTCCGAGGCTGTTGACATTCTCTCGCAACCGCGCTATAAAGTCCGGACAGGTTAAGAAGTTATCCAATAGATTACATTGGAGCTTGCGCTTTCTTCGAAAGTGACCCTTCTAGACGTAGGCAAGCTTCTTCAAGTGTTCCGATCTTCTTGGAGAATGTGAATCTTATTCTCTTGTTCCCACTTGAAGAATTTCTTCCGTAAAATGAAGATCCTGGTACCCCCGCAACCCCATTCTTCTTAACAAGATTTGTAGCGAACATGAGATCATCAGAATGAGAATCAATGCCAGAATAGTCGCACCAAATATAGTATGCTCCCTTTGGTTTAATACAGCGAAAACCTATTCGTTCGAGAGAAGAAAAAAGCAGGTCTCTTTTGCTTTGATATTCCTGCCTCAAATTTCGATAGTAAGTTTCAGGTAGAGCAAGAGCCTGGGCACAAGCAATCTGCAATGGATGCGGGGCACCCACTGTTAGAAAATCATGAACTTTTTTTATCGCATCTGAAAGTTTCTCTTCTGCAACGGTATATCCTACCCTCCATCCAGTCACACTGTAAGTTTTTGAAAACCCAGAAATGGTCACAGTCCTATTTCTCATAGACGACAAACTTCCAATGCTTATGTGCTCATTGCCGTCGTAAAGTATGTGTTCATAAATTTCATCCGTAAAGCAGATTGCGTCATAATCGTTACACAGGTCTGCGAGGAATTTCAATTCCTTCTTTGTGTAGATTTTTCCAGTCGGGTTATTCGGAGTATTTACAACTAGACCTCTAGTCTTTGCGTTGAAGGCTCTCTTGAGCTTCTCCTCATCTATGGAAAAGCCATCTTCTTCTTTGAGCTCAAAGTATTTTGGTTTCGCGCCCGAAATCACAGCGTCCGGGGCATAATTTTCGTAATGAGGGCTGAAGATTATAATTTCATCTCCTGGATCAAGGAGAGCAATTTGCGAAGCGACCATTGCCTCGGTCGTTCCGCATGTGACAACTATGTTCTTCTCAGGATCTGCATCGATTCGATTGTATTGTTTTTCCTTCGCCGCAATTGCTTCACGTAGCACAGGCGAACCCCATGTTACCGAGTATTGGTTGTAATCCTCGTAGATCGCTCTCGAGGCAGCTTGTTTCAGCTCTTCAGGACAAGAAAAATCGGCAAAACCTTGAGCCAGATTTATGGCGTTGTACTTTGTTGCGAGACGTGTCATGCTTCTGATTACAGATTCAGTAAAAGATTCGGCTTTGTTTGAGACTTTCAGTTTGGATCAGATTTCCTATTCCCTATTAAGGGCCCTAATATGCATAAT
>JARCRS010000135.1 GCA_029850555.1 archaeon | reverse complement strand
AGCAGCAACAGAGCGAATATCTTGAATGGTGGCTCTCAGCAAAGAAGTAATATTTTCGTAAATAGTGTCTAATCCAGTAACCACAAACGAAAAATGTCGAACTGCAAAGTATAGATCGACAAGCCATTCGCCTGTTTGTTGTTCAGAGCTATGCATAAACTGTTTTCTTTTGAACTATCGCTCTTGAATTTTTGAAATTCCTAGCGATTACAATAAACCCTCCGATACGATTTTCGCAGAAAAATGCCGTCTTTGAGACTAGAGAGGTTTTTCATTGCGATTTTTAAAAGGAAAGAAGAGACAACATTTACTTTCAGGAAAACAAAAAACCAAAAATTACTTTGTGCTCAAGTTAACTTCTATGAAGACATCTTCAGGCACTCGCAGTCTCATGAGTTGCCTCATAGTTCGATCATCAGCATCGAGATCTATCAACCGGCGATGAATTCGCATTTGCCAGTGATCCCATGTCTTTGTGCCTTCTCCATTGGGAGATTTCATGGTGCTAAGATTTAGTCGCTTTGTGGGGAGGGGCTGTGGACCTCTTGTCTTTACTCCTGTTTTTTCCGTAATGTCCATTATATCCTTGCAAACATCCTCCAAACCCCGAAGGTTGGTGCTAGTAACCTTCACTCGTGCGAATTGTACCATAGTTGTTCTCTTCCTTTCTTGAACGAATTAATCTCCAGATTCTTGTTAATACCGCTATTTAGTCTTTGAACTTCTCGAGAGAGAAAGCAATCTGTCAGGTGGCATTAAAAGCGTTACGAGCATGATTTGGAAAACAGACTAGATCTAAGCTTCTGTTTGAACTGTTTCTTCAACTGGCTTTGTCAAGACCCCTTTGAGCAATGAACTCAAGGCAGCCATTGAAAGAAATGAAATAACAAATACGAGGAAAACGAGAATATCCCGAATCCCTCGATTCCTAGCTATTGGAGTGGATGGAGACCTCGACCAAAGAATGTCCCATTTCCCGAGGCACCGGCAAACTGTATGTGGGTGAAGAAGGCGATGTTAGAACCCAAAGACACCGCCGACCAGATGCCCTGACAAAGACCTATGGTATCAGTGAACCATTTTTGCTTTGCAAACCAGTCCTCGGCAGCATAGAAAATTGATCCTCCTAAGACCTAGAATAATCGCACTAGCGGGACTAACAAAACCAGTGAGAGGCGTAATGATGATCGGGCCCGTGAGTATTTCATTAACCGCAAAAATTAGGCCAGGTCTCTGCCGAACTCTCCAATACGCAACCAGCAAAAGGGAACAAATGAGGCGGATGCACCAACAAAAGCTGTCAGCACGAATGCGATTGCAGACTCATTGATAGCAAGGACACTTCCTGGGTTGAACCCAAACTAGCCGACCTATAGGAGAAGAATAGCAACGGTTAGCCAGCCCTGCTGAACATTCATTCCGACACTGGGGCTGCTTTCCTTGTGAGCGATCTTTTCTTCTCTCCAGATCTGATATTGCACTGGGAGAAAAACCTCCTAGGACAGACCTTGTATGTAAAATGGATTGCCTATCATTTCGCTAATCGTTGGGGCAAAAACCGTGTTGAACCCTATGACACTCATAACAACTATGCCTATCCCAGAAATAATCAACGTTTTCGGCAAACTATTTTAGAATTTTTCGCCTAGCTAGCCCACCTCAAGCAAACCATCCTCTGGGGGTCATCACGAAGACAAGATGTCCTGCAAGGACAACCCAAAGATTGTTGACTTAAAACTGGTCGAATATCACGAATAGGATCAAAGTAGCATACTAACGTCATAAGAACGAACAAGAAACCATTCTATTTTTGCAAGAGGGCCATCTCACAGCATCAAAGACATATGAATTGAGATTGGATGTTACACAGACGTATCCGACCATTTAAATTCACGATCTGATCTCAAGCTAGAGAAAGACATGTACCTCTCAAAATTACAAGGTTCCCCATCTCTTGAACTCATCTACCTTGTGCTTGATAAGAAGGCGCGAGGGGAAAAAGTTGTTTCGCTTGCGGTAGGTGACCCTTCATTTCAGACACCGAAGGAAATAATCGAGGTCGCTTATCAAAGCATGCTCTCGGGAGACGTTCACTACGTCTCTTCTTATGGAACGATGGATATTCGTGAAGCAATTCGTAACAAGGTGCAAAGAAAGAATTCAATCAAAGCAAAAACTGAGCATTGCATATTTGTAACTACGAAATTCTCTGTGTACGCATCTCTTTTGAGCATATCAGAAACTCCATTCGATGCCCTAATTCCTAATCCTGGTTATTTCTACTCTGATCCTGTCATTTTAGCTGGCGGTAATCCGATCTATTACAATCTGGCTGATGATTTTTCCATTGATCTGGATGAAATTAGGAGAAAGACAACCGAAAAGACAAAGGTGATAATCATCAATTCCCCTTCTAATCCAGTGGGCAAAGTCTTTGAAAAGAACGAACTTCAGAGCCTTTATGATTACTGTCGTGAGAAACAAATCTACATAATTAGCGACGAAGCTTACGAGGATCTTGTTTATGAGAAAAAACACTTCTCAATTGGGTCGCTTGAACCCTCACCTGATTTTGTGATTTCTATCTTCAGTCTGTCGAAAAGCTACGCCATGACGGGGTGGAGAGCTGGATATGTCGTCGCTGGGCCCAAAATTATTTCGCCCGTGAACAAGTTCTTAGAACACACGGTAAGTTGCTTTCCTCCATTCATAGAGAAAGCATCAGCGTACGCTCTAAACAACTGCGACAGCAATATTTTAGAATTCAAAAAAGCCTACAAAGAAAGAAGAGATTTTATTTCAGAAAAACTGGAAGAAATTCCTTCTCTAAAGTCAAATCCGATTGAAGGTGCCTTCTATGCTTTTCCAAAGTATGCTAGTGACGTAAATTCAATTAATCTCTCAAAGAACCTTTTACAAAAGGAAAACGTCGCGGTGCTACCCGGAATAAGCTTTGGACCCAGCGGAGAACATCACATTAGGTTATCCTTTTCGGGGTCAATGGAAGAAATTGACGAGGGAATGAAAAGAATAAAGAATTTTTTCACTGGTATTTAATGCCCTTTTGTGCTCGTAAAATCGATACTAAAGACTCAATTTTGTCTAATGGATAACGTAAGCCCGTTTCTCCATTGATCTGCAGCACCAAAGACTTTGCCCATCTGACTACTGCAGGTTATTCTTTCTTCTTGCCGAAAGCACTGTCCCGTTCCATCAAGACTATGATGCCGGCCGTGCCCTGAAAAATTCCGCTCAGTTTCCATCCGTCGACTGTCAAGTTGTTCATTCTCGTCTCTAGTCGCCCCTCAAGGTCACTTCTCGGGGACGAGTCTTCCACGATGACTTTGTATTCTTTAGTCATGGAGTTGTAACCAAGAAATTTCTGAAAGAAAGAGAAGGAGGAAGGTCCTCAGTTTTTGACTAGAGCAATCTAGTCTTCCATTCCTCCGCCTTCGCTGCCTTTACCTCCTTTGCCGCCCGTGGGTTCTTTCATTTTGCCAGCTGCTATCACGTCATCGATCCTGAGGATCATGCAAGCAGCTTCTGTGGACGATTTGATGATCTGTTCCTTGACCGAGACTGGCTCGTAGACTTCTTCAGTCTCCAAGTCGCTACATTTGGTCTCAAGACAGTTTACTCCCCACCATTTCTTCTCCTGGCCATGCTTTGCGCGTAACTCGACCTGAGTGTCGATTGGATCCATGCCAGAGTTCGTTGCGAGAGTTAGAGGTATTGATTCTAGAGCGTCTGCGTACTTTTGCACTGCCAATTGCTCTCTTCCCGGAAGGGAGCTTGCCCATTGCCTCAATCTATGAGCTAATTCTTCCTCGGTTGCACCGCCACCAACTGTGATTCCAGGATGTTCGATCACGTCTTTAACGACCATCAAAGCATCGTGCATACTACGCTCAGTCTCGTCAACTACTCTTTGAGATCCCCCACGTACGAGGATCGACACTGCTTTCGGGTTCTTACATCCTTCTACAAAGACCCATTTGTCTGTCTCCAGCTTCCGTTCCTCAACAAGTGCTGCGCTGCCTAGATCCTTTTCAACCAGATCGTCTAAGTTAGTGACCATCCTCGCTCCAGTTGCCTTGGAAAGCTTTCCCATATCTGATTCCTTTGCCCGTCTAACAGCGAGAATTCCTTTCTTTGCAAGGAAATGTTGCGCGATATCATCGATTCCTTTCTGGCAGACAAGCACATTTGCGCCAGCTGAAGACACCTTATCGACCATCGCCATTAACATTTCATTTTCCTGGTCGAGGTATTGCTTCATTTGGGCCGGATCATTGATTCTGATTTCTGCAGAAAATTCCGTCTTTTCTATCTCCAAAGGACAGTTCACTAGGGCGATCCTTGCATTCTCAACCCTCTTTGGCATCCCCGCGTGGACCACTTCCTTGTCCAGGACGATTCCTTTGATTAGTTTGGTATCGCTTGTTGAGCTTCCCGGCTTCTTTTCGACCTTGACATTGTCGAGATCCACTTTGTAATTCTCTCCTGATTGTTCGGCGACAGTCAGGAGTGCGTCAACAGCGATCTGAGATAGGTGAGTGGAATCGCCACTTATCAATTTGGAAGCCATGCTAGTACGGGCAATCTTTTGGAGCCATTTCTGGTCCGTTGGTGGAACCTTGATTGCAATTTCGTCCAAGTAGTCGAGCGCCTTTTCGGAAGCTCTTCGATATCCGTCAACGATGATTGTCGGATGGACATCCTTGTTAACGAGATCTTCCGCGTTCTCTAGCAATGCACCTGCAAGCACAGCAGCAGAAGTAGTACCGTCTCCAACCTCATTATCTGTAGTTTTTGAGATCTCTACAATCATCTTTGCTGCCGGATGCTGGACATCTATTTCTTTGAGAATTGTGGCTCCG
>JARCRS010000134.1 GCA_029850555.1 archaeon | reverse complement strand
GAACCTTGATGCGAAAGTATGCGCATATCTCCCCACGAAAGAACATTCAAGCCATTTGACACTGTTCAGCTGGGAGAATTATCTCATCTAAGATTTTCCTTAATGATACGGGTTTCTGAAGAAACAAGTGTACTCCTGTCTGTTCAGCTTCCTTCCTTATCTTGTCGTTTCCAGATATCATGAAAACCTCGCTTTTGTGATTCGATGACGCATTTTCTAGAAGGATCTTTCTTGCAACTGTAAGGCCATCTAAACCCGGCATTTCGTAATCTAATATCACAAATTGAGGCCTTGATGCCCTGAATTTTTCAATAGCTTCATAGCCGTCTTTTGCACAAATTACTTGATATCCTTCCCTTCTAAAGAAGAAACTGTAGAGGTCCAGGAGCTGTTGGTCGTCATCTGCAATAAGAATCGTTCTAAAGGCAGACGACGAAGTAATAGGATGAAGTGCTTGCAAAACTGAGCAACCTCGCGCACAAAACTATGCGAGTCGGGGTTCTAAATGGTTATGGTACGATCATCTTATTTGCGAAGAATAAGCGAGGATCAACCGAACATTACCTGTCTTAACTTTTCCCTTCGGAATGCTCTTTTGAAAATAACATGATCTCACCGATCATTTCCTAACTCTAATCACTATCGCAAAAAAGAACAACAAGAGAATTGCAAAATCGAGCGCCGTGAAGATCGTATTCTCGACGGAGGGCCCCCAATTGAATATGAATATGTTAAGGTGATGAATGAATGTTTTGAGAGCGAAAAGTGCGAAGGCAACCGAAACGAGCAAAAGGCTTCGGATCTTTGTCCGCCGGTACGAGAATAAGGAAATCACCACGAGCACTACTGCAAAAAAACCAACGGCTAAACTCAGAATTTCCTGGGGGTTAATGAGTCCAGAGATATTCTGCTGCAAGGAAAGCAGATAAGTCCAGGGTAACAGATATTCTGCAACGCTTTCCATAGTAAATTACACCCTAGTCCTCATCATCTTTATTCTCCTCTTTCCTCTCTTCATCTTCTTGATGCTCAACGCTTTCGGTGTTTTCAACTGCACCAATCGACAACTCCAAGATTGTGTTGGTCAGTCTGCTTGACCATGTCTCCAAGAAAGCTGGATGATAGTTCTGAATAAATTTCTTGACTTCCTCTGCATCGCAGAGTAGTTTGTAACTTACAAATTTCCCGATCTTTCTACGTTCAACTATTCCATCACTCTCCAAGCGTCTCATGTGCCATGCGATTGTGGGAGGTGAAAGCCTCGCAAACTTGCAGATCTCTTGCTGAGTAGCACCTGGCCTTTCTGATAGAAAAAGAAGTATCTCTCTTTCTGTTTCGATTGAAAGCACACCCAATATCGCTGTCTGTCTATCACCAAATACTCCTGATGGAAAAACAAACTTGTAGAGACCACGTCTTACAGAGTTGATCAGTCGAGCTTTCTCTAGAATATAGAGGTGATACTGAAGGTCACCCATCCCGATTCCCAGGTTCTTTCGAATGTCTCGCAGGTGAGTTCCTGGGTGCTTTGCTATGTAATCGTAGATCAATGCCCGGTTTCCTTCGAGTCTAGGAGATCCATCGTCATCAACATTATCTGCATAGCTGACATTAGCTTGTAGCATCTTCCAAAATAGATTGAAATTGAGATATCCAAGTTGACTTGAAGGCGACCGTTGCAATTTTTGTGTGTCAGCTGACCTTTCTTTCTCATTGAGGTTCTATTAACAAAATTACACTTCTCATTCCTACAGCTATTGCAGTTTGGTTCTCTCTCGTTTTTGCGCCAGTTGTGGCTGACTCTGCAGAGCAGGGCTCGGAATCGAGCTTACCGTCGTCTCGATACATTTTCACGATTCCCCTTTCATTTGGCATATTCTTCTTTTCAACCAAGCATCTTTGACCAATCAATTTCTTTTCTTTAGCTTCTCCAAACTCCATCGCTTCAAAAGATTTCACACAAAATATTGAGATCGCCAACAGCATGAAAAAATTGCAAGATCATAGAACCTCACGCGAAAGAACAGTAATGAAAGAGCGATGAAGAAGGAATGAATAGCGATTGTCGAAGCTCCAAATCGCGAGAAGCTCAGGAAAGGAACTTTTTGTTTCTCATTTTGGCGAGTTGAAGAGAACTTTTGCAAAATCGCGAAATCATCGTAACATACCTAGGATAAATGGAACATATTTGCATTCCCCACAATAGCCCTCCTGTAATGAAAGCTGCGCACGGCTCGTACTCAGAAACTAATTCGAAGCTTGTACCATAAGGGTTAACCAGTTTGATCAGGATGTATGAGTGGAGGAGATTAATTTGCGGAAATCTAAGTCGAGTGTCAATTATTATCTGTTCTTCGTGATTGCAGTTGCGCTTTTTGCGTTGGGTCTACCTTTATTTTTATTCTTTAGGCCCAGCTCGTATCAATTCGAAGCAGGAGGAGTAGTATTACTTGCTGCCATAGTGAGCATGCTTTCCGGCCTAGGCGAGATTACAAAGTGAAACATTTTGTGAATTGTTGACATTGAAACTAGAGGCGGCATAATCATTCTATATTGTTGGTAGAAGCGAAAAACTAACAATCAGAAAAGGGACGACGACGCAATCTATTATGACTAAAAATCTCGGATTGTCTCCCCAAGCTTGCTGCAAGATTAGAGGTTTGCACCGATCTAGTTAATAATCCAAAGCCGATGATTAATGTATAGAATAAATAGTCCAAACCCATTCAAAAGTTTCTTTTGAGCCCAACTCTTTCAGAAAGAGGAAGAAGAATTTGGAACCATTTCAACTTTACAGGACTAAGAAATTGAATGTGTATAGACATTTTCGAATTTCTTGTCAATCAAATTGGTAAACAGACATGAAAGAGAAGCGGGATGACTTCGGTTGGCTGGTCAGTCTTCTTGAGGAGAAGAAGAGATACCAGAACGTGCGACCGATGCATATGTATACTCACCAAGAACAGATTTCGGTAGAATTCCGAAAGCGAAAGAAGAGGAAAGAGCTGATGTCAATAATGTATCTGCTAATTTTCGCCTTGGGCGTGAGCTTGTTATTCATATTACATTAGCCAGTTAGTGATGTTGTGGAACCCGAAATTGCAAGGCAGCGCCGTGCCTACAGACATCTCGTCCTGTATATTCTGTCAGGCTTGGTCGCGCTTGGCATAGTCCTGTATTCCGCTTACACGTTTTTGCTCTGGGCAATTTACGAACAGACTTACTCTATTAAATTCGGAATCGACTGGTTCAATACGGTCTTCTACCATGGTTACGCATTCATTATTCCTGCCATCTTTGCTCTAGTCGTCATTTATCCGTTCCCAAACAGGAGCGATTTCTTCGCAGTATTTAGATCCATAACCACTGAGTCAAGAAGAAAATCATACGGCGATTTCACAATATCTACTGAAGGCGTGATTCCAAAAGAGACTGCGGCTCTATCAAGACTGATGTGGATTTCTTGGCAGATTGTAAAGTACGCTATTGCCTACCTGATCGCGTACTTCGCACAGGGATTCCTGTTCTATCCCAATGTTACAGAGTCGCTCATGCTGGATCTATATGGATTCGGATCTTGGCTCGAGATACCGAGGATAATCGCTCTCCCGCTCTTTCCAGCCTCGGGCCAGCAGCTGATTGCTCTAATACCAACTATGCAGGCCCAGTATTACATCCTCGCAAGCATAATAGGCGCCGTCGCTCTGATAGCTGCAGTACGCTTTTTCCTGAGACTCGTAACTGATCTCGTCACAAAGACGGGAAACCGATGGATCGTTGACTTGCTTGCGATAGCTTTCTTAATGGTGTTCACTATATGGCTCGGCTCGCCATACTGGCTGATGAATATCACGACGCCTCTTGTCTATACGGTGTTGATTGTGTTGATGTGCAGCGCAGTCTTTGGAATCGCTTACTTTAAGCTGTCAGGCAAAGGTCTCGTACCCATAACGGCAAGAAGACGCGCTCTGACAAAAATCGTCTCAATCATTATCATAATCATTCTTGTCGGTAGCCTTGGAACACTTGCTTACTACGGCATCAACTGGAATAACAATTGGCTAGGTTACCAGTGGACCCCGCAAATTCAAAAGCAGATCTCCGTGACAAGGTGGGCCGCTGGACTGTCCAACATCAACACGAGCAGCGTGGCTAACGTTCCAACGGGAAATACGACTCAGATGCTCTCACTGATCAGAGAGTGGGATACCAACGCTTCGTTGATTAGAAGCCAATCGCAGATTGGAGTAAACTATCTATCCATACCGAATGCCGAGATAGTCGATCTAAATCAGCAACAATACTGGATACAGCCGACTACAATCTCTTATCCGCCCGGTGGGACAGGCTGGATCAGCGAACATCTGATCTATACTCATTCTGATAGGATCATAGTTCTGAACGCGCACACGGGACAGTACGCCTCTCTGAGTCAGGCGCTCGGCATGCCTCCGAATTCTCAGCTTGATAATCCGCTGATTTATTACGGCGAGCAGGGAGGGTTCTATAACAATGTATACGTCAATGTCCAAAACGAGCCTCCGCAAATAGGCAACGTTTCGTATGTCGGACAGCCGGATTACGTCCTGTCAGGAGCTCAAAGGTCGCTCTGGTTCTTCATGCACGGCTTGGCTACGTGGGGTTTCGCTTTCAGCCCTCCGCAAAATAGCATAGAAATGCTGTTCAATCGCGACATTTACAATAGGGTAGGTGCAACGCTCATAAACGGACTCGTGGTTGATCCACAGTCCTATCTGGTGACCAACGGCAGCAGATTGTATTACGCGGTCCAAGTTTACATAGATTATCCGCTTCAGACAGGATTCGCACAATCCCATTACCTCAGGAATTTTGGTGTCGTGCTGGTCAACGTCAATACAGGAACAATGCATCCATATCTAGTGGATAGTAATTCAACCAGCTTTCTATCTTCTTTCTTTAGGCAGTATTATCCAACCTGGAACCAATCGCCGCCAAGCTGGCTTGTACCGCAGCTGCGCTACCCTGAACAGCTCCTTGGTACACAAAGCAGTCCTGGGCAGTTGGACGCAGATTTTCTGTATCACGTGAGTAGCCCTACAACCTGGAAATCTGGTTCAGATTTTTACGAAAGACCTTCCACCACTCCCGTGTATTACGTACTCGTGAACGAAGGCAACACCATCTACTACGTCGGACTCCAACTGGCTGAATTCATGCTGTCGCCCGGACACAACCTTGGCGGAATCTACATCGCATACGGCGGTTCCAGACTAAACCAAATTTCCTTATATCAGGTCAGTACTAGTTCGAACTCGACGAACAAAATCATCGGACCCAAAGCTGCGCTGCAGGCACTCGATACGAATCCACAGATCAAAGACCAGTTGACCTTGCTGACAAATCCTACTTTGGGAAACGTTCTACCTTATCTCTTAAACTCACAATTGTATTACTTTATCCCAGTGTACGTCAACACCGGAGCTTCTTCCGCGGTGATTACAAAACTTGCATTCATGGTGGTAGTCGATGCCACGAATGGAGTCTCAGCTTTCGGTGGAAGCGCTCGGCAGGCTTATGTTTCGTTGCTCTCTAGTGAAAACGTGACCGTACCCGTCACAGTCATTAGTAGTAGCAATAACACCGTTACTACCCAGACGATTGCTGACTCGTTTACGTCTCTTGGATATCAGATATCAAATCCAAGCTTCGTCAACGTGAATATCGGATATCAGACGGCGACGATTTACTTGCCCAATGCCACGGCCGCAAGTGTTAATGCCACAGTGAACAGTTTCATCCAAAAATACGCTGTGCCGAACAACGCTCACGTGATATACGAGTGGACAGGCAGCGCAAATGCAACCAACTTTGGGATAGTAACTAATGTCAACGGAACCTCCGAAGCTTACTACATCGATGTATCGAATTACTAGCGCGTCAAGTGCTTCGCGAACACCAAAAACAGCTTCCGTAAATCGAGTCCCGCCAGAATTAGAGACTTTGGCAAACCAAGGTTTCGTCGAAAGTCAATATTCTCCTTGCTTTGCAGGTATTTCTTCAATAGCTAATCCGCTGAGTTTTGTGTAGAATCCTTGCTCATGGGTTCCATCAATAACACAACAAGGAAGACTAGGGCTCCTAATGGACGAAGAATAACCCGCATCCTTTGGCGAAAAGTGCATGCATTTCCTGTCACCAGCCTAAAACACGGGACTCAATCCTCGAACTGAAAGAAGAAAAGCCAATAGATATGAATGCAAGAGCGCCAACAAGCAAAAGCTGTTTAGAATGACGAATGCAGTACGTTATTGTTCGTTCCTAATATCGAAAATATAACGGATAAGGCATAAATTGACTAGCTGAGGGTTCTGTGAGTTGATAGTCAAGCATGAAAGTCGAGTGCCCGCAGTGCCATAGACCGTTCAGAGTCATGTTGGAAGACAAAGAGGTCGTCGATGACGAAAGAGCAGAGGATTTCAAAGAGGATTTAAAAGAAAAAGTGGAAGACGCCTTGGATGCCCTAGAGCCAATTCATGTCCGGCCTTGGGTTCCCGGTTCTCACGGAAGAGATGTTGAAGTCGATGAGAAAACCTACGAATACACTTTCAAATGCAAGCACTGTGGAAACGAATGGACCGAATTCAAGACAAAGGAGAAACAAGTAAAAGAATAATGCGCTTTATTTAATGCAGGCGGCTCACCCTTTAGATGTTACAGGTACATCGTCTACGCGACTCTGTACCTAAGCAAAGCGGCAAAGCCCCCGAGCGAATTGAGTTTTTCTTTCTCTTCTCCTTCCGAAGATATCACCTCAACTTTCGCATCGGTTGCTGAAGCAACGTCTTCCAGGGCATCTACTATGTCTCTATCTTCCACCTCGTATTCTAGTCCGTTACACTTTTCGCATCGAACTAAAAGCTCCCGCTGTGTAGTTTCCATCTTCTTTTCTTCGTGGACTAGGCGTCTTCGCGGCGCGTCGCACTTTTTGCAAGTTAGGACAATCTCAATCAAACCAGTATTATTTGCGACGAGAACAACATCAGCGATTCCTTTCCTCAAAACGTCCAGCACGTTATGCAATCCAGAAACCGCCAAACCGTCTTTCTTCGCAATATCTGCCTCTAAGCGTTGCATCAACTTTGTATCCTGAGATGAGTGAATGTTTTTTAGTGCATCAGCCGATTTGTCAAAAGCCTCTTTCACTCCCTCCTTTCCAGAAAATGATGTGTCCACTCGAGAAAGAAGCATGTTCTTAAGCTCATAACGCAAGAAATCTTCTTTTAGAAAATCCTCTTTTGTTAGACCCGGTCCTCCAACAATCAATCCCGTAACCTTTTGTATTGTTATAAAAGCGTCCGTTGCATGTTCTGCGACCCTGTGAAAATAGTAGGTTAGTTCCATATCGCGTTCTCGCTCATATCTCCTCTGGCTCCATCCACCCTTGTCAGTCTTGCCGGAAATGCCGGAGGTGATATGATCAACCACATCGAGTCTTTCGCCATTCAGAATACCAAAACCAGCCTCATTTGCATCCATCGAGATTATACCGACAACCCTGTCTTCTCGGAGCATCGTCCTGAGCGGCTCTAGATTAAAGTGATTGTCTACTACGAAAATAAATTCAGTAACTGGTTCCGGCGGAATTAATTCGCGAATTTCAACACCCTTTGCGCCTAAATTCACAGCAGCAAATATTGCGAGCCCATTATCAGGGATTCCATTTCGTGTCTTGAGATGATGGATTATTTCTGCGAGCTCGTCTTGAACGTTTTGTGTTGCACCTTGAGATTTAATTTCTCGTGAATCTAACTTTTCCTTGAGAACGATATCTATGTCCTCAATTGATTTCCCCCGCGGAATGTAGATTGACACAAGATCTTTTGCTGTTCCTTCCTTGCTTGACAAAGAAGCTATGTCCTTTCGCATCTTGTATTGCTTGACGGAATCCGTGGTCATTGCAATAATTCCTTAAATTAGCTTTTTTCAAAGTGTTGCATGTATTCTTTTGCACGGTTCCTGAAGAGCACTCTACCAGTCTCTGATTCTAACTTTAGGTGAAATTTAGTCAGTCACTCCATTCGTTTATTACCAACCGAGTGGTGTGCCGACTCATGCCTGCTGAAATAAGACCGTAAGCACCCTGAAGGCAATAGATCACCTGAGCGATTCGTTCCATAAGAGAAATGCTGCCTTCTCAGCTCTGGAAGCGATATTGTTCCTATCCCTATCTTCTGCCAACAACAAGAAAAGAAACATGGGACTGGTATTGCTTTTGTTGCTTGGGTTTATGGTTAGTTTCTCCTCCCAGCAGTTCGCTAGTCTAATGCTTCTTGGTTTCTTTCTAGCGAAGTTAGCTTCCTATCGCTTGGCAAACGCAACTCTACGGATCTTTTCGTTCATTTGATTCGATGTGTGTTTTGCGTTCAGCGATTGGAATGTTCAAAATGATTTGGTTCGATCAGAGGCAAATTGTTGGAGCTTCGAGGAAAGCTCGGAAGCAATTTGTTCCCTCGACTTTGCGTGTGTATCAATGCCTTCCTTTTCGGCAGCTTCGACTAATGGATCTTGTTGGACCTCTCTTGGGTTTGAAGAGGCAGATGAGCCTTTTAGAAACTCTCCTGGAGGAGTTCCTCTGGACGCTCTGTCGAACTCTCTGCGAGCCTCTCCCATTGCCCTAGCTAATTGCGGAATCTTATTCCCTCCAAAGAGGAAGACTAGAGCTGTTGTGATGAGGATCCAAACAACAGGGTCGTCAAACGCCATTTTTTTCACCTTGTGATCAGATTTCTCTCTCACTCATAAATTAATTGTGGCCTGATCCATCTTATAAGCGGAGATCTAATTCCTCAACAGAGTAATCGTTCACACTTGGGAACTGTCCGAGAAGCGAAACGTATCGCCCTAAATAACAGATAGACAGTCGTACCAAAAAAACGGTTGCATTCACGTGACGTCAAGCCTTAAATAAAATATTCTACAAAATTTTATACTCAGAAGGTCATCTTCAGTATGACAGAAAACTCTGAAGATGAGCAGCGGAGTAAGAAATCTCAGCCCGCTCGACAACAAAACGAAAGAGACGAACAGAAAATCTCTGTGACTGGCTCAGATATGCCAGACCAACGAAACCAAGCAAAGCAGGCTCCTCCCATAGTTGGGACTCCACGCCCCACTTCTACCCCAATTGGAAAACCTCAAAGCGCTGCTCTAGGTGGAAGGCCATTGGCAACTTCACCAGTTTCGCCAGGCGGTGCAAGACCTCTTGGTACTCCAGCCGGTTCGTCACCACAGTCAGCTGGAGCTCCGAGTGGATCGATGCGTCAGATCATTCCAATTGCAAAACATTCAGAATCGAAGGTCGAAGTTTCAAGGCGCAATTTCATAAAGGGGTTGGCCATTCTTGGAGGATTAGCGGCTGTAGCTTCTTACGTTCCACTTTACCCGTATTTGCAGGGCTCTGTTGGCGCACAGACCTTGAAAGATCAACAATTAGTTTTAGACCCAGATGTCACTCCTACGACACCAATTACGCCGGGTGCTGTTGGTAGTGGAATCACATTTACATAT
>JARCRS010000133.1 GCA_029850555.1 archaeon | reverse complement strand
AAATATCTTACGTTTGTCGTGTAACTGTGTTCCGCAAAATCCGCACGTTCTGTTTGCGTGTGCTAACTCTTTGAATCTCACGTATCCCTTGAGTCTCTCCGTATCGATTACAAAACGTCTCCTCACTTCAAGGAATGGCTCATTCGATTGCAAAGACTCGAGAAACCAGTTCAACTCTCTCTTCCACTTCGAAGTCACAAAACTTCTCATCCCTTTAGAAACATCGTGTCAATATCATTAAACAACTTGGAAAGTGATAATTATTTCCTTGATGAAAATTAGTCATCTTAATGAAGGGCACTCTGCGAAAGTATAATATGAGTTCACATTGGCACTTGAGAAGAGATAATCAAAGAGGCACTTGGAAATAACGCTTATTCCTCTTTCGCGCGAAATCTTATTCTCTGCGGATGCAGGGCGGAATGGACCTTGGATTACAGTGAGATTCGAAAAGTGGTCATTCATAGTATTGCCGACCGCAGCAATTCTTGAAGTGGCAAACAGCCCATCTTATTTTGAGCTGAGTGCATCGTAAACCCATCGCAACATGATTTCAGTATGACTGATTGCAAGTTCAATGTCAATGCCAGAGCCAGCGTGTCCGGTGTCAAACCAGACCACTTTAACATCCTTTCCAAGTGTTTTGGCTTTCGCTTCGTATAATTCGACTTGGCGTGGCGGACAGCGAACATCGTTTTTCCCCTGAATAATCAAAAGAGGCGCAGCTAGCTTTTCCAAATAATTGATTGGCGATGACTTTTCATAAGACTCTTTTCTTTCACTAGGATTTCCGCCATGCAGCGCAACTTCATATCCGCGCATCGCTTCGGGCTCATCTTCATACAGGCTAACCCAGTCTGCAACGACTACTCCTCCCATACCTCCAGCCCAAAGCTCTGGATAGAGGCTCATTCCCTGCAAAGTGAGGTAACCACCGTAAGACCACCCCGTTAGGAAAATCTCTTTTGGCCTTGCGATCTTATTTTGAATGAGCCAATTTCGGGCAGCAACCATATCCTCGACTTCCCAGTGCCCCAAATCGCCGTTGATCTTTTTCTCAAATCCCTTTCCGAAAGTCGTAGATCCTCGATAGTTGACGCTTGTATAAGCAAAACCGTGATCTAGCCACACCTGACTTCTTGGCATGTAAGAGTTAAACTGCGCACTTGTTGGTCCGCCGTGGGTCTCCAAAATCAGGGGAAACGGCCCCTCGCCTTCTGGGGTAGCATACCAAAATTGAATTTCTTCTCCGTCGGACGAATGAACCGTTGCGCTATTCCACGATCTAGATTTGGGAACATCTTTCGGTGAAAGATAGCTCTTGGGGCGTGAAGAAGGATTGCTTAGAGCTATCTCTAGTATTTGCGCGGGATTTGTGGAATCTTGCCACGAAACTAGCAAGGTATCATTTGTTTTGAAGCAAGCAGCTGAGATTAACCCTTCAGGGTGCACGACCATGTTGAGCTTTCCTGATTCTAGGTCGTAGAGCCACAGTTGAGTAGTAGCTTTGTCTGTTTGGCATAGTAGCACGCTTTTTGCATTTGGAGACCACGCCATCCCTACTACGTCACCCTCGAGATCGATTTTCAAATCGTTCCTTGTTCCGCTTACCACGTCCCATAAAAGTGGACGCATTACTCCGCTACGATTGCTCATCACTAGAATTCTTGGATCGCCTGCCATTGGAGAAAATCCACAGATATCAATGCGGCTAGATTCGTCAGCAAGCTCAAGCAGCTTATTTCCACTTTGAGTATCAAAAGAAAGCACGCTAAAATCCAGCCCACCAAAGCGCTCCGAAGAGTTTACGACACATAATTTTCCATCATGAGAAAATAATGGACCAAAGCTCATCTTCTTGTTTCTATTGATCATTTTCGGCTTTCCAATCGATTCGCCAGAAATCTCGACGACGTAGGAATCGAATCCATCTTTATTTGGGATAGTGATCCCAAAGTGAGAGCTCGTGTCATCAATGAAAGGCTCTGCTAGAGTATAATCCTCTAGGCTCGGGGTTAGGTCTTCAGTTTCAGATTTTGTGCTGTCAAAGGGGATGCGAACGACGTGACCAGTTTCATTACCTTTCTTATCGTCCATGAAGTAGATGTGGTTACCATCAGGTGAGATACTTCCATAAGCTGTACCTGATGGCCTCTTGGTTGCTTGTCGTAGCGTATTGGATGGCAAATCATAAGCGTAGAGTTCGTATGTTCCTGTTTGATTGCTTATTACTAAAACATGGTTTGGGTTTGAACTGGCAAATTGCACCATGATCCTTGGAAGGCGAAATCTTTTCTTCCAGATTGCATCTTTATCGAGAATTGGGTCCTTAATCAGACTTAACATGTCTAGTATCTCACTTCGGACCTTTATTTCAGTATTCAGACAAGAGGAAGGCGCTCTACACTACTAGAGCGAACAGGCTCATCGGTTTAGAGAAACATTTGATTTGAAGAAGTGGGCACTGCAAATCTGGAAAACAAGTTTGGATCCTTTGATTTCGATGGCGCCGCTTTTTTACAGTTCGAAAGAATAGGCGACTTCCTTGGAAAAGACTTTTAGCTTTGGGAGATTTACAACTTCTGGATACTTCAAGCCACTGCCAGTATTGTACAAGAGTACTCTCTCGTTCTTTTCTAACCAACCATTATCAATGAGCTTTCCAAGTCCCGCAAGTGTTGCCGCTCCTTCTGGGCATACATTCAATCCCTCCTGTTTTCCGAGAGTTTGCATCGATTGAATTATCTCAGAATCATCAACTTCTACAGCAGTCCCCTGACTTGCTCTAATTACCTTGAGGATCTGCTCGCTCGCATAAGGCGAGGGAACCCTAATTCCACCTGCAATGGTTTGGGCATCCTTGAATGGTTCTTCTACTGATTCCTTCCCTTCTTTGAAAGCCTTCACAACTGGGGCGCAACCCTTAGATTGAACTGAAACCATTCTCGGCTTTTTGTTTTCTCGATCCAACCAGCCGAGTTCTTGAAGCTCGTTGAATGCCTTCCACATTCCGACTAGCCCTGTCCCTCCTCCAGTTGGATAAACTATCACATCAGGAAGAATCCAGTCGAACTGTTCAGCTATTTCATAACCCATTGTCTTCTTACCTTCAACTCGATAAGGCTCTTTGAGTGTCGAGAGTTCAAACCAGCCATACTTTTGCTTCCCATTAACAACGAATTTCCCTGCATCGTTGATCAGTCCATCTACCAAATACACGTGGGCGCCCATCTCATAGCACTCCTTCTTTGTAGATTCAGGCGCGTCCTTCGGCATGAACACAAAGCATTCGATTCCAGCTCTCGCCGAGTAAGTAGCAGCCGCTCCTCCAGCGTTTCCAGCTGAAGCTAGAGCAACCTTGGATATCCCAAGTTCTTTTACCTTCGAGATAGCTGTCGTCATTCCTCGTGTTTTGAAAGTGCCCGTAGGGATAATTCCATCGTCTTTCACGTATAGTTGTTTCAAGCCAAGCTTTTCCCCAATTCGCTCAATTCTTGTAATCGGGGTATATCCTTCGCCGAGTGTGACAATGTTCTTCTCAATCTTTACAGGTAACATTTCCCTGTACCTCCAAAGGCTCGGCGTTCGCTTTTGTAGATCCTGCTTTGCAAATTTGTTCTTCGCTTTTTCAATGTCGTACATCGAAAACAAAGTTCCACCACAAGAAGTGCAGACACTCTGAACGACGTTTGCGTCATATTTTCTCCCGCATCTCGAACACTTCAATTCGAGTATGTAGGAATGCAAAGCAACCACTTTATTCGCACAGTTACTTGAAGCCGTTCAAAAATCTTCCACTGTGAGATGTTCCATGATTCATCATACTAACGATTTGAGTGTCAGACTTTTTAATACTCTTACGAGCTTGCTCGGCAACTGCAAACTCGCTAAAGCTCGATCAAAATTAGGTAAATAGAACCTTATGGCCAAATTGAAACTAGGAGGCAATCTCTGGCATCACAGAGACTTTTCCCGGCTATGGTTAAGCGATACTGTCAGCCAATTTGGAAATCAATTCACTCAATTTGCTCTTCCAGTGCTTGCGATTCTTTCTTTCAACGCAACTCCTTTCGAATTGGGAATACTAGGGGCTCTCGCTTTCCTTTCTTATCCAGCTCTCGGACTCTTCGTTGGGGTCTGGGTAGATCGGTTCCGACGTCGTCCAATCATGATCATCTGCAACTTTGGACGAATGGCTGTGCTAGGGTCGATTCCGCTGGCTTTTTTGTTCCACGACCTTAGTCTTGCCCAAATTTTCTTAGTAGCGCTATTAAACGGAATATTCAGCGTCTTTTTCGATGTTGCCTATCACGCTTATCTTCCAGTTTTGATAGATCGCAAAGATCTGATAGAAGGAAATCAAAAGCTGCAAATTAGCCAGGCCGCAGCCCCGATTGTCGGACCTGGAATCGCGGGAGTGATCTATCAGATTGTCGGAGGTGCCTATACGATAGCAATTGACGCGATTGGATATCTCACTTCAGCTATTTCTTTGCTCTCAATTGGAAAAAGCGAAGAGAAAAAAAAGGGAACAGAAAACTCTCCCAAACCACATTTCTTCAAAGAAATGAAGGAAGGAATCAATATAGTTCTGGGAAATCCGACATTAAGTCACATCGCTGGTTCGACCGCGACGAGCAATTTTGGAACAAATATCGTAGGCGCCGTCCTCATTCTCTTCTCTCTCACTTTGCTCAAGAAATCCACAATTCTTTTGGGCTTTGTTGGAGTGATAGGTGGAGTCGGCTTTCTAATTGGAGTGCTTCTAGCAAACAAATTTACAGCTCGACTTGGCGTCGGGCTTAGTCTTGCTGTTTCAATAGGTTCTGACTTTATTGGCCTTGCGACGCCTCTAGCTCAATATGGAAACGCTTTCTTCGTTTTCTCCGCAGTCACGCTTACCATAGGCATCATAATTCCAATGTACAATATCAATCAAGTCAGTTTGAGACAGACGATCACGCCAGATCGACTTCAAGGGAGAATGAATGCTACGATGCGAACAATAGTTTGGGGCACAATCCCAGCTGGCTCTTTTGTAGGAGGAATTCTGGGTGGCACCATCGGACTTTCAAACACGATTTATCTTGGATATTTCATCGCGGGGCTAGCTGTTTTCTGGATATTGACGGGCGGAGTCTACAAAATAAAGAAGATGCCGAAGCCATGTAGTAACAAAGTCGGAAGTTGAAACAAATCCCAATGGTTCTGCAGTTTCTTAAATGGCACAAGTAGGATTTGTTTCACTGTCTTGCTGGATGAGAGGGAGCAGTCTGAACTGGCTCAGGTTTTACTGTCACACGGCCTAATGACAAGATCTTTTCTCTCATGCTGAGCGTAACTTCCTTTGAAATTCTGTCTGCCTCAAAGACAGTGATATTTCCATCCACCCTTATATGCATCTCAACAGTTAGGAAGGGACCGCTACGTCTTACTCGTAGATCATCGATGCCTTGGATTCCAGGAACTGAGGTTGCAATGCGTTTTATCGTCTCAAGCATCTCTGGGTTGCTGTAGGCATCTGCCAAGATGAGAGAAGAAGATCGCACGGAGAAATACCCTGCGACCATGACGAATGCGCCGATAATTAAGCCCGCAATAGGGTCTAGCCCGTAGAACCCATACCAGGTCGCCGCTATTCCCACAAGGGCAATTATCGAAGCCGTGGCATCTTTGATCGAGTTATACGCATCTGTCTTGAGTGAAACTAGCCCTGAGCTCTTTGCGTATCTATTCTTTCCAATTGCGAGCAGCACTGCGATGAGTATCGAAATTCCCGCGATTACACTTGCATCTACTGAAATTACGTGGTGCTTAAAGGTGGTATACTCTATCACGCCGGTGTATGAGATTACTACGCCGGAGGCAACCATGATCATCGCTGCAAACAGCGAGAAGATAGCGTCAAACTTGTAATACCCGTAGTGAAACTTACCGTCTGCTCTTTTTTGCGAATACCTGATCCCGAGCCACACAGTAATGGAAACTATTGCGTCCACAAAAGAGTGAACTCCATCTGCCGAAAGTCCGAGACTTCCAAAGTATAGCCCAAAGCTCACTTCAAAGATACCGACGAAAATGTTTGCGACAAATGACACAATCGCGATTTGCCCACCCTTTGCAATTTGGGCAAGCATCACGCTGCGAAATTTCTCTCTCGTCGGGTCAGTGTGAAACAAAGTTTGTGTTGCAGCTTTGAGTTTGATCGTAACTTCCTCAAAAATACTGTGCTTTTGCCTCTCTCAAGAATCAAATTAGAGAGAAGAGATTGACGCTCAATCTTGCTTTTGTTGGAGACGCTCGAGCATGAGAAGGCCATCCTCTGTGACAGAGTAATATGTTTTTGACTTGCCTCCCTGCTTTTGGTCGCCGAAAGAGCATATCATTTTCCCTTCCTCCAAAAGGCTGTTCATGTGCTTCCAAAAGGTCTCATAACCGAGACGTGCTTTGATCATGATCCAATGTTCGACCGAAGGTGTTCGGCAGGCTTCAAGGATCGCGATGAGAATCTTGCTTCGGGGTCGGATTTTTCGACCTTTTCTTGATCGCATCCTCATTTGAATGAGAGAATCAATCCTCGCATACTGCTCGTAATCCATCTTTGGATCTACACTTCTTTTATCCAACGAAGAGTCAGATTCCTCTAAAGCCAAGGGTCTGGATTTCTCCTCGAAGTGATAAAAGAGCCTTGACCTTTAATCGTTCACAATTGAACAAGGTGTTCTAAAATTTTAAACGAATGATTCGGCGATCAGAACAAGAAATTACCATATTATACCCTTAGATCTAGTATGTCGATACGGGCTACTTTGGCTTTGCTTTATACGCTAAATAGACGGATGCAAGCCACAGTTGAGACGAGCTCTCTAAGGGCTCAAGATGATTTTCTCGCGAATGGCGCCCTTTGAAGCAGAGCCTATGAGCTGATCTATCGGCTGTCCATTTTTGAAGATAATAATAGTGGGTATGCTTCTCACATGAAATCGTGTCGGACTCTTAGGATTAGAATCGACATCCATTTTGCCGAAAATTGCTCGATCCGAAAGCTCGCGCGCTAGTTCGTCGATTATAGGTGATATTTTCTTGCATGGACCGCACCATGCTGCCCAGAAATCAATAACCACGAAGGAGTTCTTAGAAATTATTGAATCGAAATTGGCATCTGTAATTGTTATCGTCTTTGCAGTTTTGTTGCGCTCTTCTTGCTGCGTCATATTTTGTTGATGCGCTCCGCTAAATATCGAGTAGGAATGTGTTGAATCAGACTCGGATGTTTTGAACCTTTCCATTGGCATTAGATTTTAGAAACCGTTGCGAGGGATTTCCAAAACTTCGAGATATAAAATAGATAAAGACATCTTTCGATCACAAAATAAAATGGGCACTTAACGACCAGTGCTGTTGCAGGCTTTGCACTCTTTGCAATGCCGAGGAAGACATTTCTAATCAAATAGAGCAAAACTCCTGCTCCGAGCAGAAGGCCTCTTTCTTTTTCCCTCAAAAATCTTCTTTGATAATAGAGGGTTAGACTTGCTGTTTTTATGATACTTTGTGCTTTCAGTCAATTTGCAATCTAGAAAAATACCCATACCTAATGCGAGCCAATAAATGCGTCTCTATCTTCAAAAAAATCGGGCGAAAATCAAAATAAACCTCTCAAGCCCAACTAACGCTTCTTCCAACATTTGGGAAAATGGCACATGAATGTAGCAGAGTGTATAACCACTATACATTTCAGAAGAAGCTTTACCTAGCTGTCAATGATGTTTCCTATCTTGTCGGATGTCGTCCAGAAGAGATGAAAACTGAATTGAAGGTTTGCCCTCTCGAATAAAACAAACTGTGATCAAAAATGCAAGTAGTCGAAGAGCCTGAAAGAACAATGTCCCGCGAAGAACTGGCGATAGAGGTTAGAGACCTCAGACGAGAGTACGTCACTCGTTCTTTCTTTGGAAAAACAAGCCGCGTGACAGAGGCACTTGCAGGCGTGACCTTCGACGTGAAAAAGGGAGAGCTCTTCGGCTTGATAGGACCAAACGGAGCCGGTAAGACTACAACGATCAAAATCTTGACTACGCTACTTACCCCAACTTCTGGACAAGCTTTCGTTTTGGGAATGGATGTCAACAGACAAGTCTACGAAATCAGGAAAAGAATCGGAATCGTCTTCGGAGGAGAGCGAGGACTGTACAACAGAGTCACAGCCGTTGAAAATATGAAATACTTTTCAGACCTATACGGGGTCGATCCAAGCATAAGCCGAAAACGCATCCCAGATCTCATAAGACTCGTCGGACTAGAAGGACGTGAGAACGACAAGGTCGAAAAGTACTCAAGGGGGATGAAGCAAAGGCTTCACATAGCAAAGTCCCTCGTGAACGATCCAGAGCTCATTTTCCTTGATGAGCCAACAATTGGATTAGACCCTGCAGGTGCTCGCGATATTCGAGAAATGATTCGCCAGATGGAAAAGTGGGGCAAGACAATTTTACTCACTACCCACTATATGTTCGAAGCAGATGAGCTATGCAAAAGAATCGCAGTTATTTCAAAGGGAAAAATTGTCGCGCTTGATAGTCCATCAGGGCTCAAGAGACTGGTCAAGGACATTTCTGTGGTTGAGCTTCAAACCTATGGTGCAACACAAAACTTTGTGGAAAAGCTCAAGTCAATAAATGGCGTAATCAGAGTAGTCGCTGATCTAGAATCAGAAAGACAGTTCATCAAAATACAAACTCCGATCGCAACGGACGTTTTAACAGAAGTGACACAGGTAGCCGAAGGAGTCAAGATAATCGACAAGAGCATCAAAGAGCCTACTCTAGAGGACGCATACCTTAGACTAGTCGAGGAGTGACACCTCCATGCAAAGGACTTTATTTGAATCTCCGAGATCATACCATGTATCGCTTAGACAAGTTATCAAAGCTTCAATGACTCTTTCTGCGAAGAATTTCTTCGCAGATCCGCAGTGGATCATCCCTAGCATCATTGCGCCGTTCATCTTTACGATGGTGTCGCTCTTCTTCATCGTTAACTCTGGCCCTAGCAATGTTGGCGCATCTGCCTTGCTTGCCGCAGTGCTAGGGGGAGGCTTGATGGGAGTATGGGGAACTACTGTTTACGGATCTGCAAACTCGATTGGATTTGATAGATGGAACGGCACGATGGAATCGACTCTTGCCGCACCAGCTCCTTTGATATGGATAGTTTTAGGGCGAGTGCTCTGGAACACTTTCATCGGCGTGATCAACGGGTTTATTGTTCTTGGAATTGGCATGGCTTGGTTCAGAGTAGGAGTGGGACTTTTGAATCCCGGACTATTTGTTTTCGCAACTATTCTAACTTATATTTCGATGTCATCATTTGGTCTCATGCTTTCCACAGTCTATGTATTGAGCAGAAAAGGCGGCTTCATAGAGAACTCGATGGAGATACCAGTCTACATAGCAACTGGAACGTCTTTTGCAGTCGCTTTACTTCCATTCTACGCTCTTCCGATATCATTTATCATTGGACCCACCTGGGGAATCGAGGCAATTAAGAGAGCAGCAGTTGGCTCAGCATATTCGTATGGACCTTTGCTTCCAACTGGGTACTGGACTGATATTGCGTTTATGCTCCTTGCAACCTTTGGTTACTTGGGCTTGAGTTTCGCTTTGTTCAAAAGAGTAGAAACAATCGCGAAGAAAAACGGAACGATAGAGGAGTATTAGACATGACGGTAGCAGAAGAAGAACAAAATCCTCAAGAAAGAGCCGCCGTTGCTGAGAAAGAGACCTTCGGAAAGAAAGTTTTGCTATTCTTTAGAGTGTTTTCTGGCTCTGTACTTTTTGGTCGAAAGGGAACTATTCTCTGGGACTCATGGGAAATGTGGGTCATGCAGATATTCATAACTCCGCCCGCAGAGATGGCTTTCTTCTTTTTACTTGCGATAGCAGTGTATCATGGGGGTAGCAATGCTCTTGCTCAAGCGCAGTACACTGTAATTGGAAACGCGGTCCAATCGATGTCTTTTGCAGCTGTTTTTGCTGTTGCTAACATCACTTCGCAGGACAAGTGGCAGGGGACTCTACAAAACTTGATTGTCACTCCAGCAAACAGAATGGCTCTCTTCACCGGCCGGGCCGCATTTCAGATATTCATGTCTACAATAATCGTAGTCGCAGCATTAGTTTATGCCGACTTTGTGTTTGGAATTAGCTTCGCTAACGCTGATTTTCTAGCTCTGGGGATAACAATTGTCCTAACAAGCGTGATGATGATTAGTTTCGGTCTTTTGATCAGCAGCATTGGACTCTTCATGCGGACTGCAATGATTGTAGCAAACATATTCCTCTTTCTGACGATGCTCGTAAGCGGAGTGAACTTTCCAGTTTCATCCCTTCCTCTATGGCTCCAGCCCTTCAGCTGGTCTATACCAATGACATATGGAGTGCTTGCGGCTAGAGGAGCAATCCAAGGAGCTTCGGTGTTCAGTCTTGGGACTGTCTTTCTCGAAGAGTTCATCGACGGGGTAGCAGTTTTGTTTGTCGGATACATTCTCATGAGGGGTTTTGAGAGATTAGCTAGAAAAAGCGGAAGACTAGAAGAATATTAGCAACTCAAGAAGCTCGGAGAGCACGGGAATGAAGACCTCTTTGCGTGAGTAGGAAGGGTTCCAATTGGAGTGATTTTGATGGTGAACGAGACGCGAATAATAATCGGACAGCTGGCATTTTCATCTGCAGAAACAAGTTGCAATTGACTTGACTATGGATAGAAAAAAGCCATTGCACCTCTGGAATAGAGAAATGGCGAAGTTATGACATCATATTGTCATAACTTTTAATAATCTTTAACATCAGAATGTAGATAATGGACCTACAAGAGCTTAGCCGCTTCAATTCGTGGTGGACCAGCGGTCACCTTAGAGATGCTCTTTTGGAGAAGTATCGAAGGAATCTATACTCGGATCTAAGGAAAAATCTCGAAAAGAGGCAAACTTTTCTCGTTTGGGGAATGAGAAGAGTGGGCAAGACAGTCCTCGTTTATCAGTTAATAGACGACCTTCTGAGTACTGGAGTCAGCCCCAAGTCCATCATTTACTTTTCTTTCGACGAGGCCTCTGCGGATCTGAATGATGTTCTCGAAACATATCAGAAGCAGGTTTTGAACTACACCTTCGAGTCGACGACAACAGAGAAGAAGGTATTTGTCTTCTTTGACGAAATTCAAAAAGTGAAAGACTGGGAGAGCAAAATCAAAGTCTACTACGATCTTTACCCTCAGATCAAGTTCGTTCTGACAGGATCGGCCTCCGTTGCGCTGAGGAAACGCTCCAGAGAGAGCCTTGGAGGAAGAATTGTTGATTTCCATCTAGAGCCCCTATCGTTTGAAGAGTTTCTAGAACTCTTGGGAAAGGACGTCGGGGCGATAAAGGAGGATCCCAAACTATGGGAGAGAGAAATCACACCACTCTTCTACAAGTACATAAAGTACGGGTCCTTTCCTGAGCTCGTGCAAGAGTCGGACGAAATTTATGCGCAAAATTACATACAAAGCAACGTAATCGAAAGAGTCGTATACAAAGACATTCCACAGGAGTTTGGTCTGAAGGATATAGAGCTCCTGAAGTCGCTCATCTACGCCATTGCAAGGAATCCGGGAGCAATCATAAACTATAGCGAGCTTTCAAAGGATCTTGCAAGGGACCAAAGGACAATATCAAATTACGTAGAATATCTTGAGTACGGCCTCTTGGTCAGATTGATTTACAACTATAGAGGAAGCCCGCTCGCCAGCGCGAGAAAGATGAAAAAGGCTTATCTCGGGACTCCAAACTTGTCGTTTGCTTTCGGGGAGCCAAATAGCACCACACTTCCCAAGCTTTTGGAAAATCTGGTTCTCTTGAAAACAAAGGCCAAATTCTTCTACAGAAATAGCTTTGAGGTGGATTTCATTCTAGTCGAGGACGACGGCCATGGCAAAACCAAGCTTACGGGCATTGAAGTTAAGAAGAAGACTGATGCGAGACAATTGAAGTTGTTTTCCCGCCATTTCGCCGGAAGAGTAAAACGAACCATTCTTCTGACACTGGAAAGAGATACTGCGACTGATGAGTCAAGCTCTATCCCTCTTTGGGAATTTCTCCTCTCTTGAAATCTTATCAGTCATTCTCAAAAACTATCCGCAGCTTTACTGTAAAAACAGGATCTCGATGCGGCTCTAAAATATGTTGCAGGAATTCTAAAGCAAGAAAAAGTGTATCCGCTTACTTAGGTGTAGAGTGTCAACGATGTGACTAATTCTAACAAGAAAAGAAGAGAAGACAAGCAAACTCCTGCAGGTCAGCTCAAAAAGTTGGTCCTACAAGATTGTTCGAGTGGAAAAAGAGGGAGTTACTTTCTTCCGGTTATCTGACTGCTCTACCAATAGCTTGTTTCACTGTCATGAGTGCGGTTGATGCCTGAAGTACTCCTTTTCGAATTGTTCGATTTCGGGAGTGCCGTCTTCGATTCTAAGCCTTTGCGTCACCTTTGCTAACCTCAGTTTGTAGAGATCATCTGGAACTGCATAAGGGATACCCGCTATCACAACACAATCTATCAGGCTTCTACTGTCTTGAACAAATTCCACACTCAAGGAGCTTTCCGTGGGCGACGGCAACAATCACTCTTCTCCCGCCAGCAACAATCAGCTTGCTCACTTCTTGGATGGAGGTGCGCCTATCTTCCACAAATTAGGCGCTTGAATGTAATTTGATATTCTACTAGCGACGAAGTAAGACGGACAACAAACAAGTACTGAAAGCAATGATTCCTTCTCAAAGGCCCGGTTGATGATTTTCCCATATCCCTGCCAGAGTTTCTCTCCTACGAACTTTCTGTTGCCCCAACTTGCAGTCATCTCCTTGTCATGTATTAACTCAAAGCGGAGATTTTCTTTGCTGAACACGCTGTAATATTCTTCCGCGTACTTGATTTGAACAGATATCTCTTTGCAACCTTCAATGCCCCAAACTTTTTCGATATAATCACCTGAGGGCATCGTCCCACTCATCATCACAAGTATCTCAGGCTCTTTCAGAATCTTTAGCGAAGGAGCAGGATCGACAAGTTTGATCGAGAGGTTGCTGCTACCTTCAGAGAATAGTTCATAGTCGTCCTGGTTTTTCTCTAGATTTTCGATGAAACTCGTAATCGAGAAGAACGGGTTTCGAAGTGTCTCGCGTTTCTTTTCTTTTGCAAGCTCCTGCTTTGCATTCTCGACTCTGTCATGTACATCGCTAATGACTTCATAGTCTTCTTTTAATTCGGCATCGAGTCTTGAGAGAAATTCATTCTTATTCAGATGCTTTGCTTTGAGCTGCTGCTTTTCTTCCCTTTCGTCATCTTCCTTTCTCATTGAAACTGATTCAATTCGTGACGTTGAGCGCAGAGTCGGTTCCTTAAGCGAGAAACTGCCTCCGCAATATACACAACACTGTTCTGTAGGATCTAGTCTTCCAGTTTCAATTCAGACAAGAACAGTCGCACCTTAGGTTCGATATTGTCAGCAATATCTTCCCTGAACATCTGCATCACTGCGTGTGCTCCATAGTTTCAGAATACCTTGACATCTTCAAGACTCTGGATCGTTTTACTGCTCATGTGGTATCTAGACGCAAGCACTTTCATCTTTTCGGACAACTGCTTTTCGCTTTCTGATTTATCAAAAAGCATCTTCTGATCTAGTCCAAGTTGAAGAACCTTTCCTAATTGCAATATCTACGGCCTTTCTGAACATCACACTTGATGCTTCGAAGTGGCCACTACGAAAGCAGTCGTTTGCTTTCTGTACCGCTGCGCGGACATCGGCAGGAAGGCCGAGGGTCGAATTCTTCTGAGCAATCGGAAGATCTGGCAGAAGTATGTCCATCTTCTGGTTAGGTTTCAGCAGTCTAGGCTCCTCTGTTACTTCGAGTGCAAACGACTTCAGATCTTGAACAAATCTGCGAGTTTGGTCGTTGATTCGGCTAAATTCTAACTCATCAATGTTGGGCTTGCAGTCCAAGAGTTGGCTCATTTTTTGCTGAATTGCAGGTTGACATTCTATTTCAATGCCGAGGAAGACATTTCTAATCAAATAGAGCAAAACTCCTGCTCCGAGAAGCCCTCTTTCTTTTTCCATCGAAAATCCACTTTGATGAAAGGGGTTAGACTTGCTGTTTTTATGATACCCTGTGCTTTCATCAATATTTGCTCAATAGAAAACGATTTGTTCTGAAACTTCCAATGAAAGTTAGATTCCTCTAGCCTTCAGGCTGTCTTGGCTCTACTACATTGACGATGACAAAAATGAGATTCACATATTAACATCTCGCATTTTTCTTTTCACTCAAAGCATTCCTATGCTGATGAGAAAGACATGTTTCAAAACAAGACTATCCTTGACTTAATTCAAAGATACAGACTAGTATGGGCCGTAGGTCATGCCTCAGCTGTCCTAAACTGGGACTTCGAGACATATATGCCTCCTGAAGGAACAAGGGCGCGAGCTATCGCAAACTCTGAACTAGCTTTACTCAGGCAAAGATTCACACTATCACTCAAGGAGCTAGTTGGTCAGGCAGAGAAAGAAGATGCTAGCTTGAACGAAGAAGAAAAAGGCGTACTTCGTGTACTAAAAAGACAGCTTGATTACTATGAAAAGGTCCCGCCAGAACTAATAGAGAAACTTTCGAAAACTAGAGCCGAAGCAAACCAAGTTTGGAGGATTGCTAGAAAAAAGAGCGACTTTCAATCATTCAAGCCTCATCTAGAGAAATTGATAGAACTAAAACGCGAAGAAGCTGAAAAGATTGGATATGAAAAACATCCGTACGACGCACTTCTTGATCGCAACGAAGAGGGTCTACGAACAGATGATATGGACTCGATCTTTGAGAAATTGATCCCCAACCTAAAGCGAATACTTGCGAAAGTGCAAAAGGAGAGAACCTACCCAAAACGCCACGAGCTAGAGTCAGTAAAATATGATAAAAGAGTCATGGAGAGTGTAAACAACTCGATACTCAATATTTTGGATATGCCAAATGAAACGAGGTTTAGAATGGACATCTCCACACATCCATTCACAACAGGTTTTTCCTTAAATGATGTCCGTATCACAACAAGATATGAAGGAAAGGATTTCCGGGCAAGCATGTTTGCAACAATGCACGAATGCGGACATGCTATCTACGGTCTCCAGGTTTCCCAAGATCTCGAATATACTCCAATTTCCGGTGGAGCTTCGGGGGGAATACACGAATCTCAATCAAGGTTCATCGAAAATGTGGTTGGGAGAAGCAGAGATTTTTCCAAAGTCGTTACCCCGATGCTCAAATCTAAATTCAAGTTCTTGAAGAAGTACGATGCTGAGGACCTTTATTATTACTTTAATTTGGTGCGCCGGAGTTTTATTCGAGTGGATGCAGACGAACTAACATACAATTTCCACATAGCGATCAGATATCAGATTGAAAAGCAGATACTAGGTGGAGAGGTTTCAGTTTCAGAACTCCCCTCAATTTGGTCAGAGAAGTTCAAAGACAATCTGGGGATTGTGCCTAAAACTGATTCACAGGGTGTGCTCCAAGATATCCATTGGAGTGGTGGGGGCTTTGGAGGCTTTCCAAGCTACACCATAGGAAACGTTGTCGACGGAATGATCTGGAACAATATCAGGAAGGAGATTGATCTTCCAAAGACGATAAGAACTAAAGATATCAAAAAGATCAAGGCATTTCTAGGTAATAAGATTCACAAATGGGGAAGCACTTTTGCTCCAAAGGACCTGCTAAGAAAAGAGTTCGGAGAAAGTTACAATCCTGATTGGCTCGTTCAATATTTGGAGCAAAAGTACGTTGGATAGTACTAAGTACCCCCCTTTCTCAAGAAGCTCCAAAATCTAATGCAAGCTTCGCTAGAGATACTGATCCATACTTTAGCACATCTTCATCCACTTTGAATTTCGAGCTATGATTTGGAGCAACGCACCCCTTTTTCGCATTCTTTGTACCCAGAAAGTAAAACGTGCCCGGGGCTTTTTGCAAAAAGCGAGACATATCTTCGCCGCCCATTATTGGCTCGCATTCAACTGTCCTTGTCCCTTTGATCGATTTCAGCACTTTGAAGACTCGCTCAGTCACCTTTGGGTTATTCACCGTAACTGGATATGTGTTTTCCATGAATTCGATCTTGCACTTTGCGCCGTAGGTCTTGCAAGCATAGTTTACAATCTTTGAGAAGGTTGCCTTGGCTTTCTTGCGAGTTTCTTCATCCAGAGTTCGGATAGTTCCCTCTAGGAAAGCCTCATCTGGAATTATGTTATCCTTTGTGCCCGAGTGAATGCTACAGACCGAGATCACTAGGGGCTTTGTTTGATCAATCATTCTGCTAGTGATGCCTTGGATTGCTGAGATCACTTGCGATGAGACATAGATCGGATCAATCGTGTCGCTCGGGTGAGAACCGTGGCCACCTCGGCCCACGATTTTGACTTTGAAACCATCAGGGGCCGCCATGAGAGGTCCTCCTCTTAGAGCGAAAGTACCCAAAGGCCAGTCTGCTGCAATATGGAGACCAAACACATAATCCACATCTTTCATTGCGCCATCTCTTATCATAGGAAGAGCGCCGCCCACTCCGCCGTGTTCTTCAGCTGGCTGGAATAGAAATTTGACCGAACCAGAAAGTTCGTCCTTATGCGTTGATAGAAGCATCGCGGCTCCGAGTAACATTGCAACATGAGTGTCGTGGCCGCAAGCGTGCATTAGTCCAGAATTCTTTGATTTGAAAGGAAGATCTACATTTTCAAGCACAGGAAGGGCATCCATATCTGCGCGTAGAGCCACAGTCTTACCTTTCTTGTTCTTTGATCCTTTGAGCAAACCAACGACGCCGGTTCCCCCCACATTTGGTTCGACCTGAATCCCAAGAGATCGCAGTTTTTGAGCAACTAGCTTTGCAGTTTGAAACTCTTTATAGGAGAGCTCTGGGTTTTCGTGAATCATTCGCCTGATCCTTATTATTTCATCTTCGTATTGTTTGATTTCTTTTAGAAGATCTTCTGAATGTGACATTTAGTTTCTTTGCTAACCTAGTCTTAGAAAATGATTACTTATTCGGAGCGCGAGGAACTAGACTAATGCTTCGAGCGAACAATAAATAACACCCAATGATAGCAGTTAAAAACCGATTAGAATTCTAATCTGAAAGAGTCACAGCTCAAGTGACATCGGCTTCAATATTCTAAAGGATGTTCGCACAGATTGGTAGAAGGCAACAGAGCAAGCCCGCGCACAAACGGAAAGGAATCCGGCGGACTCATCGATCAAATTGAAACGGGCAAAATGACACGATCGCATTATAGAGTTCTCTTCCTCTCCGGTGCTGGCGTATTCATGGACGGTTACGATCTATTCGTAATCAGTGTCGCGCTACCTCTGATAGAGATTTATTTTCATTCAACTTCTGCGCTTGACGTCGCTCTTATCAGTTCAGGCGCAATTTTGGGAGCAGTTATTGGGGCAGTAACATTTGGAAATCTGGCTGATAAGCTTGGGCGAAAGAATCTATTCGTAATTGATCTTATTTTCTTTGTAGTCTTCGGGGCTCTCTCTGCCTTCTCTCAAAATATCATTGAACTTGTTGTCTTTAGGTTTTTTTTGGGAATTGGAATTGGAGCGGACTACCCGATCAGTGCTTCATACATTACAGAGTTTGTTAGTAGCAGACACAGAGGGAAGTTAATCGCATCCGTGTTTTCATTCCAGGGCCTGGGCATACTTTCTGCTATTGGAGTGAGCTTGGCGGTAATCAATACCGGACCAGATGCATGGAGGTGGATGCTTCTCTCAGGGGTCTTCCCAGCGATCATTGCTCTCACGCTACGAACCAAAATGCCAGAGACACCAAGGTGGTACTTGTCTCATGGTCAAACTGACAAAGCAAGAGAAGTAATGTCGAAATTCTTTGGATACAAAATTACGGAAGAACAGCTAGACACAGTCGCGGAAAGTGTCTCTGCAAGAGAATTACTAATCTCTCCATATGCGCGCCGTGTATTTTTTACTTCGCTCAGTTGGTTTCTAGTTGATGTTGGAGTTTACGGAATAGGAATCTTATCGACGACTCTTGTCCTAGCCCTATATCCAAAAGATACTATAACGACAGGCTTGGAAACTACTGCAATCCTTTACGGCTTTGCATTTGTTGGATATCTTTCTTCGATCGCATTGATCGATGTCGCAGGTCGCAAGTGGCTACAAATAGTTGGCTTTTTCGGAATGGCTATTCCTCTCGGAATTGCTTCCTATATTCTGACCGGGGCAGCGTCATTTTCAATAGTTATTCTATTCGCTTTGTTTGGTTCCTTCTATATCATGGAAAACGCAGGGCCAAACACGACTACATGGGTTTATCCTGTCGAGCTATTTCCTACTAGACTTAGAGGGACAGGACATGGAATTGCTGCAACCGTAGGAAAAGTAGGCGCCTTATTTGGCACTTTTGTACTTTCATTTGTCCTGATAGACATTGGACGAGTTGCGATGCTTACGATTGTCTCGGTTGCCTGCTTCGCCGGTGGCTTTTTGACTATTGTCATGGGAACAGAGACAAAGAAGCTATCTCTTGAAGATGTATCAGAGATTTTCAAATCATTCTACGAAATGTTTGACAAAATTTCAGCCAATGTTCTAGCAGCGGCCGAGACCTTCAATTCAACTATGGAAAACGCAGTGTCAAAACAACATGGGAGTTTCGATCCTTCGACTCTCGCAGAAGAGATAAAGAAGACAGAGCATATCGGTGACGATCTAGTGCACGAATCATTTACGAAATTAGCAAGAAGATTTGTGGCTCCAATAGACAGGCAGGACATAACTTCGCTTCTAAAAGTACTAGATGACATGATAGATCTGATTGATGCAGCAGTATCAAGATTAGACATTTACCATATCCAGGAGGCGACGCCTGAAATGGCGAAGTTTTCCAAAATAATACTGTCTCAAGCTCAAGCAGTGAGACAAGCAATACTTGCACTTAAAGGAAGAGCAGCCCAGGTAGTAATAAGTGACACCGCACTCAAAATAGATGAGCTCGAAAATGAAGGAGACGCGCTTCTTCGAGAGAGTCTGGGATCAATGTTTGAAAATGAAGCGCGGGCTTCCGCATTTCAAACTATGAAGATGAAAGAGATCTACGAGTCTCTTGAAAGAACTACAGATAAAGCTGAAGATGTTGCAGATATACTTCGAAACCTTTTGATCAACTATTCGCTTTAAGTGGGCTTTTCCCTCTATTGAGGCAAAGACGCATTTCATTTAGCTAGAATTTCTTCATAGTTCTTTTCGACTAATACCAAAAATCTTCTATTTACATAAGCAAATCTAACATTGCGCCGCTCAAGACATGGCCTATCGATGGTAGCGATTTTTTTGATCGCTGGATTACTTGTCATCATTGTAGGCGCATCTCTTACATTGCTATATCCCCGAGTAGCTCCTGCAGCAGGCAACATAGTCTCTAATCTCCCAAGCGTATCAACTACTACGACGCAATCATACCCGTCCTATTCCCCTCCTAGCCACGACACAATTTATCTCACAAATCCATGCAAATGGTGGTGTAACGCAAACGCCTATGACACGTACATTCTGAATGATTCTGCGCTTTTCGGCGTTCCAGATCCAATGCTGATAAAAGCTCAGATCGCCTTGGAATCTGCATTCAATCCCAATGTGACTAGCACTATTCATAACGGTGTTTGCGGAGGAGTAGACTACGGGCTCATGCAGGTCAACCCTTCTTGCAACAATGTCAACAAAACAAAGCTTTTCGACCCCTCGTACAACCTCTATTGGGGCATAAAATACTGGGCAAATGATTACCTCCACATGGAGCAGATATGGGGAAGCAGTTGCAGTACTAGTCTCGTTCTTGAAGGAACTCTTGAACTCTACAATGGCGGGGCTAATTTCGTCGGGAACAGCTGCGGCTCTTTTCCAATGGGAACAAATTACACGAGCCTCGTCGGGAAATATTACTATCCATTCTCTCAAAATGCCGGGTATACTGTACAGATGCAACCGCCTTCCTAAGAGATTACTTTGTGCTTTTGTTTTGCTAGAACTCTTTCTCTAGTCAATAATTCCAAAGCGAACTTCTCCCTATCCAAACGAGGTTTACATCACATTATCAAATGAACAACAAGGCAATTCTAACAGGAGACGGATCGTCAAAACATGACGGAATTTGCGATGGAAAATCATTCTTAGAATATACCGATGCTGGAGTAGAGCATTGGCACTGTCCAAAGTGCGGAGCTAGGAGAAATTTGCCTAGGTTTTAGGATGACCCCTGAATTCGTTTTAGATTTTTAAGATACCGACCGGCGAAATAGCCTGCTTCGCTCAAAACAAATCCGATGACTCCAATCGTGTCGTTCCTTAGCCAGCCGAGCCACCATACCCCTTCCTGCAAATGAAAGACTTGTTTTGAAAGCCAGTACGGCTGAAAGTATTAAACGCCGACTACGTAAAGGAAAACAATGAGACCGAATACGAACATCGTGTCTAAAATTGCAAGAATAATAGCTGCACTTCTCCTAGGATTGTTGAAGAAAGATCTAAAAACTCTCATCAATTTCACGGATGTCTTCGCTTGATAGTCGCCATCCAGAGGCCCCGCAGTTTTCTTTCACATGCTCAGATCTATTTGCCTTTGGGATCGCGACGACATGATCCTCGCGCGTCAGAAAATTTAGTATGACCTGGGCTATCGTCTTGTCATACTTTTTGGCAATTCGATCTAGGACGCCATTCTCATCTGACGTGAAATTGCCCCGGCTAAGCGGAGAATATGCGACAATAGTGATTTTCTCCTTCTTGCAATAGGGGACAAGCTCTTCCTCAATCTCCCTATTTTGGAGATTGTACTCCACCTGGTTTGAAACTATCTTCTCTCTAGAGAGAGCATGTTGCGCATCCTTGAGTTCTTTGACAGAGAAATTGCTTACTCCAATGTGCTTGATCTTTCCGCGCCTGACTAGCTCTTCCATGGCGCTCATTGATTCCTTGATCGGAATTCTAGGATTCGGCCAGTGAATCATATAGAGGTCCAATATTTTCGTATCGAGTCTACGCAGGCTTGCCTCGGCTGCTTTGATTAGATCGTCGTGATGAATATGACTTGGGGAGACCTTTGTAGCAAGGAATACTTGCTCTCTTTCATCTCTAATTGCTTCGCCTACGGTTTCCTCTGTCCCGTACATTTCTGCCGTATCAACATGGGTTGCCCCGAGTAAAATTCCAACCCTCAAGGGTTCGACTCCTCCCCTGTACTGCCAGGTTCCCTGGCCTATCTCGGAGATTTTGATTTTAGTATTTCCAAGCTGCTTATAGTTCATGGGTTCTTTCATAACCGCCTTCTTTTGTAGGTCGCAATCAAAAAGCTAGAAGGTGCTCTAATCAGGTTTTCCTTTGGTTGTCTTTTCTAAAATTATGGTAAGGTCAGACGCGTCTAGATTCTCCAGGTTCTCAACGGTCTTTTCGATTTGCGATCGCACTTCTTCCTCAATGTACCTTAAAGTGAGAGCTTTGAATTTTCTAACTGTTTCTTCCCACGTGAAGGGCCTGGTAAAAAAACCATCATAATCAACGGATCTTTCTACAAGGGTCTTTCGGCTCTTTGTATGGACCGTAATCTCGCAGGGCATTTCGTTTGGAAACTTACTGCTGAATTCTTTGTCAGGCTTGACGCGTATTCTTTTTAGTAGCGCTTGAACGTCACGGGAGTTTATTCGCTCACTTTCATATTCTTCCGGCATGACTTTTCCATCAAGGAGGGCGACTGCAAGAATGTAGGGAAGGCTGTGATCGGCCTGCTCTTTTGTTTCAATGGATTCATTCTTCTCTCCTTCTTCTCCACCGCCAATTATGTGAAAAGCGACGTCAAATATCTTGACTTCGGCATAATCAACATCATCGCCTGAGAGACCATGGCGATTTCTTAATTTTAACATGCAGTCGATTGCGGACTGGGAATGAATTTCCGCGTTGTAGTTTTTGAGTATAGTCTTTGTTACTAGATCTAAACCCTCGGAATGCCAATCTACTTTGAATGGTCCCGAGATTGTATCCATGAACCCCTTGTTTCCTTCAAACACTTCTAGCGGTCCTGTGACATCATCTTTTGCAAGGAAAGTGGATTGGATTGCGCCCGAAGCCATGAAAGGATAGGCTAGTCCCTTCCAGTTGGAAAGCCTGCCAGTTCTTGTTACTCTTAACGCATTTAGAGCTGTGCCGCTAATTGCGATGGCGTTAGCTGTTCTTTCAGGATCTAGTTTCAGGGCTCTTGAGGCCCCTGCAGCAACGGCATAGCTTCCCTGCACCGTGTGATCAAAGCCTCTTGCTCGAACCGGAGCAACTTCGCTCAGCCTGCACTGTACCTCGTACGCGACAGCTAGGGCGACAAGGAGATCCTGTCCAGAGCCTCCGGCGTATTCTGTTGCGGCTAGGATTGGAGCTAAATTGTCACTTGGATGGCAAGTCTCGTTTTTTGCAAGATAAGAGTCGTTAAAATCTAGATATCTGATCAAAGCGCCGTTGTGAAAGGTAGCTCGATCCGGGGCAGCCTTGCCTCCCCCGATCAAAGTGCAGTGCGGAGCCCCGCCGAATTCAGATAAGATTCCGAGCAATGATCTGACAGGAGGTGCGTATAGCGCCCCAATTCCGCAGCCTAGTGAATCAAGAACCCTGATTTTGAGTTGTCTTAATGCAGATTCCGAGAGATCACTAAAAGTTCTAGAAGCTGCAAATTCGGCCAGTTCTTCCGCTATAGTCATACTATTAGAGCACTCGAAGTTTTTCAGCGTGGTTTGTAATGAAGCTCCTTACCTTCCCAAATAGTGCTATCTCCCCAGAGTTTTGTTCGCCAGGCAGTAAATTCCACGATTTGTGAGTGGTCAATGAACAAATTCACGTCACGACCAAACTTTGTTAGATACCACTTGAAGACCGGCGGGTCGGAGGCCTCAAACATGAATGTTTCATAGCCAAATATATCCACAAGCTTCTCAATCACGTCTTTCCTCCATTTCTCGGGAGGCAAATCTTCAGTCAATCCTTCCGATTCCACCATTATCACGCCCGCTCCCGCTTTTTGATGCGCTCTAACTTCAGCTGCGAAATCATCGAAACTGCGCATCTTCATGCTCTCTTCATAGCCCGCGATGTGAGTTCCAGCGCCTGCTCCGATCATCATTGAAACCTCTGGCTTTGGTTTTAGGCCGATCTTCTGGACTTGCCTTACTATTGCGACCTTGTCTTCCAGAGGAATTGAAGCTAGTCCACTTGATACCTCTATTACATCAAAACCCAAGTTTTTACATTCCCTGAGGTATTTGTCTACAATCTCGCTTCCCTCGACTATGACTCTTTCAACGAAACCCCCGGTCGACACGTAGATCTTGTGCTGGTGGCATAATTGTGTTATTTGCTTCACTCTTGTCTTTGAGAGAAGACGCATGGATCCGCCTGCAAACTTGTAGCCATCGACGTATTCGCCCCAATCTTCGAGCAAGTCCTTCAGGTAGCCGTAGCTCACGGAAGTATAGTATGGACCCCTAAATTCAATGATGCCTGTCTTTCTTGGCTTTTTAAGCGGCATGTCGATTTTTAGAAAATCAAAGGCTTTTTGGGGACTTGCTTGGGCAGGCATGATAGATAATTTCAACGAGTGAGCTATTTACATATTGCAGGCCGATCTTGTTCGCGTTGCAAAAAATAGGATCTATTTTGAGAGCAAAAGAAATAGTTTTGTTGACAAAAACTTCTTGGATTTTTGAATGCCTGAATGAAACTGATTTTGTGCCTTTATTTCCCGACTTGTACTTTTGGTTTCCGGATTTGCGTCTCTTTACGATGCATGGAAACAAGAGAACTATCTGAATAGATAAATTTCATTTAGACGAAAGCAGGAACGCAATTAAATTCAACTAACCAGATTTAGGATTAGCTTCATGATACCCTTTCAAGAATATAGCAATTGCTTTTTTGCGTGTATGTAGAGCTCTACCCCCTATTGAGAATATTAAAAGCAATGATCAAAATGCAATGACAGGAAAAAGCGAAGCAAAACCTCAACAATTGCTTTATTCGAAATTATAGATATAGCGCCTAAACAATTCTGTGTATAAAAGGGAAGTATTTGACGCAATTAAGAGGAATTTAAGGCGTCGTATACTCACAAATGGCTATTTGGAATAGGCATGTGTGGAAAAGCTAGGGGATAGGGTCCTTAATGAATGAATTTAAAGCAAACTCCAATATTAGGGCGCTATTGGATAATCTACATGGTCATTTGGTACAGCTGTATGTAGAGATATGGAAAGGGAGTATAAATAGGGTAGAAAAAAGCAATAATCGAAAACAACAATTGCATATCCACACGGTATGTAGAGAGCCTGCTCGCCAGAGATGTAATTTGTTGTGAGCAAGCAAGTGAATGTTGCGCGCAAGTATTATTCAATTTGAGCGCGTTAGGGCGCACACCATGGAACCCAGAAAAGATATGTCTGGGATGTTTAGCAAGTCTTCACTAAGGCGAAATTTATTGTCAGCTCTGAAACGCACTCTTACGCCATATCTCCATTTCAACGGCAATACTGCCGAAGCGATGAAGTTCTATCAATCAGTTTTGGGAGGAGAAGTCATAATGCAAACATTCGGCGAAGCAAATATGGCACAAACACCTGAAGAAAAGAGTAGGATTGTTCACGCATCATTGAAAAACGAAGCGTGCTCGATAATGGCTAGCGATGGACACATAAACATGCAGATCAAATTTGGAGACAATGTCTCATTGAGCCTAATGGGGCATGATGCAAGTAAACTCACAGACATATTCAAAAAGTTTGCACAAGGTGGCAGGGTTACGATGCCTCTTGCAAAGCAATTCTGGGGCGACACTTTCGGAATGGTGACTGACAAATTCGGTGTCCACTGGATGGTGAACATAGATGCCCAGTCACCACAATAGGTATACCTGTCGCTCTTGTAACTCAAATTAGTTTGCAATTTCGGCGAACGCTTTGTCATATTTCAGGCAAATTTCTCCGCGGAAGGTTTTGCATCGAGGTAAAAAAACGAGTTTCCTCGTTTAGGACCGGCCTTTACGCTTCACTGAAGATGTGAAAAAATAGTTAGGTTGAACACATTTAAATCAAAGAGAATGTCTCGTTTCTCTACCAAATTGTATTGCGCTAAATGCGGTACCCAAAATTCCGAGGAGAGTACCTATTGTTCAAAATGCGGGGCCGCCCTTTGGCCTACAGTTGTTCCGAGCAGTGGTACGACACCGGTTACTCCGCCTACTCCAGCTACTTCTTCATCTTCTGGTCAGGGTTACAGCTCTTCCTCAGGTGGCTCTGGGAGTAGTAACCCGAAGGCATCGTTTAGAATAAGCTCAGCATTTAGCGATGCGATCGCCCTAGTTAGAAATCCGACAGGATTTATGAACGTAAATCGCGATAACGATACTTCCATACAGACTCTAATCGTGAACTATGTCGCGATTTTGGCCGCGGTTCCCTTTGTTGCGACCTTGATCGGGGACTCGTTATTTCATCTCTCCTTTGGAGGTTTGGCGCTTGGATATGGTTTCGCGTTGGCGATCGTATCATACATCTTAGATATCGTAGCAGTCTTTGTGGTGGGCTTTATAATGTGGAAACTCGGGCCGAGCTTTGGAACTACCACAACTCAAATTAGGGCAACACGACTCGCAGCGTATACCTTCACGCCTTTCTTCCTGGCCAGTATTTTCGATATTATCCCAATCGTTGGTGGGATAATAGCATTCCTTGGAGTGCTTTATGGGTTGTACATTCTTTATCTGGGAATGCCAATAGTCCTCAATACACCGAAAGATAGGATAGTTAGCTACCTAATTGTAACCATCGTTGTTACTTTCGTTGTCTATTTCATAATCGCTGCAATAATTGGGGCAATCACAGCCGCATTATTTCTGGCAGCGTTTGTGATCTAGTTACCCAATTGAGGGCAGTTCTATCTTAAGATCTAGTCTTTCAAGGAGTTTTCTCATACGAGGATCTCTTCGGGCGTCTTCGTATATTGGTGAATTAACCAGGTTCCCCAGCATGAGGGCATGAATATCCATTGCCCGGTTCATACATTCAAAGAACTTGTCGAGGTCTCCAAGTGCGTGGTAAATCATGCCGACAGAATTAACAGCCCCAGTGTCCTGACCTGAAGATTGCTCGATTCGTTTGATCATTTCGAGGGCCTTTCCGTTTTCTCCTTTGTACGCTGCGACTAGCCCTTCAAGACCAAGAGCAAATATCGAATCGTTTCCAGCGGCGAGCTTAAACTTTTCGAGAAATTCAGTTGCTTTCGAATACTCATGTTTTATCAGATAGTACACGGTCATTCCTACGAGCGAGCTCTGAGGAAACAAATGCTCCGTAGACCTCCACATTTTTAGAGCGTCTCCATCTCTGCCTTGTTCTAGATAAATTTCAAAAAGCATTCCCACATTTTCCTCTTTCAGCGGATCTAGCTTGTACGCGGTCTCGTAAAGCTTTGCGCTTTCAGCAATATGACCCGTTATCCACTTTAGGTGGCCTAGAGCGTAGTAGGCATCAGCAAGGCTAGGATTAAGTTCGACTGCTCTTCTCGCTTCTACTTCTGCTTCAGCAAATTCATCCAAAGTGAATTTCACATTTGAAAGAGTCGCATGTGCCTCAGCAAGATCCGGGTCAAGCAAGCGCCTTTCTGACATCAGCTTCTCCTTTTTTAGAACCCGCTACAAAAGGAATGCTTGCGAACATCGTAAGCGAGAGGTAACACTCCGCTCGTCCTACGTAGGCTCGTGCAAATGCTGGATCTTCCTCGATAGCCTTGTTGAAAAATTCAAGGGCCTGCTTCACTGAAGATTCACTTTCCCCGTGCAAAAGATGACGTGCGCGTAGGAAGTACGTATAAGCAGTCACATCATTTGTCTCTTCCCTATCTTGGAATTCTCTGATCTGCTTATGCATTAACGGAGCAAGGTTCGATGAAAAAGAGTCGGCAACCTTTGTAGCAATGTCTGTCTGAATCTCGAAAATATCGTCGAGATTTCTATCATAGGTCGAGGCCCATAGATGCTCTTCGTTGACCGCATTGATAACTTGGACGGCCACTCGGACCTTCGTCCCAGCCTTTCGAACACTCCCTTCAACAATGGTATACCTGCCCCAAGTTCACGCCCGATATCTCTGATTTTCTTTTGCCTGTCGTTCTTGTAGTTCATCGCTGAAGTTCTCGCGATGACCCTTTAGTCAGGGTCTAATCATTCCTGCTTCTTGCCAGTATGACTTGATTTCTTTGCTTGTTCTTCATCTGATTCATGATCTCGTTATGCAAACGCTACGCAGGTTCCAATAACGAATACTATCAGCTTTTAGTCCACAAATTTCGCAAGCGCATCAAGTCAATTCGTACAAGTTGAGTCCTTTATTGAATTTCTTGAATTGAGCGCTATCTCCTCTTTCAATATACAGCTCAACAAACGGGTTTGCCCTTGCTTGGAAGACATGCCCTCCGAGAACTGTTCCATCTTTCTTTGCAATAGTTGCATGGCAATGAATCAGCGTTTGGTTCTTCTTCTTTCCCTTTGATAATGTAATATTTCCAATCATACTTGTGAGTTCTATCTGCTCATTGACCTTCAACTTCGAGTATCCCTTTGATATGGGATTGTAGTAACCAAACTCT
>JARCRS010000132.1 GCA_029850555.1 archaeon | reverse complement strand
CATATTCGAACGGAGTAAATGCCCCGATAAATCCAAAGGCCGCTATCTCTGCGAAACTTAGGAGGAAAAGAGCTAGAAAGACGATGACTGCTAGATCTATTGGTCTGAGCTTTACCATTTAACTTACCTCTTCTGGCGTATTAGAGGAAAAGAATAGGGGATAATATCCTTTTGCTTTTTGTTTATGAAGAAGCAATGCGTTTTTTGATAGAAGGTAAATTCATTTCAAATAGTGCATCTAAATTATATCGCTGGACTTGGAGCTCGATAGAAAGAAACTCATTCGTAGAAAGCTAAGCTCAATTTCCAAGACAATGAAGCAAGAAGGAATTGATGCTTGGATTGTCTTTACTAGGGAAGGGAATCCAGATCCAGTTGCAGTTGATTTTGGTCTTGGAACCTGCACCTGGAGATCTGCTGGGATCTTAACCCAAGACAACGAAATGCACGCAATAGTTGGTAGTTTCGATTCGAAGGCTGTTTCTCGTTCCGGTCTCTATGACGAAGTAATCGGTTATGGTTCGGAGGGACCAGTCGAAGCCCTCCAGAACCTAGCAAGGAAAATCGGTTTTACAACGGTTGCTGTGAATGAGTCCGAAGATTTCGGGCTAGCCGATGGCCTCTCTTCAGGAATGAAGAGCTATCTCAAAAAACACTTGAAACATATTGGGAAATTCGTTTCTTCTGAGGACCTGATCATCGAATTGCGGGGAAGGCTTCTCACTGAGGAAATCGCCAAACTGAGCAAAGCCATTAGACTCACCGAAGAAATTTTAGATCAAACTGAGAGAAATGCGATCAAAGCTGGAGTAAAAGACAAACAGGTCTTTGAGTACATCCAAAAGCTGACCAGAGAACATGGCGCTACATTCTCTTGGGACGCGGAAATGGACCCTTCGATATGTGTGGGCAAGATTGAACCCCAGCATTCGCCCTATGATAATGTCATGCTAAGAAAAGGAAAGATGCTGAGGATAGATTTTGGTATAAAGCTGGATGGGTATTGTTCTGATCTCCAGCGAGTATACTTCTTTGGCAACCCTCCGTCTAACTTTGAAGAAGACTTTGCATTCGCTAGAGAAGCCAATGATGCGGCCATTCGCAAATTAGCTCCAGATGCCCGAGGCCTTGAAGTTGACCATGCGGGACGGGAAGTAGTGCTTCGTAACGGATTCAAGAATTTCATGCATGGGCTCGGGCATGCCTTGGGTACTACAGCTCATGAAATTGGACCCATTCTAGCACCTCAATGGAGAAATAGATACGGTAGGGCTATGGATAAGATACTTGGTACTAACATTGTTTTCACTATCGAACCCACAATTTACTCGAAATTTGGAGGGATCAATTTGGAGCAAGATGTTTTGCTCGATTCGGAGGGCTTCGTAAAAGAATTGTCAATCCCTCAGAAACAAGTGATTACTCTCTAAGGTCCATTTCATTCGAAAATTGGCAAAGTTATGCCAAGTTCAATTGAGCTTTGGATATCAGGCTATGGAGCGCAGCTTTCTGTGCGTATAATCTATTTTCAGATTCCTGCCAGATTATGGAACGCGGTTCGTTGATAACTTCAGACGTGACCTCCTCTCCTCGGTGCTCAGGAAGACACTGCAGAAAAACCTCCAGTCTTTCTTGCTTTTCATCTTCTTCTCCCATGGAAACAAAGCCTCCGGAAAAGGTTTCTAATCTTCTGGGCAAGCCACAGGCATGCTTTTTGGGGTGAGAGGTATTCGCGCCTGTTGCGGATTCTGATTCGCAACTTTTTTTTGGTACCGACAACCATAGATCATCTGTTTCTCTGTCGTGCATAGCTATGAGAGCTCATAGAAAGCACGCGGGCTACCTTTATGTCCGAACCGAGAACGTTTCAGATTGCGGCGTTTTCGAATCAGCGCCACGCAGTAATATTCACATTTCTATACGTTTTCACAAGCTCAAGTTTCAGAATTCATAAAAGAAGCCGTTTTCAGCAAGCAACGCATAGGGTGCAACCTCTGCTCATGCGAATTGGTTTTTGTTTCTCCTCGCCCTAAAGTATCTTCGAACAGATGCATCTAGGTTTGTCCGGATCCGAAAAAACTGCTGAAAAGCGAGAAGAATCCAGAATCGGACTTCTCACTGTAATATCGGTTGGAATTGGTTTTGCTGCCGGCTTCATCGCATTTTTGCTATACAATCTTATTGGCTTGCTGACAAATCTCTTCTATTTTCAGAGAATCTCGACGGCATTTGTATCGCCCGCTGGAAACACGCTTGGCGCCCTAGCTATAATCATACCTATGATCGGAGGACTTGTGGCCGGGCTCATGATAAAGTATGGCTCAACGAAGATCATCGGTCACGGGATTCCTGAGGCAATGGAATCCATTCTAATTTCTCGTAGCAAAATAGAGCCGCGCGTTGGAATATTAAAGGCTCTATCGTCAGCTGTTACGATCGGATCAGGTCAACCTTTCGGCGCCGAAGGTCCGATTATTCAGACTGGCGGAGCGTTTGGATCTTACGTGGGTCAGCTGATATCAATGACCGGCTCTGAGCGAAAGATCCTGCTTGCTTGCGGCGCAGCTGCTGGGATGGCTGCCACCTTCGGTACGCCTATCTCCGCAATTATTTTGGTCATCGAACTTTTGCTTTTTGAGTTCAGAGTAAAATCCTTGGTTCCAGTTGCGATCGCAGCTGCAATAGGCGGCTGGATGCATTTCATACTAATCAGTCCTATACCACTTTTTCAAACTCCTGCGTATAATTTTGGCCTGGGAATCTTTCAAGGGATTCAGTTTTTTCCTTTCTTCATAATTTTAGGAATCGTCTCCGGCGTAGCAGGTTCGGCTCTTTCTCGAGGTATGTACAAAAGCGAAGATATTCTTCGGAAGATAAGATTGGGGCAACCGTGGCTACCAGTACTTGGCGGGCTGTTTGTTGGAGTCATTGGCTTTTTTGTACCTCAAATTCTTGGAGTTGGTTATGATATTATTCGAAGCATACTTTCTGGAACGATTACTGGCGCATATCCAATACTCGAGCTGGTAATCATGATTGGAGTTGCAAAGGCGACTGCGTGGCTCCTTTCAATGTCGTCCCAAACTTCTGGGGGAACCTTGGCACCGCTCTTTATGATCGGTTCTGCCTTGGGATTCACATATGGCTTGGGCGTGAAGTTCTTCTTTCCTTCATTGTTCATAGGAAACGGGACAACCCATGGAATCTCTCCTGCAATCTTTGCTATAGCAGCAATGGGCGCGGTTTTCGGGACTGCATCGAGAGCTCCCTTTGCATCTATTGTATTTACCCTAGAAGTTACAGGCGCCTACCAAGGAGCTCTGCCAATAATTGTAACCGTCGTAATAGCAGAGCTAGTTGGAGAATATCTCATGGAAGATTCGATAATGACAGAAAAACTCGCAAGAAGAGGATTGCGAGTTCGGCACATTTACGAATACAACCCTTTGCGCCAGACTAGGGTAAACCAGCTCATGAGTAAACCAGTTTCTTATGTCGAAGCAAATCAAAAAGTGATGGATGTATACAAGCTTCTTGGCGAGCGTACACACGAATTCTGGAGTAGAAAGAGACTTGTCGTAATCAAGGATGGGCAAATATTTGGAATAGTTGACAAAAGCCAAATTTACGATGGGGCCGCACGCGCAGACCCCGATCTGAGTATCGAGAAAATTTGCTCAAAAAACTACTTCACTGTGAGGGAAGACGAGCTCGGATACGAAGCTCTTAAGATCATGACGTTGAACGACGTGCCCTTCCTAATTGTAGTAGATAGACAGGATTTGCCTGTCGGGTACATATCGCGCGGTGATTTGATAAGAGCTCAAAAACACAAAATTGAAGATGAAACAATTGTCGAACGTGGCTTACTCGACAATAAGGACAAGAAGGATTAGCAATTTTAAAGGTCTGAGAAGACTCGAAGAAGAAGATCAGGCAAAAAAATTATACCGGGAAAAGAAGTAGCGTTTTATTCTAAAGTCGTACTTGAGTTAATGCTAAAATAATGCAAGGGAAGAATCGAAGTTTGTCTCGATAATATAATGACCACATTTGTCCTCGTGCCAGGCGCTTGGCTCGGAGCATGGGTATGGAAAAAAACCACTCCCATATTCGAAGAGAAAGGTCACAAAGTCTATCCTGTCACTCTGACAGGAATGGGAGAGCGAGTTCACCTCGCTTCCAAGGATTTTGGCATTGAAACCGCAATTCAAGATGTCCTAAACGTAATCAAGTACAATGACATCGACGATTTCATATTGGTTGGACATAGCTTTGCAGGGAAAGTTGTGGCAGCTGTAGCAGATCGAGTACCGGAGAAAGTAAGGCTGCTTCTATATCTAGATGCGAGCAGACCTGAAAAGGTGAGGACACCCCAAGAGGGCTTCGACCCAACAAGAGAGTTTGGCCCGCTTCCTCCAGGAAGCCTGGGAATTCCTCTCACTGAAGAGATCATTAACAACCTGGGGAAGGACGTCAAAGGTGACGACCGCAAATGGATGTTGTCGAAGGCTACCCCTTGGCCATTGAAACTCGCTACTGAACCTATCACCCTTTCAAAGAGCTTTGACGGCGTGAGGAGCACCTACATTTTCTGCTCGAAGAGCGGCGACCCAGTTGACGATATCATCGCAGGCAAGTGGGGGAAGCTCGAAGGACCCTACAAGATTATTGATTCCGGGCACTGGCCGATGATAACAAAACCTGACGAGCTAGTTGAAGACATGCTCAGCTTGTCCGAGAAGTAGATCATTGAT
>JARCRS010000131.1 GCA_029850555.1 archaeon | reverse complement strand
TTTGCCATTCTTGATCAGAAGTCAAATTCGAGTGAAGAATAGTCAGCCAAGCGTACTGAACCTCCGCTGTGTTCGCGAATTCGTAGAGCCTCATAACGATATCCATGTTTGCAAGTTCATTGTTCTGCTTCATTTGATCTGCGGTTAATTTACCCTGAAGGACGGCGGCCTCGGCTTGCTGGCTCGTTGCACGAATAAGTTTGTTGTTCTGCCTTAACTGAAAGAGCACAAAAATTGCTCCAATTATAACTGCAAGAGAGCTCAGTGCTGGGGCATAAGTTAAGAACGCGCTGAAATCTGAAGAAAATGATAGAGCAATCAACATCTCTTACCCAACCAAAATACCTTAGACCATGGGAAGTTGAAAATGCTTTTCCTCGGGCGGCCGAAATCGTATTAACACGCCCTTTTCATCAAGATTGACATTGTCTGAAAAGGAATCCGAGTTCGAGGACGTCTTAAAGGATCTGGACAAGAGTGAAGTTCGAATTGTAATAAGACTTGAAACCCGAAAATTTCGAAAACCCGTGACCATCGTCCTTGGCCTTCCGAGAGAAAAACATGATCTTGAAGTGATTGCGCACAATCTGAAAAAGAAATTGGCAACCGGGGGAACAGCAAAAGATGGTGAAATTCTGCTTCAAGGTGATCATAGAGATGATACTCGTGACGAACTCATCAAATTGGGTTATCCCGGATCTCAGATCGAAGTCCAATGAAGAATTAGATTGCTGATCTCATGATTTAGCTAACTCGAAATATTCTCATTTCTTGGGAGTTGAGTAAGAGCATTCCATGTGGATTAATCCTGATTGTAAATTCCATTCTCTGACCGCCGGAGCACTTCAGCTCTGCAATGCTCTAATCATACTTTGATTGCGAGAAACACGCAACGCTTGTATCACTAGATATGAAGTAAGATAACAATCAACACTGCGATAATTCCCGTAAGAAATATTCCGTCGAAAGTCCCAGCGCCTCCTATACTTGCTACCGATTCTCCCATCTTTCCGATTCCCTTGAGATTCGTAAGGTCTGCTCCTATGAGAGCGCCAAGAGACCCGGAGACGTAGGCGATTACTGCAGGCTCGCTTGTTGAAAGGAAGAGAGCGATTAAGGCCGCAGCAAGCGGCGGAATGAATGCGGGGGTCACTATTCCGACTCCTTCCACTTTACGAGCGACAAGATGCACTACAAGGGAAGTCAGAATGATCCCCACTAGGACTTCCGGCCATAGGCTAATGTGAATTAGAATAAGGTACGCAGAAACTAGAACTGGGATAACTGCGCCACCAAGATTCACGGCAACAATTGTATTGACCTCCCTTAGGTCGATATGAGGAATGCGGTAGGTCACCCAGAATGCCCTAACTTCCTCGAACTGGACGACTCTCTGGGTTTTTTTCATGCTATAAACTGGAATGTTGAGGAAACTTCCAAATAAAGTCCCGATAAGGATGAATGTGAACTCAAGTTTGCTAAAGCCTATTTCTTGAAAAGCTGCTTCGGCAACGCCAATGAATAGGAATACGAGAACAAGAAATAGTATAACAAAAAGTATTGTGTAAAATCCCATGCGATGATGGCTATAAACTGGAATGGAGAGACTCCCAGACAAAAAATGACCAGCCTAAGAACTTAGAATTTCCTTCCTCTAGATTTCTTTTGGGCTAGCAAAAAGGGGATATTTGTAGATTGATACAGGCTAAGTACCTATTGTATAACCCGCAGATTCCAGAATGTCTTCGTGTGATCTTGCTATGCTAGATCTCTCAATAGTCGAAGGATTGACAAACTGAAGGTCTATCCATGCACTAATTTTGCCTAAGCGACCTTTCTCTAATGAGCCTGAAAAGATGAACTCAATATCCCAGTGATCAGCCAAGTGCTGAAAACGCTTTGGTGAATATACTTCTGAAACTACTTTCGGTTCTGAAATCTTCAGATTCTGAAGACCAAGCTGCTCACGCGCCACCCTCAATGCCGCTTCCCTAGGCGACTCATGAATCATGAGATGTGATGAGGGAAGCATCCAACCTTGCGAGTGAATACGAACACGACTCTCGTCGAGAGCTCCAATATGGTCCCAAGGAGCATCAGGATTGAGATGCCCCATGAGAACGCTGCTCGTATTCGAACTTTCGGATATCAAAAGGAACGAAGACAAACACAGACCACCCTCAGGTATTTCTTTTGTCGTGACTTGCGACTTGTCCATTTCACCTGTTGCCGTCGAGAGGCCCTTGTTGAATCTACAAAACTGTCTATTTGTCACCATGTCGATGCACTTGTCAAATTGGTCCGATGCTACTATTTTTGGGATTTCATTTCATAGATAAATATCTAGGAACAACTCCTTTCTTTTCCTGTCTGGAGAGACCGAATCTTGCCGGAAAATGAGATGATCGTTATTACAGGTATTCCAGCCAGCGGTAAGTCTACTCTTGTGAGACAAAGATTTGGAACTTATAAGAGAATCAACTTGGATACGGTAAAGAGCCGTTCAAGCGAAAAAATTGAGATTCTCAAGGCTTTGAACAACAAAGAGAATATCGTCATTGACAACACAAACACAACGAAAAAAGCTCGGAAGAGATATCTCGACTTTGCGAAATCTTTCGGAGTCCCAATAAGATCGGTTTACCTCAGATGTCCGCTAGATGTGGCTTTGAAAAGAAACGAATCGAGAAAAGGCAAGGAGCAAGTTCCATCATTTGTTGTCAAGTTTTACAATAGAAAACTCGAAGTGCCTAGTCTTGAAGAGGGATTTGATTCCTGTGAGACAATCGACGTCCACGAAGAAGCGCATTGACTTGGATTAAAATGTAGAATATCTCTCGACGAGCCAAAAATAGACGTATATTTACAATCATGCCATGAGCAGCGCAGAAGACCCTAGAAAAAGAAAGGACATTGTTAATGAAACTGGACGAGATTCAAAAGAATTTGATCCTAAAGACGTACAGCAGATAAGGAAGAATATTAAATCAAACGAGGAAGAGAGGGCTGCCTCTAGCTCGGAATGAGACACTTTTCTCGTGGTTAGCCAAAAACTAACAACAATATACTTTTTTCCTTAGAATGTGTTTCCGAAAATTAAATGCAAAAATTAAGCAAGAACGAGAAGCATTTTTTGGAATCGAAAGAACTTTGTCGGTTAGCAACTGCAAGCGCTGATTCAGTCCCTCATGTTACGCCTGTCATTTATGCGATGGATGGCAATAAGATCGTGATCGTCACTGACTACGGAACAAAGAAATTGAAGAATCTGAAGGAGAATCCAAAAGCTTCGCTCGTTGTCGATGAATATCATCCAAACAGAGGCGTCGTTATCCTAGGCGACTGTCAGATTTATGAAAAGGGGAAAGAATATCTTCGTTTGCTTAAGATTCTCTTTGCAAAATTTGAATACTATCGAAACAATCCTTGGGGAGAAGGGGAAGCTCCAATTCTCAAGATAACTCCAACAAAGGTAATCAGCTGGGGGATTTCTTCAAAGTGACTTTTCCAAGAGATTCGTCGCGAGGGGCCTTCGATTAGAATTTTTGCCTGCCAAATCCAAACGGCTCCCAAAACATTCGAACAAAGATGGGGCAAATCCAAGAATATGTTCGTTCTGCGGCGTTGACCTAGTCAAAGCGCACTGCAATGCTGGTTGCAAGTGCGATGAATGTTCGAAGTGGGACAATTACATCAGTCATCTCGACTCGGTGTTGCAGGCTAGAAGTCATCATGATTCAACATGATTTAATCAGAAGACCGATTTCAGAACTATTTGTGTGCAAGCGATCGCAACCTGGGCCCAGCCTTAGTCTGGTCACTCAATTGCCTCTGTTGAATTCTCTTCGAATGGCTATTAACAAGGATTTAAAAATCCGTCCCCTGACTTCAGTGATTTGGATATGCGTGTCTCATATCAAAAACTGGCAGGAATAACTCTCTTCATTGGAGCCTTTGGGTTCATTCTTGCAATGCAGGTTGCCGAGTTTATCGATGGTTCGAGCTACAACGTCTCTACGAATTACATTAGCGATTTGGGAACTTACTGCAAGACTAACGTTAGTTGTGTAAACCTACCTAGTCATAATCTATTTGACATTTCGGTATTTCTTATTGGCGTCGCGATTGTCCTTTCCTCCTATTTTCTTTACAAGGGATTCAACAAAAGAATATTCAGCGGCCTACTGATACTTTCAGGAATCGGAGCTATGGGCGTCGGAATCTTTCCTGAAAACTATGCTTTAGAACACGGAATTTTCTCGCTCGTGGTCTTTTTGTTTGGGGGCTTGGCGGCAATTGCAGCTTATACTATCGAAAGAAGACCCTTCAATTATTTCTCAATGGCCATAGGTGTGTTTAGCGTAGTAATGCTCGTTCTTTATGTGGCTAACATTTATCTTGGCCTAGGACCGGGCGGGATGGAGAGAATGGTTGCTTATCCTATTCTGCTTTGGGGCGTAGGGCTGGGAGCTCATATGATTTCCTGGGAAGCCTCGCTCCATTAGCTCTGTTGGGGCAGCCAGAGTTTCCAAGTAAATAAAGCCGCACAAACCCACTATTTTTCGCCCGGCGCTTCAGCGTAAAGAAGTCTGACGTGCTAACAGAAGCTTAGATCAGATCGTTTTTCACTTGTGACCGTGCGTTGAGAAGACTACCTAAGGGAAGGCGTCAATCGAAGCAAAACATTTGCCAATCTGTAAATCTGAAGTTTTAGCAATAGGAAGCCTAACAGAACTAGAAGTCCAAATTGTACAAACGCGAAATTCAAAGATACAGCAACAATAAAAATTGAGATAAGGGCTGCCTGAGGCTTTGCAAAACCAATAGTCGTAAAAAGAACTGCTAGCAATCCGACGTATTTGTGTCGGGTGAGATCAACTTTCTGCTTCCAGCGGTCAATTGATCTCAGAGTCCTAGAAGTCTTGATTCGCACAGTCTAATTCCCTCCAATAGTAGTATTTTACCTTTGACACCATTTAGACCAAGTTATGATCTTTTCAGATTTTAAGTTCAGAGTACAGATCTTACTATGCCCCCATCAACCAGAAGAGCTGAGCCATTGATATAGGAAGCTCGCTCGCTGGCAAGGAATGCCACCGTGTTACCTACGTCCTCCACTGTTCCAAATCGACCGGCGGGTATCTCCCTGATTCTTGCCTTTTCAGCCTCCTCAAAGCTTAACCCATTTCTC
>JARCRS010000130.1 GCA_029850555.1 archaeon | reverse complement strand
ATCAATTGCCCATTCCTATAGTAACCATCGCATGTTACCAAGACGACGCTCTTCGAGTCCTCCATTCTTTCCGCGCAGGCCTTTGCGCTGAAACCTCCAAACACTTGGTTGTGAATAATTCCAAGCCTTGCAGCTGCAAGCATAGACACAGGAAGAGCGGGAATCATTGGAAGATGGAAAGTTACCCTATCACCCTTCTTCAGTCCCGCAAATTCTTGGAGTACTAGGGCGAATTCATTTACTCTATTATAGAGCTCTTGATACGTTACAACTTCGTCTGGTTCGCCCTCAGGCTCGGGAACCCAGATAATCGCAGCCTTATTCCTGTACTTTGTCAGGTGACGGTCGACACAATTATACGACGCATTTAGCTTCCCGCCAACAAACCATTTCCAAAATGGCGGGTTACTCGTATCCAATGTAGTATGCCAATATTTATCCCATGAGAGCAAGTCCGCGTATTCTCTATAACACTCGGGGAAATTTTCTTCCTTGAATCTCTCGAAAATATCCGGATCGGTCATGTTGGCCTGTCCGATAAACTTGGCCGGGGGATAGATGAATTCCTCCTCTTTCCAATGGACACCTATTTCGGTTTCCTTTAATTGCTCAGCTTGCATGTGTTTTGTGAATAATATAGGAATTAATATCCTTTCTCTGAATTGCACCCGTGATCTGTAGAACTTTCATTAGAAATCATGATTCTTTCCGATCTCTTGGCCTATCGGTTTCCGACATAGTGTCTCTTTGGTTCGCATTTAGTGCACAAACCAAGTTCTTTCCATATGAAAAAACACCATACCGCATGGCTGATTACATGAAGTATTAGATACGATCCCACAAAAATTTACTGTTCACTGGAAGAGTGATTACATTGAATTTGCATTTTGTGAGCGTTTCATAGGAAAAAGATAAAATGAAAGCAGATTGGTTTGAAACAACAGTCATAAGTCTTCCAAATGAGAATTTACGTTGACGAGCATCAGTTTGAAAGTGATCCTTCAGAGCGCATTCTTGATTTACTTAACAAGAACTCAATATTTGTGCCCCAGATTTGTTACAATCCGAAACTAGGTCCCATCGAGACGTGTGATGCATGTGTCGTTGAAGTTGGGGGTCATCTGGTTAGGGCGTGCGCAACTAAACTAAGCGAAGAAATGCGCGTGTCGGTAAATTCTCAAAGAGCAAGCGATGCGCGGCTCAAGGCTGTAGATAGAATTCTAAGAGATCACAATCTTTACTGTACTGTTTGCGATAAGAACGGCAATTGCGCTTTGCATACCACAGTTCTAAAGCTCGGGATAAAATCTCAGGACTTTAGAAAAAAGGGGTACGCGGTGGATGACTCTAATCCGTTTTACATCTACGACCCTGACCAATGCATACTCTGCGGAAGGTGCGTCGAAGTCTGTCAAGATGTGGTCGTCAACGAGGTCATCACAATAGATTGGAAGTTAAATCCTCCAAGAGTTGTATGGGATCACAATGCTCTGATCAATCAATCCTCCTGCGTATCTTGCGGCGCTTGCTCTTCGGTCTGCCCAGTCAATGCTCTAATGGAGAAAACTATTATCGGCGAAGCCGGTTACTTCACTCGTCTCGAACCTGGGATCAGGGACAAAATGATAACCTTAGTGAAGGAGCTTGAACCCAGCATTGGCGGTTTTAGGCCTATCATGCAGTTCAGTGATATAGAAGCAATGACGAGATCCTCCTTCATTAAGAAGACAAAGACAGTATGCACTTACTGCGGAGTGGGCTGTTCGTTTGACGTGTGGACGAAAGGTAGGAAGATACTCAAGATACAGCCTAATGTAGAATCGCAGGCAAATGGGATGGCAACCTGCATAAAGGGTAAGTTCGGTTGGGATTTCGTGAACAGCTCTGAAAGGCTCACACAGCCCCTCATGAGGGATGGAGATCACTTTAGAGAAGCAACTTGGGAAGAGGTCATCCCGCTCATTGGAGAAAAACTAAGTGAAATCAAGAAAAACTTTGGACCTGATTCAATCGGAATAATCGGAAACTGCACTGGCACTAACGAAGAAGCCTATCTCGCACAAAAACTTGCAAGACAAGTAATAGGCACTCATAATGTTGACAATTGCGCGAGGTACTGCCAAGCACCTGCCACAACTGGTCTATTTCGTACGGTCGGCATAGGAGGCGACGCTGGGTCTATGGAAGATATTTTCACTTCAGATTTAGTTATCACTGTTGGATCCAATACGGCAGAGTCACATCCAGTCCTAGCGGGAAAAATAAAGCGGGCGCAAAAACTGAACGGGCAAAAACTCATCGTGATGGATGTCCGCGCTCACCAAATGGCAGAAAGAGCAAATCTATTCATAAAACCAAGATCTGGAACCGATCTGATTGTCCTTAATGCTGTCGCAAATTATATTGTGTGGCAGAGTTGGGAAAACAAAGAATTCATCAGGGAAAAAACGACGAACTACGACGAATACAAGAAGAGTTTAGAGCGTTTTACTCTTAAATATGCGGAAGAAGCTACAGGAGTTCCTAAAGAAACAATAGTCGAAATGGCAAACATGATCCATGAAGCCAAGAACACTTGTATCTTGTTTGCCATGGGCGTTACTCAACACCAAGATGGCAGCGAGACTTCTACGGCTATTTCGAACCTTTTGCTCTTGACAGGTAACTATGGAAGGCATAGCTGCGGTGCTTATCCTTTGAGAGGACATGCTAATGTTCAAGGCGCGAGTGATTTCGGGGCGCTACCTGGCTACTTCCCAGGATATGAGAAAGTAACAATCCCTGAAGTAAAGAAAAGATACGAGGATGCCTGGGGCGTCAAAATCACGGACAAACCCGGACTTACAAGCACAGAGATGGTTGATGCCATTTTAGACGGAAGGCTCCACGCTATGATCATAATGGGGGAGGACAAGGTGCTTGCTGACTCTAACCAAGTAAGAGTTCGAGAGGCTTTTTCAAAGCTTGATTTTCTAGTTGTAGTCGAAATATTTCTGACAAAAACGGCAGAGCAAGCAGACATTGTCTTGCCAGCAGCCGCTAGCCTAGAGAAGGAGGGAACGTTTGTCAATACCGAGCGGAGGATTCAAAGATTATACAAAGTACTTGAGCCTCTAGGGCAGACAAAGACAGAACTAGAGATAATTCAAGGCATTGCAAATACTCTCGGGGGAAAATGGAAGTATAGAAATCCTTCAGAAGTGATGGAAGAGGTAGCAAGACTTTCACCTTTCTTTGCAGGTGTCACATACGAAAGACTAGAGGGCTACAAGAGCTTGCAGTGGCCTGTTGCAGCCGATGGTAAAGATTCGCCTTACTTATACGAAGAAGGCTTTCACTTCCCTGATCGAAAAGCAAAGTTCTTCCCAACAAAATGGATAGATCCGTTGAGTACTGACATCGAATATGATTTCATGTTAAACAATGGAAGGATGTTGGAACACTTTCACTGGGGTAACATGACCTTCAAAGATCGGGGAATTGTGGAAAAAGTACCCAGGATATTTGTAGAAATTCCAAAAGAAACAGCGGACGAGAAACGCCTGAAAGACGGCGACACTGTGCGGATAAGTTCTAGGATCGGCGCGATAAAGGCAAAAGTTCTTGTCACAAATAGAGTGAGTGGCAGAACTCTTTTTCTCGCCATCCATGATTCAGATGAATCTGCCATAAACGTTCTCACAAGTGATTACGAAGATCCCTCGACGCATACAGCAGCTTACAAGGAAGTTCCAGTCAAATTGGAAAAAATTGAAACGAGTAAGGAAGCTGTTTCACCACTACCTCTTGTGAACCCAAGATTTTACAAGGGGGTCTCACAGGTTGGAGTACAAGTGGAAGGAAAGCGCAAGAGACCAGAATACGCGCCCCTTGCTGATTGATAGTGAGAGAATTGGCGAAACCTACCACAAAAATCGTGTACAAGGAGCAAAAGCAACCTACTTCAGGGCAAGAAGAACAAGAGCTAGAACTCTCAAGTGAGTCATTGTCTGAATTTCTGTCGATCGCACAAAAGTTTCACGAGAAGGGAATATTTCGAATAACTTCTGCACTACTTGACAACTCAGATGATGTGTCTCGAGCCTTAATTAATTGGATGGCCGAGCCTGATAATGTGAGGTTCATTAAGAACGTCGCGTTGCTCTACGGCGTGCTAAAGGATGCGAACTCTGAAAAGCTGCGAACTTTTGCTCTTAGCTTTAACGAGGCTCTCGAAGTAGCCTCGGCAGAGATGGAAAAGGAAAAGAAGATTGGTATAGTTGGACTTGCGAAGACTCTAAACGACCCAGACGTTAATCGAGGTATCAGAGCAATGATTGGATTGCTTAGAGGATTTGGGAAGGCGACGCGAAAGTAAGAAATGACTCAGGACGCGACTACGAAACCCAGGATTGGCATTTACGTATTCAATGGAGTTGAAGTCGTGGACTGGTCAGCTCCCTTTGGAGTGATGGCAGTTGCTCGTCGGTTGGATCCTGAGATAGACGTCTTTCTTGTTAGCGATTCTGGTGGTCCTGTGACGGCGACTGGAAATTTGC
>JARCRS010000129.1 GCA_029850555.1 archaeon | reverse complement strand
AATCTCTCCAGATTGCAGTTCCACTACGAACTTCCATCCCTTGGCTAGATAGTCTTTCAACTCTGATGCGGTAACGGCTTTTTGCTCTGGTTCACCACTTTCAGATTCATCTTCCTCATCTCTAGCAATTTTCTCTTCAATCAATTTGTCTCGCTTTTCTATTATTCCAAGATACTCCTTTCGCAAAAGTTCTATCTTTTCATCCATCGTCAAAGGTCTCACGAGCCTCTTCTCTTCATCCGAGATAATCTCGCTGGCGTGTTTTTCTCTTACATACCAAGGAGCATCTTCAATACCTAACTCGTAATGCTTCAAGACCGCTTGTTTTTCTACATCTTCCTTAGTCGCAACAGATGGCGCAACACCATAAATCAACATCCTGTCAACCACTAAGGCATAAGCCTCTCTCATTTGTTGTTCGCTCGGTCTTGAATACGCGCTCGCCGAACTTCCTCTTGGTCTATGGCATAACATTAGGTCAATCCAATTTAAAGGAATTAGATTGCTCTCCTCTACGGTAGTCTGAAATCTTTTTCTGAAACAATGGAATCTAAACTCTCTGATTCCTTTGACTCCGCGCGGAATTATACCCGCATCTTCGCCTAACTTCGTGATAACTCTCGCCATTCCTTCTTCTTGAACATGGACAGTTTTACTCGGTTCTCTCGTCTCTCCAAGATGCCTAGGAAATATCCAAGTCTCTTCGGTTATCTGTTCTCCCTTCTCTTCTCTGAATTTCAGATAATCTTTCAAAGCCTTTACAGTATCTTCACAAATGAAACTCATCATTCCGAACCTCTCAAACTCCCTCTCATACAACGGAATTATGACCCTGCAAGGAATCACGCCTAACTCCAAGTCTTGTTTTACGTGCTTATACTGTAATCTACAAAGACTAGAAACTCTCATACCTGTCTGACTAACAATTAAGACAACCAACCTATCACGAAGGTCGGCTAGGTCGCACATCCTTCTTATCTCGTCAACACTTGGGATATGGTCTTTTGTCCTAACCACAATATCCTCTGTATTCGGCTGTTTTATCCCGACCAAAGGCATACTCTGAAACCTGTAAAAACTCTTTACGGCTCGCCATACAAACAGCCCAATTTGCTTCTTCGGGCATTGGCTATAGAACTTCTCTAGCCTGTCTTCCGCATTTCGTCTTATCCGCAAGTCTAATGATTGTAAATCTCGATTTCTTTCGTCTCTTAGTTCGTCGGGATTCTTTCCACAAAACGCCGTGAACAGTTGCATCGCATAGACTTGATTTTCTTGGGTCGCTGGTCTCCCCTTCTGCCTAGCAAACCAATCCCTTACTGACTCAAAGCCCAGAATCTCCTCTTTATCGTAGGCATGGTTTACACTAATCGAAGATAGCACGGTAGGACTTCCGCCGCCAATCTCGATGGTTCTAGATATACTTTTAGACTTGCTTTGGCTTTCACGGTCAATTAAACCGTCTTTTTTCACTGTTTGATTTAAGAGAACCCGTCGATCATGGAGTTTCAGACTACAAATGCGAGCGATCTTTCTAACAGGCACTGCAGGTGCGGGAAAGTCGCTCCTATGCTCAGTCTTACTTCCCTGGTATTCTGACAAAGGCGCGACAGTGGCATCAGTAAACCTAGATCCGGGAGCGCAAAACCTTCCATATGAGCCGGACATTGACATTCGAGATTATTTGGATCTCACAACAGTAATGCAGAACTATCAATTGGGACCAAACGGCGCACTAATTCTAGCTGCAGATCTCGTTGCAACAAGAATGAACGATATTCAGGAAGCTCTAGACACGATTAATCCTGATTATGCAATTTTTGACAGTCCGGGACAGATAGAGCTTTTTGCGTATCGAAATAGCGGACCCTATATCATCGAGAACATATCGGCGGAAGGAAGGACGGTGATTTTCCTCTTTGACTCGACGCTTGTATCTACTCCCACGAATTTTGTGAGCATTGCGCTACTTGCCGCTTCAATTCAGCTTAGACTAAAAGCTCCTCAGATCAACATACTTTCTAGAAGCGACATGCTCGGTCCGAACTTGAAGAAGGTCGTTTCGTGGTCTAGTAGCGCTCCAAAGCTAGAAGCGGCTCTCTATGAGGAGACCAAAGGCAGCGCATTCCAGCTAAGCTCAACTTTGCTACGAGATCTAGCAAAGTCTGGCATCTCTTACGAACTCATTCCAGTCTCTTCGACGACTAGAGACGGTCTACTAGATCTTAGCGCTACGATTACTCGCCAACTAAGTCAGGGCGAAGAAATGGAGGAGTAGTTTCTTCACCAATAAAGTTTTAAACCAATTTCGCCATCCGATCTAGAATACGGCAAGAGATCACGTTTCTTGGCGGATTTCATTTTGTTAGTTTGGAGTGTAGATACTCGCGTTGGTTTCAATTGAGGTTCTTGAATCTAGCCCATCCAAGATCAGGATAAGGCTGAAAGGTATCGATAGGGCGTATGCGAATGCCATTCGTAGAGTGGCTATTTCTCAGGTGCCGACGATGGCGATCGATGACGTGGTCATACTAGAGAATTCCTCGGTGATGTTTGACGAACTCGTGTCCCATAGAATGGGCCTAATCCCTTTGAAGACCGATCTTGACAGGTTCAATTTGCCAGAAGATTGCGATTGCAAGAATGCTCTGGGTTGTTCTAAATGCAGGGTTTTGCTCGTTTTGGACGCGGAGGCAAGTGACAGAATCCGGACGGTGACCTCAGGAGATTTGATTTCGGAAGACCCAGAGTCAAAACCTGTCAGTGACAATATTCCGATAGTCAAACTCGCTCCGGGCCAGAAGATCAAACTAGAAGCTTATGCAAGGCTAGGCAAGGGAAGCGAGCATGCAAAGTGGCAGCCTACTTCCGCCTCGGTTCTCTTGGAGACGGCGAAACCAGACGAATTCGAATTGTACATCGAATCTGTTGGTTCCCTTAGCGCTCCTGAAATATTCACGAGAGCAATACAAAGGATACAGCAATCACTGACGGAAATCTCCGCCCAAATCAAAGTCTAGGACAAAGATGAGTGGTTAGCTTGAAAGATAATGCTACGAGGTTGAGACTGGCACATTCGCTTGCAAAGCACTCGAAGCAAAGCAAGCAATCAATCTGGGACGTTGCCTCGAGCAAAATCGAGGGGGCGAGACAAAATCGTTCTCTAGTCAACGTCGGAGAGATATCAAGAAACACAAAGGACGGAGGCAAAGTGTTAGTCGCGGGCAAGGTTTTAGGCGCTGGAGAAATTGATCACAAAGTTACCGTTGGTGCTTACTCTTTCTCCGAGGGTGCAAAATCTAAGATCACGAAATCGGGAGGAAAGTGTTTCAATTTGCAGGATTTCATGAATGATACAAAGAGCGTAAAGAATGTGGTAATTCTTGGTTAGCAATACTGTTCAACTAGCGAAACCAGTGCAGCCGTCCGTTCACTATATCGACGCGAGTGGACAGATAGCCGGGAGACTATGCTCGAACATTGCAAAGCTGCTTTTGAATGGAGATCGTGTTATAGTCGTAAATGCAGAGAAGACTTTGATCTCCGGTCAGCGCGGTAGCGTAATGAAAAGCTGGCTAGAATACCTCAAGATTGCTAGCGTCGTTCATCCAAAACACGGGCCCTTCCATTCGAGGACTCCAGATGGAATAATCACAAGAATGGTTAGGGGAATGGTTCCCAGGAGAAAGGCAAAGGGAGAGGCTGCGATGAAGAAGCTCCGAGTTTACGTCGGAGTTCCTGAGAATTATACCAAGCTCAAATTCGAAGGTTTTGAAAATGCTGCCGCAACGAAGCCTCCCGCGTACTATGTTCGTTTAAGCGAAATTGCAAACAGGATCGGATGGAAGGGGGAAGATAAGTAACCTTGGTCACTACAAAGAAAACCAAATTGTATTCTGGCAGTAGAAAATCTGCTCGAGCAACTGCGGCAGTCGTTCCAGGTACAGGAAGAATCAGGGTAAACAATGTCCCGGTCGAAATGATGACCCCGACTGTTGCAAGGCAAAGGGTACTGACGCCAATTGTTTTGTCGGGGGATATTCGAGATAAAGTAGACATCGACGTCAGAGTCTCTGGTGGAGGCTTTATGGGGCAGGCCGAGGCCGCCGCTATGGCGATCTCAAGAGGACTTGTAGACCAGACAAGGGGTCAGGAACTGAGACGTAGAATTTCAGAATACGATGTCCACCTTTTGTCAGGAGATTTCAGGAGACCTGAAACGAAAAAGTTTGGCGGTCCCGGACCTCGCCGTAGAAAACAGAAATCATACAGGTAATTGTGGTTAAGAAAATGATAGTTCCAGTAAGATGTTTCACATGCGGCAACCTAGTTGCCGACAAGTACGCAGAGTTTCAGCAAAGAGTGAAGGCGGGAGAAGATCCAAAGAAAATCCTTGATTCGCTAGGTCTCAAGAGATATTGCTGCAGGAGAATCATGATCACAAGCATGGATATTGTAGATCAATTAATGCCATACAATGAAGCGCAATACAGGCGCCATTCCGAGTTTTCTACAGAAAGAAGTTAGGTTTATCTCCCAATAAGTTGGGATTTGAGCGAAAGACCTAAAACAAGAAATCAGCCCCTAGATATCGTTCTGGTATCCAATGGTGAAAGTCACCGAGATCAAAAGCAGAATGGGCGTTTTTTGTGTTGTTGAGGTAAGCGGCTATAAGCTCGTTACGCCCTGTGATACAAGAGTGAGGATCATCAGGTCTCTGTCAGAGAAGGAAATGACAGCGGATGACATTGCAAAGGAAATAGGCGCTTCGTACTCAACAATAATGGATCATATGGACCTCTTGGAAAAGGTGGGAATCGTCGAGACATTTCTTAGAAAGGTTGAGGGTGAAAATGGCCGGCGAAAAATATGCTTCAAGCTCGTGCAGGGACAAGACTAATTCGGGAAATATCTCATATCATTGGGAGAGAACCCTTATATATTATTTCGGAGAATAATTCGGATATGTCAAGCGAACAAGTTGTTTCAGTGACAAATGAAAATTGGACGAGCGAAGTTGAGCAATCCAAAATTCCTGTAATGGTTGATTTCTGGGCAGCATGGTGCGGCCCCTGCCGAATGGTATCGCCCATTATAGATGCTCTAGGGAAGAAGCACAAGGGCAAGATCAAGGTAGTAAAGGTAAATGTCGATGATAATCAAGAACTGGCAATGAAGTATGAAATCATGAGCATTCCAACCATCATGCTGTTCAATAATGGCGAGCGAGTCGATACTGCAATTGGTGCTGCCCCAGCAGAATACTATGAGCAGTTTCTCAAAAAGAACAAGATTTCGATCTAGGAATACGAAAGCAGGATTTCCCAATGAAAATTGAAGAAAGACCTAATGACAATGAACGAGACCTAGAATCGTTTAGGCGTGAAGAGCTTCGTCGAAAGGTCGAGGGCGCGACGAGCTATGACGATCTTTTTGAATCTGTCAAGCGAGTTGTCGAGTCAGAAATTGGAAGGCACCGAGCGGGACTAGCTTTAGTTCTAACTGACATGCCAAACACGGTTGGAGCTTTTCACCCTGTAGGTTCAAACTCGATCGTGCTGAATCGAGCTCTGATAAATGCGATGAGGGTCGTGATAAAGAATCAAAAAGAGATCAACTCCTTCGTGTTTATGGTCCTTATGCACGAGTACCTTCACAGCCTGGGATATCTAGATGAAATCCAAGTAAGGAAAATTGCCCACCAAATCTCAAAGAGAGCATTTGGCGCGGGTCATCTGACTGCAAGAATGGCGATTGGAAACTGGCTCGAAATGTACCCTCAGATTTCGATGGTAGTCCAAAAATTATCTCCGAATTCCTTCGAGAGGATTGACAAGTTCGACAGCTCGAGCATGCGTTATATCGGCTGAAAAACCCGCGGCATAAAGACGAGAGATGCATTGCATAAGCACTCTCCCGAAATCCCGCCGCTAAATTTCACACTTTCTTTTTGCGATTTACTTTTTCAATTTTTGCTTTTCTTAGATTGAAGACTTTTAACTGCGTTTCCGCGATCTCGAATCAAAAATGCCACAAACAAAAAAAGCCCTGATCCTAGCGGGTGGCATGGGAACACGTCTCCAACCATTCACATTCTTCGTTCCAAAGCCAATGTTGCCCCTTGCTGACAAACCGTTACTTGAACACTTGATGGTTTGGTTGAAACATAACGGTGTAAAGGATATTGTGCTCTCTGTGAGCTATCTAAGGCATATGATAGAGGATTATTTCGAAGATGGGGAACGTTGGGGCTTGAAAATCAGTTATGCCAACTCCGAATCTCCACTAGGAATTGGGGGCCAGATACTATCCGCGAAAAACCTGATCGATTCGACGTTTTATCTGCTCTACGGAGACTCGGTCTTTGATTTTGATCTGAACAAAATGATGGCATTCCACTTGAAATCAAAAGCTACATTGACAATTGGTCTGATGCACTATGCGGAAAAAATGCGTTACGGCATCATTGAGCGCGATGAAAAAACTGGCAAAGTTCTAGAATGGCGCGAAAAACCAGAGGTGAAGGGCCTCATAAACGTTGGATGTTACGTCGCGGAGCCAACCCTATTTGATTACATTCCAAAAGGAAAAATGTACGGGTTTGATGGTGTAGTGCGCGATATGATTAAAGGAAAAGAAAAAGTGGTATCTTACGTCATTGAGGGGAAAGAGTTTCTCGACATTGGTGACGAAAAGTCCTACAAGAAAGTATATGATTTGTACATGTCTAGATTGGGAAAGATTCTTTGAGCTCGCTCCCATTTTCTCGGATCGTAGTATTTGAATCGCACATTCGGGAAAATTTTTACCCCTTTTCCCTCACAAGACCCACTTTTGACTTTCTGTGTGGAACAAAATCTCTTCTTGAAAACATTGAAAGCACATTAGAGTCCAAAGTCACAGACCTCATTGTTCCGAAATATCTTGAAGCAACGTGCAAGGATGATCATCCTCAACAACGAGTAAATGACTCGGTAAGCGAGAGATGTCTTGCCGTAAGCGGACTCACTAGTCCAATGTTCCCTATACTTTCCGAAGTAAAAAAAGTGCTCGATGAGAAGAAAAGCGATCTAGTTGTCACCGACGGCGATGGCAACGCAATATTTGGTGTTTTCGAAGAGCTCCGCCCGGAAGCTTTGGCCTCTACGGAACAAACAGCCGGGATTCAACGAAGAGCAATCTCAAATCAAAACATAGATTCTGCAGTGTTGCGTTTTCCATGGGAGATGGTTTCTAGGAATCCAGATGTAATTCGAAAGCAAGCAAGCGGTTTCATAGATTCAGAAAAAAAAGATTTTGAGATACTCGGATCGAAATTGCACGTGGAAAGTTCAGCTCAAATTGGGAGATATGTGACAGCCGATACACGGAATGGCGATGTGATAATTGGTGAAGATGCAGTGGTCGAAAGTTTTTCACATATAACAGGACCAGCCTACATCGGTAAAAACTCGATTGTAAAATCTGCGAAGATAAGAGAGGGCACGTCTATTGGAAAGGCTTGTCGTACTAGCGGAGAGATCGAAGACTCGATTGTCTTTGATTACACAAACAAGAACCATGATGGCTTTATCGGGCATTCTATTCTGGGAAGCTGGGTAAACATCGGAGCTCTGACTACTAGTTCAGATCTAAAGAACACATATGGCCAGATCAAAGTAAATTTCCAAGGGACAAGCAGAAACACTGGTTTAAACAAGGTTGGTTGTTTCGTGGGAGATATGAGCAAGACCTCAATTGGCACTTTGATTATGTCGGGTAAAACAATCGGAGTTTCATCTCAAGTATTTGGAACGGTGACCGATGACGTTTCTTCCTTCACATTCTATGCAAAATCTTCAGAAACCAAGGAAATATATCTAGAGAGTGCAATTGAGACACAGAGAAGGATGATGGAACGACGCAATGTTAGAATGAGTCAGAATTATGCCGACATGATCAAATCTGTATACAATTTGACCTCAAAGGATAGGATAGCTAAACAAGTAACCAAAGGAAAATTCGAGATCTGAAATCCTAATCTGAATATGTCAATTTTCAAATGGTGTACTTGTTATATTGAAAACAAAAGCTATTCAAAAAAGAAAGGTCACAAAGAGAGCTTCTAGTCTGAGGCATGAGGACGCTATTCTCTCGAGGGCTCTGCTGAGCGCGATTGATCCGTCCGACCTGAAGGGAGACTATGACTTGTGGCCATCATTCGCTTTGAAGTCTTGGACAGAAACAGAAGTACCTGTTTTCGACAGTGGCCGGTTCAATCGAGTAGTTTTTGCCGGCCTGGGAGGATCTTCGCTTACTGGAGAACTCTTGATTGATCTCGCACGAGAGAAAAATTCGCAGATTTCGTTTGAGACGCTGAAGGACTACCACATACCAAATAGTTTGGATGATAAAACCCTAGTCATCGGAATGAGCTCGAGCGGCGCTACTGAAGAGACGCTTTCGGTTCTGTCAGAGGCGCACAAGAAGGGTTTGGCTGGTTTTTCGTTTGGATCCGGAGGTCCAATCGAGTCTTTCTCAAAGAACAAATGGGGTTTTGGATTTGTAAGAACGGCAATGCTCAAGGTCCCAAGATCTTCTCTTCCGGGAATGTTTTATCCGGTGTTGAAGTTTCTTGTAAGGAACAGAGTACTCGAGGTCTCAGATGGGGAAATCAATGAATCAATTAGAGCAATGAACCTTGCTAAAGAGGATTTCATAAACGGATCAGAACATAAGAACAATCGGATCGCTAATTTAGCTCAAGCGTGGACGCAAGATCAATCTAGCATTCCCCTTCTCTATTCTTCTGACCGAACAAGAGCTGTTGGATTAAGAGCCCGCCAGTCGATAAATGAAAATGCAAAGATGCACGCGTTCAATAGCGAAATCCCAGAGCTTTGTCACAATGAAATTGTGGGGTGGGACTATAGAGCTACTCTTGTCAGCGACAAGCCGAAAAGGCAGAAAAGCCCGAGCCCGCTCGCACTCATTCTCAGATTGCGAGAAGATGATCCTCCTGAAATACGAACACGATTTGAGATTGTGAGAGAGATTGTGGGAAAGACAGGGGGAGAAACGATGGAAGCTCCGTACGTGGGAGTGAGCTATCTAGCAAGAATTGTGTCGATGCTCTATCTCTTGGATTACGCCTCATACTATATGGCGATATTCAGGAGGGTCGACCCAATAAAGACACCTTCTATACAGCTCCTAAAGCGCGAACTGGGCAAGAGATTAAATTATGTGGAGCAGCTTTAGCGCTCAATCCGGGATTTTCTCTTTGAAACCTCGACTCTAAAGACACATTGAAAGATAAGTTTGATAATCGATGTTCCTAGAAAATGAGTGCTACGTTTTTGTAACCAGAGAATGAGGTTGTGGATCGATTTTTTGCAAGCAGTAGTCATGGCAGGAGGCGAGGGTTCGCGATTGCGGCCGATTACTTCGACTCGTCCAAAACCTCTTGTCTCGGTGATGAACAGGCCGATCCTTTGGCATGTACTCAGACTCCTAAAAAAGAACGATTTCACAGAAGCTAACATTACCCTGCACTACCTCGCAGATCAGGTCACAATGGCATTCGGAGAAGGGAAAGATGTGGGAATCCCTCTCAATTATTCATTTGAAGATAAGCCACTTGGTACAGCGGGTTCTGTGAAAGCTATCGAAGATAATCTCAATGGAACATTTCTAGTAATTTCTGGAGATGTAATGACTGATTTTGATCTTTCTGAAATCATTGCATTTCACAAGAAAAAAGGGGCGGCAGTAACGATAGGTTTGACGAGAGTTCAGAATCCTCTCGAATACGGGGTGATCCTTTCAGACGGGGAAGGACGGGTCACGAAATTCCTTGAAAAGCCAAACTGGTCTGAGGTTTTTTCAGATACTGTCAACACAGGAATTTATGTTGTAGAGCCAGAAGTCCTGAAACACGTCCAAAGCGATAGGGCTTATGATTTCTCCAAGGACTTGTTTCCAAAACTGCTGAAGGAAGGTTTTCCCATATTTTCAAAGACTTTGGAGGGATACTGGTGCGATGTAGGCATGCCATCCCAATATATCTCCGCTCACTATGACATACTTTCAGGAAAGACAAAAGTTGAGATACCGGGCAAACAAATTTCGCCCGGAATCTGGCAAGAGGATCAAACTGACTTTCCAAAAGATGCCAAGATAACGACTCCTTGTTTGATTGGCTCGAGAACGACAATTGGAAAAGGCGCAGTTATTGGACCGATGTCGTGTATTGGATCCAATGTGACGGTGGAATCCAACGCAGTCGTATCGAGATCAATAGTATATGATTTTGCTTACATTGGGCGAGATGCGGAAGCAAAAGGCTGCGTCATAGGCAAGAATTCTGTGCTCCGACCTAGATCTAGGGCTTTTGAGGGGTCCGTCATAGGTGACGGATCCCAATTAGGAACAGGTTCAGAAATAGCTCAGAACGTGAGAATTTGGCCGGATAAAAATATCGAAAGCGGAGCAACCGTCCGGATGAACCTAGTATGGGGAATGTCTTGGCAAAGAAAACTTTTCGGTAGCAGAGGGGTCGTGGGTCTTGCGAACATCGAGATTACTCCCGAGACAACCGCTAAGCTTGGAGCAGCTTTTGGAACATACGCGGGCGCAAAGGGGAAGATTGCTGCCGCTAGAGATACCTTAAGATCATCTCGAATGTTAAAGCGATCATTCATTGCAGGTCTACTTTCAACCGGGTGTACAGTGTATAACCTCAGAGCTGCGCCAATTGCAATGACTCGTCTAGGAATAGTCACAAATGGTCTTGACGGAGGTGTATACTTCAGCTCGAGCCCATCTGAGCCTGAGTACACCCTGATTCAATTCTTTGATGGCAAGGGCTACAATATTTCAGTGGATTCTCAGCGCAAGGTCGAGAATGTTCTTTTCAAAGAGGAAATTCACAGATCAGCATACGAAGAGCTTTCGGACATTTTGAATCTACCGCAAGTCTCAGAGTTCTACGAGGAGACTATAATGAGGAACATCGACTCAAAACCAATACTTGAAGCAAAGCCAAGAATAGTTGTGGACTCGTCTCTCGGTCCCGCTTCGATGACTGTCCCAAACATTTTGACACGTCTAGGCTGCGAGGTGATCAGCCTCAATGCAGCCGGCGGGACCTACTCGACGACGGCGACCATATCAAATTCACCTTCAAATTTGAAAGATATTGTTGTTGCCGTTGGGGCAACAGCGGGATTTCGATTTGCAGGCGGAGGAGACACTCTTCGGATTGTCGACGAAACAGGGGCCATGTTGAGTGGAGACGAATCGCTGGCATTAATGACCGAGATCATGCTCGGGATCAATCCAGGTACTGTTGCAGTGCCAGTTAGCTCATCCGGCCTGGTAGAAACAATTGCTGAAAGACATCAACAAAAGGTAAGGCGGGTCAAAACAGATCCAAGAGCTCTTATGGAGGTGGTAGGCTCGGGAGATGCCACATTCTCGGGAAATGACGCCGGAGAGTTTGTCCTATCGAAAGACCTTCCTTTCCCAGATGGACTCCTCGCGGCGGGGAAGGTCGTCGAACACATAGCGAGAACAGGCTCAAGAATATCCAAGATCAGAAAGGACGTTTACCAGCCAAGATTAGTCAGAGGAGTGGTGCTTGTTCCGTGGAACGAGCGGGGAAGAATCATGAGACGGTTGGCAACTGACTACCCAGATAGCCGTGTAGAGACGCTTGAGGGAATAAAGCTTCTAGTGAATGGTGGTTGGGTCCTGATTAACCCAAGCTCTGATGAGCCTGTCTTCGAGATCGTAGCTGAATCGACCAACGCCCAGGTCGCAACGAATATTCTCCGCGAATTTCAAAATAAGGTCTCGGAGATAGTTGGCGCGACAGACTCGACATAGAATTTTGCAATTTTCACACACCAAAAAGTAGTTAGATCGATTTGTTACATGAAAATCTAAATCCAACCGATTTACCTTCGGAGAAGGGAGGCGTCGGGGCAACTTCAGTTGTTGGCAATCAATTTGCCGCAAGACTGAAACCACTCAGAATACTGATGTTCACTTGGGAGTATCCACCCAGAATCATTGGGGGGATTGCAAGAGTTGTAGAGGGCCTCTCGAAGGCACTTGTAAAACAAGGCGCGGAAGTTCATGTGATCACAAACGAAATGCCTGGTTCTCCAGCCGAGCAAAATGATGATGGCGTCTTTGTCCATAGGGTAGAGATATCTTCTCCGGCTCCGAACTTTCATTCTTGGGTTCTCCTAATGAACCACTATTTTGCAAAAAGAGCCGGTCTTCTTGGAAGGGAGGTCGGGCATTTCGATATTGTCCATGCGCATGATTGGCTTGTACTTCCATCAACCGCAGAGTCAAAGAATTTCTTTGGATGCACGATGATCTCTACTCTTCATTCCTTGGAATACAAACGGGCCGGTGGCGTGACTTCCCCCGAAGGACGGATGATCGAAAGCTTCGAGTGGTGGTTAACTTACGAATCTTCACTGGTCATAGTTTGCAGCAACGCAATGAAAAGCGATACGAAATGGAAGTACAAGGTACCTGATCAGAAGATATGGGTCGTCCCAATTGGACTTGACGCATCGAAATTCTTGAGTGCCCATCCAAATAAAGACCAGGTGAGAGAAAGATTTGGAATTTCAAGATCTGATAAATTGGTCCTCTTTGTGGGAAGACTTACTCATCAGAAAGGCTGTGAGTATTTGATACGCTCGATTCCCTCGCTTGCGAAGTACTACAACGCAAAGCTCGTTATTGTAGGAGACGGATACATGCGAGGAGAGCTTGAGTACGTAGCTCAGACTACAGGAGAAGGATGGAGAGTTAGGTTTACTGGCTTTATTCCTGATACCGAAGTCGTGGACTTGATGATGTCTGCTGACGTGATGGTCATTCCATCAGTTTACGAGCCCTTTGGAGTAGTAGCACTCGAAGCGATGGCTGCCCGAGTTCCAATAGTTGCTAGTAACGTTGATGGACTTGCAGAAATAGTGAAGCACGAATATAACGGGATCCTAGCCTATCCCAAGGATCCGGCCTCGATATCCTGGGGGATCTCGAGAATACTCTCTGATCCTGAGAACACTCAGCGTTTGGTCGAAAATGGAACAAAGGAGCTTTCAAAGCAATATACTTGGGACGCCGTTGCAGCTCTTACACTAGAATGTTACAAGAAAGCGTTTTTAGAATAAGTCACATAAAAGAGAAAATCCATACAATTTATAGGCTCGGCAAGAGATGAGAGTAAGAAACAACAACAAAAAATACTGATAGGCAAAAGAGTTGATACCATTCGAATGAGTGAAGAAATTATAACAACGCTCTCAAATCTTGGAGCGATAGATGAGAACAAGGCAGTGACTAAGGAGCTTCTGGTCAATTCAGACTCATTAAAGAACAGAGTGCTGGACGATGACATAGGGAAATTGGTATTGTCGGGATATGTCAAAAAGACTGACGGAAAGCTGTATCTGACAAAAGCCGGATTATTTAGAGCGCTTTCTAGATTCAGCTGATTCCGATAATCTCAGCCAATTCCCTCCGAGCGGCGGCACCAAGAACCTCCGCCGCGCTTTCGGGTGAGACGGGATTTATGTAAACACCACTTCCTTTTTCCAATCCAGCCCATTTGACAACCTGTGGATAGATTTCAAGGTGCCAGTGAATCTGCTTGGTTGTCTTTTTCTCGGAAGAAATGTGAAATGCTAGGTTGAAAGCCGGTTTCGACAGGGCCGCTCCCAGGGCTCCGAGTGTTGCTCTTAGAATTGTTGCGAGATCATTGATCTCTTTTTGTGACACCTTAAGGAAGGAAGTTTCGTGCCTTTTTGGAAAAATCCAAAACTCATAAGCGTTTGTTGAAGCCCAGGGAGCAAAGGCAACGAAGTTGTCGGTTTGAAGTATTTTTCTTGGTCCGTTGGTTTCTAGCTGCAAAACCCTGCACATGGAACACTGACTTAATTCTACCATCTCCAAGTGCATTGTTTCTGCTTCCTCTTCGATAAGCGGAGGGAGTTTAGTAAGAGTGAGTGTTTGAAGATGAGGATGAGAAAATGAAGCCCCGGCCTCACTTCCACTATTTACAAAAACTGACACGTAGCTTACGGTTTTTTTAGAATACAAGTACCTAACTCGATCTTGAATCGTGGCTAGAACATCTATCCATTGTCCGACTGGCAAATCAAAGTACGTTGCTTCATGATGGGGAGTGACAATCATCACATGATGGTAACCGAATGCTGGTTCTCCTTGAATTGGAGCGTCAGAATATTTTGCTTCTGAATCTGGGGAAACGGCTGGAAATTTGTTTGGGAAAAAGCGAACGCTCCAGCCTTCGACACGATCATTTTCTGAATCAGCTAATTTGAGAAGGGTATCGCCTCTAGAAACGAGCACTAGCTCTGCAGCAGGAGTCATAATCTCATTTCCGGGGCAAAAGGGGCAATCATTTGCGGGCAAAGTTAGAGGATCGCCTTCTTTCCTAATAAAATCCGAGGGCCGTCTCGTTCTCTCGGGCGAAACAAGAACTAGCCGATTGGTAAAGTAGTCCTTTCTTAGTTCAGGCACGTCTCTAACGGCTCAACTCTGTCTTTGCTTTAGTCTTATCCTTTTCTTAGAAGCGAGAATCCGAAGAAAAATCTAGCATTCGGCCCTCTTAGCTCTAGCGTTTTCCTTTACGCAGAAGATCTTCGTATAATCTCAAAGTTCCGGCCGCAACCGAATCCCAGTTATAAGTTTCCATGACTAGGCGCCTTCCATTGATTCCCATTTGTTTTGCTCTTTCAATATTTTCGAGAGCGCTTGTTATGCCCCACGCAATGTCATTTGGTTCGTAAGGATTGATGTGAATCCCGCACTGCTCTGATCCGTTAGGAACTACGAATTCTCTCATTCCAGAACCAGGGCTAGCCCCCACTACGACCGGTTTTGACATGCTCATCGCTTCTAGCGCTACGATCCCGAACGGTTCGTAGAGACTGGGAAAAACACAGAGATCCGCAGCAGCATAATGTGCGATTCTCTCTTCTTCGGGGATCCATTCAAAACGTAACTTAACTCGATCTTCGAGTCCGAGAGTTTTCACAAGCTCTTCGATGCTATACTGCATGTCTGACGTGCCGACAATAACGAGCTTTGCATTAGGAATTGTCTTTCTTACAGAACTCATCGCTTGAACAAGTCTATCAACCCCCTTGACGACTACGATTCTGCCAATAAACAAAATCATGAATTCATTTGGTCCTATTCCGTACCTCGTTCTTATTTCATCGACCTTTTTCTTGGGAACTGCCTCTGGGTTGTATTTTTGAGAATCAACGCCATTGTAAACGACATTGATCTTCCCTTGGGTGAAACCCTGCGAGATAAGCTCATCGCGCATCGAATATGATACTGTAACCACATGATCGGCTCTCTGCCCTCCGGTATATTCCAAGTCCCTAACTGTCTTTGAGCCCTCACCGAGACTTCGGCCTTTTTCCGTCGAATGTAGATGAAAGATCAGAGGCCGGTCAAGTTCTCGCTTGCCTATCATTCCTCCCATGATGGAGAGCCAATCGTGGACCACTATAGCATCGAAATCTCGATGTTCCTTTCGCGCGAGTTGATTGACCAACCGATCTGCAGACAAAATGTTGCTCATCGTAAGGTCAGCGAAGAACCTTATCCCGGTGCCCCATCTTCTGACATCTTCGGCAATCACGGTTGGAACTACATCCTCAGAATTTAGGATCTTCGGCCGGTAAACATCTATTCCGTTTTGCACTTCATGCTCCTCAAGCGTACCATCGTTCAGCGTGAAGATCGTTACATCGCTTCCCATCTTGACAAATCGAGGCGCAATCTCTGAGATATATGTGCCCAGACCTCCCACGATCCTCGGGGGAAATTCCCAAACGAAAACAGCTAATTTCATGAAAGCACACCTTTTTGAATCAAAAACGAGAAGAGATTAATAGAGATAACGAGAGTTTAGTACAAAGAAAGAAAGCGCTCCTCTTATTAGCTTGTTTTCAATGATTGCATTTCTAAAGAAAAGAAGGTGTTGACTTTTCGAATTGACTTATCTTTCGATGGTGCTAGAGATACACCAGCCGATAAGGCTGAGTCAATCTTTTCCTTTTGAGAGACTCCCGAGGATAGCTGAAGGCCTCTCCATAACGGACAGATACTTCGACAAAAAGTTGAATGAGGAGGTATTTCGAAAGGTCGCAAGGAAGTGCTACTACCCGACATTTTCCGCCCTATCTTCGATGATTGAAACAACAAAAGATTGGGAAAGACCTTTCAAAGTTAGCTTTGGTGTAAGCGGTCCCTATCTTGAGCAGGCAATCCGATACGAACCAGAACTCATCGAAATGATGAAGAGCCTGATCAGAACAGGTAAGGTGGACATTCTGGGAAATACATACTATCATTCACTTGCGAGCCTTTTTCCAGGAGACAAGCGCGAATTTGTCGAACAAGTCAGGGAGCACCAATCCATCGTAAAGTCCAGCCTAGGCGCTGAAACTAAGATATTTGAAAACACGGAATTCATTTACAACGACACTATTGCGAAAGTCGTAGAGTCTCTTGGATTCGAGGGCATTCTCTCAGAGGGCGTCGAATCAATTCTTGGTTGGAGATCTCCTACCTTTCTTTATTCCGCGATGGGAACTCAAAATCTTAGACTTCTTCTCAGACACTACAAGCTGACAGATGACATTGGTTTCCGGTTTTCCCAGAAAAGCTGGGTGGAATATCCTCTAACTGCGGACAAATACGCTAACTGGCTGACTTCGACCCCAGGCGATATGATCCTCCTCGCAATGGATATTGAAACCTTCGGAGAGCATCATTGGGTAGAAACCGGAATTTTTGAATTTCTAAAGGCACTTCCAGTGGAGGTTTCAAAACTAAAAGATCTTACTTGGGCAACCCCCCGAGAGATAGTTCGCAACCTTGCTCCGCTTGGGATAATCTCAGTCCCCGAACAGAAGACCATCTCTTGGGCAGACGTTGAAAAAGACGCTTCTGCATGGCTTCAGAACCCAATGCAACGGATATCATTTGATCGCATGGCTGCTTTGGAGCCATACGTCAGGGAAGTGAGTAGGAAAGAAGTAACTGATATTTGGAGACTCCTCCAGCAAAGCGATCATGTCTACTACATGTCGACGAAGAGTGGAGGACCGGGAGAGGTTCATTCTTACTTCAGCCCCCACAGCTCCGCTGCAGAAGCACTGGTCGTATTTGACTCAGTCTTGACCGATTATGAAGGAAGAGTAGGGGCTCTAGTTTCAGAGAATAGGAAGAAAAAGACAGCCCACGATTCCGATAAAAGTAAAGAAGAAACAAAAAGAGCCCAGACGAGTCATCCGAAAGGATCTCGAAAGTAATATTTTCTTTTTCTTTTAGAATCATTCTATTAGTTCGTAGAGGATTGTACTTAGGACTGATTGGAGTAGTACTGTGATCGCCTAGATTACGCTGGTATCAGTAATGTACCGGAACTGTTCAAAACGCCTCCACATCCCTAGACCGAGGAGAAAGAAATGATCGCGAAGATCATCATCACAAAGATAAAGAGTGCGATTTGAAGAATTCTTGCGGTACCACATAAATGATAACCTGCGCTGTGCCAAACAGAATGTCATAGTGAAGTAATTTTTGTCTTGAGAGATGTTGACTGAATGAACTCGAGTACAAATAACGGTTAGCTTACTGAGGCAGCTGGTTCCATGCAGATCTTGCAATTCAAATCCTTGATCTCAGGATCAATCTCGTAGTGCAGCTCGCACATGTATCCAGATCGCATCACATAGTCACAGATCTCTTTGATCAAGTTAGTAACCTCGACATTATTTAGTTTGTGTGTTGCGATTCCCTCGGAAATAACTTCTGCCATTTTCTTGACGTCTTCTCGTTTCGCAAAGTCGATCGCTTTGCCCCTCTTCTCTGAAAAATACTTTGATACAGCAGGCTGCGTTATTCCTAATGATTCCGCAATATCCGACTGTCTCATATTGCGCTCAATGAGCGATCTTGCAACGATTCCACGAATAGCCGGAATAACCGATTTTGCTGCTATCTCATATGGGGTTTGCAATTCAGGTCATTCCCGTTAGGTCTCATAGAGCCACTCAGAGCAAAATATGCCATAAGGAATATTTAAGCCTACTATCGAAACACGGGGGTTTATTCCGTAAAAAGGTCAACCAGATTCGCCGAAGTACCATGGCCTCCTTTCGTATGAATAATCAATAAAGACGGCCTTCTTCTCTGTGTAGTTTTCTATTGCGATCTCGCCTGCTTCGCGTCCGAAACCCGAATCCTTTACTCCCCCAAAGGGAAGGTGAACTTCTGCACCAGTCGTGCCTTGATTCACATAGCCAATACCGGACTCAATTTTTGATAGACTTTTGAAAGCGTTCTTGAGATCTCTTGTGTAGATTGCGGAGCTTAACCCGTATCGCGTGTCGTTTGCAATCTCAATGGCCTCATCCACATTCCTCGCTTTTATCACACAGGCTACCGGTCCGAAGATTTCGTCTTGGGAGATTCGCATATCGTTTGCCGCGTCCACAAATACTGTTGGTTTGAAAAAATGCCCTTTGCTTCTCTCGTTGTCGTCGTATCGCGAACCACCGCATAACATTTTGGCACCTTCTTTTTTACCGATATCAACATATTTTTCGATTTTCGCTCTAGCTTCTTCCGTGATCAAAGGGCCAATCTGGACACCAGGATTCATGCCGTTCCCGACTGCTAGCGCATCGGCCCCTTTGACAAATCGTTCTACGAATTTGTCGTGTATTTTCTCCTCAACTATAATTCTCGACCCTGCAGTGCATTTTTGACCACAGTTGCTATAAGAAGCGTAGAGAATCGCAGGAACAGCCACATCGAGATCAGCATCATTCGCTACAATTATCGGATTCTTGCCTCCCAGTTCAAGGATCTGCTTGCGCAAAAAAATGGCATTTGCCTCGGCGATTTTATGACCAGTTATTGATTCACCTGTAAACGATATCATTTTGAGACGTTTATCGTTCAGCATTGCTTCTCCAACTTGAGAACCGGGCCCTGTGACAAAATTCAGAACTCCTTTGGGGAGACCAGCTCTCTCGAAAATCTCGACGATCTTCATTGCAATTAGAGGTGTGTTCGACGCAGGTTTGAACACAACAGTATTGCCTGCAATCAAAGCCGGCGGAATCTTCCATAGTGGAATCGAGAACGGAAAATTCCACGGAGTTATTACTCCCACAATACCCAATGGCCTTCGTATCACCATGCAGGCTTTGTCTTTCTGTTCGCTTGGTGAAACGTAAGACCACATTCGCCTGCCATCGGCAGCAATGTACATCACCGTGTCATAGCCCTCGACGATTTCAGCGAGAGCTTCTGGGAAAGCTTTTCCCTCTTCTAATGTCAATATTTCAGCAAGCTCGTTCTGCTCTTTTCTGATAATTTCGCCTACTCTGTACAGAATCTCAGCTCTTTGTGGAGCTGGAGTTTCGCTCCAGTTTGAATAAACACTTTGCGCAAAATCAATAGCAGCCTTTACGTCATCAGAGGTCCCTTTGGGAACATTCGCCAAGAGTTCTTTCGTCGCAGGATTTCTTACTTCAAAAGTAGATCCGTCAGAGGACATTCGGTGTTCGCCACCGATAACGAGTTCTGGTTTCAAAAGCAGCTGAGACAATGGAATACATCCTCACAAGGATTTTAGAAAGCATCAAATTAAAAAGTCACGGTTTGAAAAAAACACCTGAAAGTATCCGATCTCTCGACCCTCCTTTAATCATGCGCAACTTAATAATGAAAGAATTATAATTTCTGTTATAGAATTTGCAAGAAAACATTAGTTTTTTGCAAAGTCATGCTTATATAATGACATGAACAGTTAAGGAAATGCAAAAGAGATTCCGCGACCAATTTCCTTCTAGAATCGGGGAATCTTTGCAGATATTGAGGTTTGACATCATGGCTACAACTGTGGAAGAGCAAAGACCTTTCGAAGCCGAACTGAGGCAGGATCTTTGCATCATGATTGGAGGCCAGGGAGGCGATGGGACACTGACCGTAGTCAATTTGCTCGGGAGTTGTTTCAGAAATATGGGTCTAAACATCTACGATGCTCGGAATGTACTTTCCAGGATTCGGGGAGGACATGCGGATGGGGTAATTAGGGCAAGTACTAAGCCAATCTATTCGACGGGAGATCAGATTGATGTTCTTGTCGCGTTCGACGAAGAGGCTGTTCAGACTGGGATGACAGAACTTGGATCAAACGCATGTGTTATATTCGATAGCTCAAAGGGAGGTTTGTCGGAGAAATATAGAGATGCGGGCCTACGTGTCTTTAGTGCCCCTCTCGGCAACATTGCAGCATCAAAACTCAGACGTAATATTTTCAAGAACACAATCGCGTTTGCCATTTTGGGAAGATTGTTAGGACTTGAAGATGATCTTCTTGTTACTGTTTTGAGATCGAGATATGAGAGAAGAGGGAAAGAAGCACTCGAAGCTAATTTACTAGCCCTTACGCTCGGATTCGACTATGCCAATCAGAATATTCCACATTCGCTTTATAGAATTCCCAAGAACGAGAAAAGTGCAAAAATTCTCGCGACTGGAAACGAGGCGACGGCATACGGATTTTTGGTAGGTGGAGGTAGGTTCTTCGTTGGTTATCCAATTACCCCAGCGACTGACATCATGGAATGGCTTAGCCCTAGGCTTCCGAAGCTTGGAGGTGTTGTAAAACAAGCAGAGGATGAATTAGCTGTGATAAACATGGGAATTGGTGCCGCGTACGCTGGAGCACGGGTGATGGTCGCGACCTCTGGCCCTGGTCAATCACTTATGACAGAGGGAGTCGGCCATGCGGGCGAGGC
>JARCRS010000128.1 GCA_029850555.1 archaeon | reverse complement strand
TGCTGACATCGAAAAAATGGCGAATGAGACAAAGTCGTCGCATGAAGAAAAATCCGCATCCGAGAGATCCTGCCACGGGGCAATGGGCGGCCTAAAAATGAAGACCGCTGCGGAAAAAGCTCCAGGCTGGCTTCAGAGGATCTTACTCCCAGAGCTCAGCGAAATCAAGGGGGAGCTCAAAGCTGTCAATGCAAGAATCGATTCTTTGAACACAAAGATAGAAGGCACGAATACGAAAATCGATGAAATGGACAAACGCCTATCCTCCGAGATTGCGGGACTGCGAGAGCTCGTAAACCTTACACAGAGAGTCACAATTCTCGAAGCCAAAGTGAAGGAGCAGGAAACGCGAAAACAATAGCCTATTCAGAGTTTAGGGCACTGGACTAAAGCCATAGTTATCAAATACACACCCGTTACGAGTGTGTGTACCGCACCTCGCATCTTCTGACAAATTTAGTAGACATTCTCGTTAGGATACTGATGAAATTCTATCTAAAATCCCGAGGATTGCAAAAAAAGGTCTTTTTGTTCAGCAAGAAAAAAAAACAAAGAGCGTCCTGAGAAATATTTCCCCAGGACGACTTTTCTGTTTTTGGTTGCTTAGTGTCTGAAAGCTGATCTTATCGAAGGCGTGAAGAGCAGCCCGATGCATACGACACCCAATAGAAACCCGATTAGGTTCGGCGCCGTTATAGTGAGTATGCTTAGAACAGCTGAGAGGACCCCGATTTTCCATGCCCATGACATATGTTTCAGATATCCGAATGAAGCTACCAAGGCAATCACTCCGGCTAGCCCGACGATATATGGCATGTATGCCGAGATGGACCCAGCGACTGAAGCCACTTGATTGAGTTGGGTGAATTTTGGATTGTAGTTTAGTTTTCCCACGTAGAGGAGCGATTCGATACCGGCAATCAAAGAAAGCGCAGTGAGAATAGGGACTTGGAACGACCTAGACCCATGATGCATCTCTTTAGGATATGCAATTTGCTGAGTCGAAGTATATCCAGACCTTCTCTGGCCTTGTGATTGATTCGGGACCATGGCTCCGCAACGACCGCATCGCAAGTCCGATGCGCCTAGAGAGTTTCCACAGTTTGTGCAATTTGACATTTTTCTTTGTCTTCCATCCGTGATAAGATGGTTCGGTCAAACCTAATATGAATCTAGTTAATCCTTGAGAAAAAAATCAGAGTGACACTAGGCTCCTCCATATATCGAAAGATGAGATACACGATTCGATATTGAGGAAACTTTTTGGCCGGGCGTGACCTATGCACCATTGCCTTCGTTTGATCTCTGAGTAGCTTATTAATGCTAGAACTTTCAGAGCGTTTGCCAGAAACATTTTGAAAAACATGGTAAGAGAGAAACTGTATTCAGGCAAGACCTGTCTTGGAACTTTTTTAACAATCGGTAATACTGATGTAGCAGATATTCTAAAGCATCTTGGTTTCGACTGGTTCGTTTTCGATACGGAGCATTCGTATCTTTCGACCTTTGACCTCAAAGCAATGATGCAAGCTCTTGAAGGAAGCAACGTTTCGCCAATAGTTAGAATAGGTCAGATTGACCAATACTTGGTGAAGAGAGCACTAGATGTTGGAAGTGAAGGACTGCTTGCACCGCTCGTAAACTCTGCCGAGGAGGCTGAAAGATTAGTGAAATTTGCGATGTATCCACCAGACGGAGTGAGAGGAGCAGGTCCCGGACGTGCTGCTAGATATGGACTCAACTTGACAGAGTACTATGGTACAGCAAATCGTGAGCTATTGATATGTGTTCAAATTGAAACGAAAGAGGCCCTTTCAAATGTCGATGAAATTCTAGCAACTAAAAGAATAGATGTGGGGTTTGTAGGGCCTACAGATCTGACCATCTCTTTAGGTCTAGGAACTGATCGTTCCAATCCCAAAGTGATTGAAGCTATGCAAAAGGTAGTCAAATCTTGTAATGACCACGGCAAAATTGCAGGCACGCTGGCTGCAACTGTGGATGAAGCAAAAAAGTTCCAGGAACTTGGCTTCAGATTTGTATCGCTAGCTTCAGATTCCCGTTTTCTTGTATCTGGGGCACGAACGTATCTATCAGGGCAGTAATGCATTAGAGCAATTTCAGAAATATGGAATTCTTTGGGAGAAATAAACGGGCCCGGTGGGATTTGAACCCACGACCCCCGGCTCCGAAGGCTTGCATGTTTTGCTTGAAAAGCGAAACTCGATGCCCTGATTTACGCTGATCAAGATCCAAATCGAGACCAAGTACACGCAGGTAGGATAGCCAGTCCATGTTAGCTCCATGCTAGGCTACGGGCCCTTCATGCAGACAATTTCGAAATACGCTTACTCTAATAACTTACCCCACTCAAATTCTCATCCTAAGATTGACCAATCGATTCTCCAATCTTACTAATCTTTGGGGCATAAGGTTTGCGCAATATTCCCGCTTCGCAAATGATCGCGTTTACCAAATTCGGGGGAGTGATATCGAAAGCAGGATTAAAGACAAGAATGTCATCTGGGGCAAGCTGCTTTTCCCCGATCCTCCTGACCTCATCCTCCGAACGTACCTCAATCTTCACTTTTTTCCAGCTGGTTACAAAATCAAAACTAGAGAGAGGTGCTGCAACATAGAAAGGCACATGATGCTTCTTTGCAAGAGTAGCTATTTGGTATGTTCCGACCTTGTTGAACACGTGGCCGTCTTTTGTTATCCTGTCTGCCCCGACGATTACTCCGTCAACCAATCCTCTTTGCATTGCCAGCCCAACCGCAGTATCAGGAAGTAATGTCACGTCGAATCCATCCGTTTTTAGCTCAAATGTAGTAAGTCTCGCTCCTTGTAAAACTGGTCGTGATTCTGTCGCGAACACTTTTACCTTCTTGCCTTTTTCCTTTGCAGCTCTAAGGACTCCCAGGGCAGTGCCGTATCCAACAGTAGCTAATGCTCCTGCAATCTGCTGAGCGCAGAACGAATCTGCAACTCACTTACAGTGAGTCAGGATACTAGCGTTGTTATGGATAAGCGCTTGCCCGATCTTAGAGAGCTCTTTGTTTACACTCACATCTTTATCAGCGAGGCTCTTAACAAACTCAATTTCTCTTTTCGCCGCATATCGAGGATCGATGTCGTCAGGCAACTGCCTCAAGAAATTGGTCGCTTCCTTTACTCCCCAAGCTAGATTTACCGCAGTAGGCCTTGCATGTTCAAGAGACCTAGCGTCCTTGTTTATTTTGTTCATGAGCTCGCGTTTAGTTTTAGCGGTTTTGGACGCCTTTTGAACAGCAAGGGCTATTCCCATAGCTCCCGCAACTCCGATCGCTGGAGCTCCTCTAACTTGCATTGTCTTGATGGCGCGAACAAGTGCACTCACAGTACTGCATTGGATAAACCGAAACTTTTGTGGAAGAAGTGTTTGATCTATGAGTGTGACACAATCCGTCTTATCATTCCAATTGATCGTTCGCTGAACAAAGAAGTTTACTTTTCCGAAATTAATGAGGAACCATCTCCTTCAGATTTCACGTGTACATCTAATCCGTTTATAAACGAGGTAGGTTACGATCAGCTTGAAACAGATTTCGGGCGATATTTTGTCCTCTGAAGAAATGAGATCATCGAATCTAGAACTGTCGAAAGCTGAAGACAGACAAGAGGAAATCGAACAAATTTTTCCTGCACTATATTCTAGGAAGACGAAACGCGTCGTTCTAGCTAAGAACGAAGATGCTGGCCTCCTTGAAACCAAGGGGTTTGGGGTGAAAGAAGACGGCCAGTTTTTTCTTCGAGATTACGAAGTACTTTATCTCATGTATACAAAGAAACTCAAGCTTAGCATGGACGACAAGCAAATACCCTTTGAAAAATACGTCAGCTTCGCTTCAAAGCGAGACAATGATTCTTGGGCTAGATTCCTTATTTTTAGAGACCTTCGAACAAGAGGATATGTTGTAAGAGAAGGCTTTGGATTCCCTATTGACTTTCGCGTCTACGAGAGGGGAGATTTTGGCGCGAAAGCAGCGAAATACATTGTTTTTGGACTAAATGAAGGAAAAACCATGAGTATGGCTGAGCTAAAGAAGAATATTGATCAGATGTCTACTATGGGCAAAGAAGCAGTCGTAGCAGTGGTTGAGCGAAGAGGAGAAGTCATTTACTACAAGGTCGGAAAGTGGCGCCCAATTCGTCCCCAGTAGAGCGCGGATTTCTGTAGTCCGGACTTAATTCCTTATATGCACAATTCCTCAAAAGAATCGGCACTCCTTATTGATGAGTGGACTGATTTTTCATAGATGAAGGCCGTTATTCTTGCCGGAGGCTTTGGAAAGAGACTGAAGCCTCTCACGGACGATAGACCAAAACCGATGGTTGAAATATCAGGAGTCCCAATTTTGGAATGGCAAGTCAATTGGCTAAAGAACTATAATGTCAAGGAAATAATCATCTGCGCAGGATACCTGAAAGGATCAGTTATAGATCATATTGGAAGCGGGCAAAAGTTTGGCGTAAGGGTAGGTTTTGCTGTAGAGGAGGAACCTCTAGGAACCGGCGGTGCTTTGAAAAATGCGAGAGCCCTCATTTCAGGAGACAGCTTCATTGCAATGAACGGCGATGTCCTAACAAATCTTGATCCAATGAAACTTACTCATTTGGTTAAGCCTGAAGGTGATGCTCTGTGCTCGATCGCCGCTGTTCCCCTTCGCAGTCCTTATGGTATTATCGAAATTGACAACGGTCGCGCGAAAGGTTTTCGCGAAAAGCCGACGCTGAGCGAATATTGGATCAACGCAGGGATCTACTGCCTCTCAACTTCTGTGCTGGATATGTTGCCCGACAAGGGGAGTTTAGAAGAGGTCACGCTTCCAAGTTTGGCTATGGACAACAAGATCAGAGTCGAGAAATACATTGACGTGTTGTGGCGATCTATAGATACTCACAAAGATATCGAGGAAGCCCAAAAAGAATTCCAGGCTTTGGCCCCGCGCAGGAGTTAGGGTGTTCTGTCAAGCCTTTTCTAGCAGATAGCGTAAACGTATCAAAACTGTTATGTCAGCGCTAGAGCATAGCAAAGGCAAATCATCAGTTAAAGATTGGCTCTTTCTTATCCGCCCAGCGAACTCGATCATGGTTGGGCTGGCTGTAATTGTGGGTATTGCAGTCTCCTCCCTACCCGGTCATCAGTTCTCGAACCTCGAGAGTTGGACCTCTCTGCTCGGTTTCATCACAGGGTTTTCAATTTCAGCTTTTTCAATGGTAACCAACGACGTTTACGACTATGCGGTCGATAGAGTTAACCAACCGACCAAGTCGGTTGCGAGCGGGCGGATCAGTCTAAGAGCTGCAAAGCTCTACTCGATTCCGTTTCTAGTTATTGGTCTGGCTTCTAGCTCTTTGATAGGTTCTTTGAATTTAGGAATAGCCGTGATATTTGCTTTCATAGGATGGTACTACAATTACCATGGAAAGAAGTTGGGTCTGGGAGGCAACTCACTGGTCGCACTGTCACTGGCTATTCCTTACATTTTTGGTTCGATAGCACTTGGAAACTACGCTGTTAATCTCGCGTATCTACTTGCCCTAACTTCTTTTATTGCGGGGTTGGGGAGAGAGGTGTTGAAAGGTATCTCTGATATTGCGGGAGACAAGATCAGAAACATAAAATCCATTGCTATCTCTTACGGAGTCGAGAAAGCAAAAGTCGCGGCGGCGGTGTTATTCATTTTGGCTGTGGTATCAAGCTCATTCCCTATTCTAGCTGGCGTTCTAGGAAAGGGACTGTTGGTATATTCCGTACTTGTCCTCATTACTGACGGTGTGTTTTGCTACCTCGCGGCCGAGACATTACGAAGCAAATTAGAATCAGACTCTCGTAGACTCAAAAAGATCGCCCTGGGAGGAATGATGCTCGGTTTAATGGCATATCTCGTAGCCGGACTGTCCGCCTAGCCCGCTTGCTCGAAGCAAAGCCTAAATTCGTAAAGAGAGCACAATTCTCACTCCTACTTGTTGGAATTATTTGGTTTAGGAAAAGACGATTTTCAATATGATGCTTTCAGAAAAAGTTCGCCCAAAACAGATTGCCTTGCTGATTGGAAACGAACAACAACGCCTACAGCTAATGAAATGGCTGAAAAATTGGAAGATAGGATCCAAGGCGGTACTGTTGACCGGACCCCCCGGTGTAGGCAAATCCACATCTGTGTATGCAACAGCTTCAGAGCTTGGATATTCAATAGTTGAGTATAACGCGAGCGATGTTAGAACAAAGACAAAGCTGACTGGCGCTTTGTCCGGAGCGCTTCAGAATACCTCTCTCTATGGGGAGGAAGAAAAAATGATGATTTTTCTCGACGAGGTCGATGGTCTCTCGGGTAGAGCGGATTATGCGGGCATTGAATTCATACTCGCGTTTATCGAGAATGCCACGATTCCTGTTGCAATGGCTGCAAATGTGGAGGATGATCCGAAGCTTCGAAAACTGACTCAAAAATCCCAGATGATTCGCTTTGGCCCGGTCGACGAAGATTTGATCCTCATTTTCTTGAAATCAGTTGCAAAAAGAGAAGGGATTCCCGCTTCTGAAAAAGCACTCAGACAGATTTCATCGAGTTGTAAAGGTGACGTTAGATTCGCTCTGAATATGCTTCAAACCATTCTTGGAGACAATCTGATAAATTTTCAAATTGACAAACAGTTCTTCAGCGATGCTTCTGCATTAGACGCTATCTTGAGTTCCGTTTCGCTAGAAGAAGCGGTGCAAAAGCTGAGGCAATATGATGCTTCGCCAATGGACAAAGTTCGCTCAATTTTCGACTGCGTCGTTTCTTCAAAGAATCTTTCGGACGAGGAAAGGGCACAGTCTTTGAAAATGGTCGCAGAGGCCGACATCCTGATACGACAAATCAACAAGAATCAAAGATGGCGACTTCTGAGGTATTTGGACCGATATCTCGCCCTTGCAATACTTTCTAAAAAACTAAAGCGAACCGATTCCAGTATTCCATGGAATCTTAGACTTTCAATATGGAATGATGGTCGAGTGACAAAGGAATTCTTGAGCGATCTTCCCGGGACTTTTCATGTAGGGAAGGATACCTTTGCCGTTTTCTATTTGCCATATTTCGCCTTTTACTTTCGTAATAGAGCTGAGGAATTGTCTAATTTTCTCAGAAGCTATGAATACAGTGATTCAGAAAAACGAGTAATGCTAAAGATCGCGACAAAATTCTAGCGAGGATCTGCGGCGTATCAAATTGAGGATTGCTTCAAGCAAGTGGTTTTCTCTTCCAAGGCTAGGAAAGGACACTTTCTCCGATCTAATGAAGGCAAGAGTAAAGTATGACACGAAATTCGGCTTCAAAATTACATCCGAGACGGATGTCCCAAGTGCCCTTTCTATCTTATCCCGAGCTTTGGACCAAACAGTCGAGCTCGAGTCATTTTGCTTTATCTGCGATGAGCCGCTTGGTGAAATCGATAAGCCAGGATTAATAATTTGCTCGGAATGCATGGGTCGCGAGGATGCGTATGCGCTTTACACAATCAAGTTTGCTAGTCTAGTCGAAAATCTCTAGTCTTTAGGTGATATCTGACACCAATGGATAAATAACAAATCAGGCGACTGTTGATTTCGGAATTAACCTTGGCAGCTAAACAAGAAGAGACCAACGCCAAAACACATGAGCACGATTTTCGATACTACGCTTGCGTGAATCTTTGGGACAATGGCGAAGTAACCGGTGTCATTGATGTGTGGCGTTGCACAGCCTGCCATGTCAAGGGTATCGAGCTTCGAGCTCAGGGACTCAGTAATCTTGCAACGGAAACTGGTTTTCCTGTCCTTGACGCACCCGACAGTAATTGGGTTGTGTTCGTTTGCGGTGCTCAGGAGCAGCTACGGTACGAAGTTCTTTGCGTACATGTGGGAGACATTATAGAACACGAGTGTGTGGAGAAAACGAGTCCTATCAAAGTGAGTTCAAGCTACAAGCTCGAAGACACTAAAGATAAGTTCCACAAAATTCAGAGTATCGAGCCTTATCTTAATGAGACAATGGACCTTAGCTTGTAGGCGAATAGCTTATCGAGAGGTCGCATTATCAGGTCATAGTATTTTTGGTTGCCTTGCTCTAATTTCTTGAACTGGCAGACCCTTGTAATTTGATTTGTACTTGCTCATATCTGAGATCATAAAGTGGCAAGATTCGCATTCCCACACAGTTCCTTCATTAGTCCTACGAAGGAAAAAGCCCCTCACAGCTTGTTCCTTTTCACAATAGTTATTCATTGCAACAACTTCATTCTTCGATTCAGCGCGCTGTCTATCTTGGAACAGTAAGCTTTGGCGAAGGAGATCTAGATATCTTCTTCCAATCATCAAGGAACCTAGCCAGACCAATATCAGTCAAAGGATGAGCTATCATTTTCGCCAGAACATCAGGTGGCAGCGTGACAACATCAGCCCCTAGCTTCGCAGCATCGATTACATGTAATGGGTGCCTTATACTTGCCACCAGGACTTGACAGTCGAACTTGTAGTTTTGGAAAATTTTTACAATATCGCCCACTACATCCATCCCGATCTCACCGATGTCATCTAATCTTCCAATAAATGGACTGACATAGCTAGCTCCTGCTTTCGCAGCGAGCAAAGCCTGGTTTGCAGAAAATATCAGAGTCACGTTAGTTCGAATCTGCTCATCTCTTAGGGCGCGGACTGCTTTCAGGCCGTCAGCCGTCATTGGAATCTTTACGACGACATTTTTTCCAAATTTTGCGAGCCGTCGACCCTCAGCCATCATACCCATGAAGTCTGTACTAATGACTTCAAGACTTATAGGACCTTTTACTATCCTTACAATTTCTCCCATGATTTCTTCGGGGTCCCCTTTCTCCTTTGAGAGCAGGGTCGGGTTAGTGGTTATTCCATCGACTAAACCCATGTCGTTATACTTCTTGATCGACTCGAGATTTGCACTATCGAGGAAAATCTTCATTTTGCCAAAACCCACTTTAGATGTTCTGATTGTTTCAGGATCTAAGATTCGCTCGCTATATTTCTTTCCTTATGAGCAGGATCGTGCAATTTAAACGGCTCTAGACAATTGCCGGGATGCTAGGTGATTGCTCAAGGCAAATAGTTTTATTTTTTGTAAAGTGAAAACAAACGAATGGAAAATCCAGTTTCTTGGTATGTTCGTTGATCGCGCGACTTAACCCTGATGAGGTGGCAAATGCCTGGACCAAAAGAAACCACAGATCGAAAACAAACACCTGATCTCACGCGAGGACCGAGATCACTTTTCATTTTTGGCCCAATCGTATTCTTTGATTCCGCTACTATTGATCGATTGAAAACAAATGGTTTCATTATTTGGAAGGCAGGTCCTCTCTGCCATGACAGGAGTAAGTATCTGTCTCAAGAGTTCAAACCTCTCATTCCGATATTCGGTCCAATCTTCCGCTTGTCAGCCAGCAATCAGCTGTCATGATGTGAACATTTAATCTCAATGATGGATAATACAAGTCAGAACGCAACAGTGGCTTGATAGCATAACAGAGTTCGCTATATGTTTAGTTAGATCTATCGCAGACTTCTCGATTCTTTTCTGCGCCAATGCATATAGCGATCTACGGTTTGAAAAATAGATGTCGCCCATTAGGGAGTTTTTGATTTTATCAAATTTCACAATAAGTGGCTTACGATTTAACGTCGTGTATCCAAACCGATATTTAGTAAGTCTTCCTTTAGATTTTTTGTATGACAAGATCAAAATCGTTTGAGGGCAAAGTACAACGGGTGAACGTCAATAATTGAGACGTCCTAGCGATAATGCGGCCGACTTTCTTGCTAGAATCATGCCTTTTGTAGAATTAGACGGAGCTCGTAATTTGAATCAGGTTTCGAGGGATCTCGTGATTCCCTACCAGACACTAAGATTCAGAATGATGCATCTTAAGGATGAGGGAATCAGCGTTCTGGCGGTGCCTGATGTTGAAAAGCTTGGATTGGAAAGGGTCAGGGTTTTCTTCAAACTCGCGCCTTTAATCAAAGATACCAAGCCCTTCTTCAAAGCTCTTCACGAGACTAGTGGATTAAGATCTTATGCAAGAGCTATGGATAGTCAAATCTTCGATTGCGAATGCACGATTCCTCAAGGAAAGTTTACGGAACTCTCTAAGCTTTTCGGCAAACTGGAAGAAATGAAAATCATTCGAAGCCCCGAAATGAGGAGGATTCTATGGAAACAGGTTTCTATGCTCAGGACCGAGTTCTATGATTATTCCAAAGGAGAATGGGATGTAGACTATTCCTCTCTCACGGGAGATCCATCTTCAGTTGAGATGCCACTCAAAAGTAAGGTTGAATCTTTTGATTATTCGGACTTGATCATGATTAAGGAACTAGAATTGAATCCATGGGTCAAGACAGTTGAACTTGCGAAAAAATCAGGACTTGCCATAGGAGATGCCGCCTATCATTTTAATCGACACATATTTGGAAAGAGACTCATCAAAAGCTTCAACCTTAGGTGGGAAGGAACCAAGGCGGCTTGGTTAAAGCATTCGATCATTTCAAAGACGTACGTTTTCAAGGAAATATCAGATGAAAATGCGAGACATGCGATGTCTATTTTTAGCTCTATACCTTTCGTGTGGTCTCACGTGAGGATGGAAGGCGGAATCTATATGGTGGAAACTATTTTACCGATCTCACAGTACACTGAAACTACTCAATACGTTTCAACTCAGCTCCGAACATTAGATCTAACTCCTTTCCTTACTTTTGAGAAGGACTGGTCTTGTCTCTCAACATTCACAATTCCCTACTTGCTTTTCAACAGGAACACCCATGTTTGGGAGTTTAGTTCTGAAACTGCTTTGGAATATATTCTTCAGATGATTAGGACGTACTCAATATAGACTCCAAATCTAAGAAGACACAGCTCGTATGATGTATCAAAACAAAATGAGAAAAAGAATTTAAACTGAGATTGAGGACCGGAGTCTATGTCTCAATCATTTCACGCACAAAAAAGCACCTTTACTTGCGAGCAAGATTCTTGAGCTCTAGGATTCTTTCGGAAATATTGTCTGACGTTAATCCATATTTTATCATGAGATCCCTTGATTCTCCAGATTCTCCAAACGTGTCTTGAGTGCCCACTCGACGCATGATCACGGGATATTTCTCCGCTACGACTTCTGCGACTGCACCACCGAGACCTCCAATGACATTGTGCTCTTCCGCAGTCACAAGCATTCCAGTTTCAGTGGCGGACTTTACTATTGCCGCTTGATCAATTGGCTTGATAGATAACATATCGATAACTCTAACATTCAAAGAATGCTCGGTAGCTAGTTTTCTTGCAGCTAGCAGCGCTTCATAGACAAGTAAACCGCAGGCTATGATGGTTCCATCATTTCCATCTCTAAGAGTCATCGACTGACCTAGCATTATCGAGGAAGCCTGGTCTCGTGTGTAGATAATAGGGCAATCAGGCCTTGCGATCCTCATGTAAAACGGTCCGTAGTTTCGGGCAAGGATTTCCACTAGCCTAGCCGTAGAACCAGGGTCGGATGGAACAACGACGTGCATGTTAGGAATTACACGCATAGTGGCGATGTCCTCAAGCTCCTGATGAGAAGCTCCATCCGGCCCGACGCTGATTCCGGCATGAGAGGCAACGAGCTTCATGTTCACGTTGGGATACGCAATCGCGTTTCTTATCTGGTCAACGCACTTGCCAGGAGCAAAAACTGCGTAGGTACTTGCAAAAGCAATCTTACCCGCGATTGCGAGGCCCGCGGCGACGGAAACAAGGTTTGATTCAGCGATACCCACGTTGAAGAATCTATCCGGAAATTTTGCGCCGAAAATGGATGTTTTGATCGAACCGGTGGTATCTGCTCCAACAACAACTATGTCTTTTAACTCGGCCCCTAATTTTACTAGAGCCTCACCGTAAGCGTCTCTCATCGAGCCTTTGCTAGGCTTGTCCAATATCTTACCAATTTCTTGAGAACTAAATACTTGCGCCAACCAGTCGTTTCAACTCCTTGAATGCAGCTTCGCGATCTCTCTGAGCAAACACAGAATTCCCGGCCACTAGAACAGTTGCTCCGTTTTCACACAATAATCTCGCATTGCTCAAATCGACTCCACCATCAACCTCAATTTCAAGGTGTCTGTTTGATTTCGCAGACAAATTCTTGGATGCTTCACGGACTTTAGGTATGACTTCTGGCAAAAACTTTTGGCCTGAAAATCCTGGATTCACAGACATTATCAGCATCATTGAGACATCATAATTTTTCAAGTCAACAGAAGAGAGTGGAGTCGCTGGCTTGAACGCAATGCCTAGTTTGCGATTATATTTTTTAATGACGTCTTGAATATAAGAAAGAGAGGTATGTGTCACAGCTTCGGCATGAACACTGACATAGTCAGCCCCAGCCTCCACAAATCGTTCAACGTACTTCTCCGGTTCCGCTAGCATCAAATGACAGTCTAGAGGAATAGCAACTTTAGGGCGGATCGCCTTTACTAGGCCTGGTCCGAACGTCAAATTCGGAGCAAATTTGCCATCCATAATGTCAACATGTAACCAGTCGGCTCCCCATTGCTCAGCTCGCACCGCTTCTGCGGTCATGTCTCCGTGATCTGCGGAAAGAATGGATGGCGCGATCTTTGCATACATTTGCTCTTGTGTCACGGAGTATTACTCTGATTTCCATTCCTTTACAATGGTCTCAATTGCTTTCTTGTCCGGAACTTTGCCGTGGTATTCCGGAGACCATTCCATGAACTCAACACCCTTTCCCTTTGTCGTATGCGCAATAATGACAGTTGGCTTGTTTCTCATTCGATTTGCCGCATTGAAAGCGTCAAGAATCTGCTCGAAGCTATATCCATCGACCTGGAGCACATTCCAATTGAACGCTTTCCATTTCGATGCTAGTGGTTCTATTGGCATGATCTGTTCGGTTAAACCGTCTTGCTGAATGCCGTTTCTGTCGACGATTGCGCAAAGGTTATCCAATCTGTACTTTGGTGCACACATCGCGGCTTCCCATATCTGGCCCTCCTGCATTTCGCCATCTCCCATCATGACGTAAACCCGATAATTCCTATTGTCGATTTTGCCCGCTAATGCTTCACCTATTCCAACCGAAAGGCCGATCCCTTCCGACCCTGCAGCCATTTCTATGCCTGGAGTCTTTCTCGGGTCGGGGTGTCCCTGAAGAGGGCTGTTTATTTTACGCAACATTTTAAGCTCCTCGATCGAGAAGTATCCTTGCTGGGCAAGAACCGAATATAGCAAAGGCGCGGCATGCCCTTTGGAGAGGATGAATCTGTCTCTATCAGGCCACGTTGGTCTTTTTGGATCGTGCTTCATAACCACGTAATACAATGCGACAACAAGCTCAACTGCCGAAAGCGAGCCCCCTGGATGTCCAGATTTCGCCTCTACTAGCGTCTCCAATATCAATCGACGCGTATTCTGTGAGATAGCTTTGAGCTCTTGTATCGATTTATTGCTCTGGGCTAGAGACACGACTTGAATCCACGCTTCGCTTCTAAAATAGGTACCGGTAGTTTACTTTGCTCACTTTTTGAATCTACCGTCGGACTGGAACCTGGACGACTGTGGAAAGTACTTTGTCCGAAGTAATGAGATTCTGAAGGATATCATCAGTGTTAACGACAAAAGTCCCGACTCGCTCAGCCCTTTTCGCAGCCGCAATATTGCTCAAGGCTGCTGATTCGAACGAATTTGCGCCAGATGCAAGTGCGAGAGTAATCACAGAGGTCATTGCGTCCCTTAGGCCAACGGCTCGCGCGAATTCATTTGAGGAAATTAGCGGGGGTATGGTGCTCATGACATTTTGTTCGAAAACGGTTATGCCTTGTTCTCCACGGGTAAGAATAAGTCCCTTGTATTCTAATTGCGTTTCGAGATTTGTCGCAATGTTTCTAAGGCCAGATTCATTCAGAACGGAGATACCAGTGGCGATGCTTGCTTCTCGCTCATTAGATTTGATATAATCAACTCCCCTCAGATCCAAGTAATGCCGTACCTTTGGTTGGGCAATAATCTTCTTTCCAGCACCTTTGGACGCTGCCACTATCATATCGACGAAATATGGTGTGATCGCACCTTTGTCGTAGTCTGCGATTGCGACAATGTCGGAATCAGGAATCATCCTTCCGACAGATCTCATCAGCTTGTCGGATAGCTCGGAATTAATGTCCGAGCGAATTTCCCTATCAACTCTTAGATATTGGACCCCATTTACAACGTATCGCGTCTTGAGGCTGGTTGGTCGAGAAGCGATTTCTATAGAGCTCGCATCGATCCCTATCTTGCCAAGACCCTCAGAAATCCATTTACCTTGCTCGTCTTTTCCTAAAAAGCCAACAATCTGGACTTTGGCACCTAGGTTTCTGATGTTATTTGCAAGGTTCCCTGCACCGCCAAGGCTCATCTTTTCACCTTGAAAGTCGCCCACAGGGACAGGCGCTTCTCTTGAAAGCTTCCTCGCGCTTATGGAAACATACCTGTCGAGAATAAGATCGCCGATTACAAGAACAGATTTACCTCTGAACCCCGATACGATCTCGTGAAGTCTCTGTTTCTCGAGGAGAGCCAAACCATCACAGCTATACATCATTCCTTCTATCTACAGGATTTAAACGTGGCCTTACTCACTTGAAGCAGCAGCCGAATTTTTACGACGGAAATGGGTGGTCAGTATCGTCGCGAGTTCTTCATTTTCCCAGAGGAGCTATTTGGTATAGTCTGGGATCAGTCTGGGACGGCGATTCACTTCATCCCAGAATGTCTATGTTGAGCCTCGGATTTAGGACTTTTGGAATGGAACGCCTTTATCTTTCTAATCGAGCCAGAAATTAAGAGAGCCTTCGTGCGCAAAGTTTCAGCGGTCTTCGGATCGACGCGATATACATATCCTCGATCATTTTGAAAAAGAAACTCTGATCTCCTGGTCAGATCATGAGGAACCGTTTTCAAGAGTGCATATCTCTTCTTTCTTCTCAAGCGTCAAGCAACCCTCGATATGCGTCGCGTACGACTCTCCTATTGCCATATCTATTCTTGGGTTTCAGTTTGATTCGGATTGGCTCCTCAGAGCCAAGCGCGAGACTTTCGCCCAATAGTTGCCTATCCAACCTCAGATAAAGAGTATCGTGCTTATCCACGCTTTTTTCGAGGTCCGAAATTATTGTTGCCTTACTTTGTGAGTCTAGCCTTGACAATATCGACTTTGAAACTTGATCTGCCCCCTGACCCACTATATGGGCCTTTGCTGAATGAAGCACATTTCCATAATGACCTTCAAGTGTACCAAGCTCGACACTGGTAGCAGGAATCCTAAGTGATCTCGAGACTTCATTGACCAAGCGAGATCCATCCTCAGTTGCGTGAACGAAGAACGTAATTGTTGCGGAGGAAAACTCGATTCTAGAACTTTTCACAGGCATAGTAAAGCCATAACTCGTTATTTCCATTTATATGCTCCTAGTATCATGAATGTGAAGCCAAAAGAATTATCTGTTGAACTAAGGAAGCGATCGTAGAACATGTCAAAGAGTGTTTCAGCACGGAAGAAGCAACTCACAGGAGTCAAAATCGAAGACATACTGAACGAGGAGCTCAGGCGGGAGATGGGCGTCGAGGCCGAACCGGGGGGTCGTAAGCTAAAACTGCAGCAAAAGTTTAGCTCCGTAGACGATTGGGAGGATATCATGCATTCGGTCTACGAGCTGCCTATTGAGATCGAAGGATATACGAAGAAAGTTTCCGATATGCATTTGCTCAGGGAAATGATTGACGTACTCGCTTCTCAAGAATTTGAGAAAGTAAAAAGATCCGAAAGCAGAAAAAAACAACTCTCGCAGTTTGTGAGTACGATGAATATGTACTATAACCTCGTCGTTACTAAGAAGAGCGGCGAAAGGATTGGATACGGCGCTCTGATATACTTTCCAGATCTTAACCAAAAGTATCCTGAAAGAAGCTCCGGAATCGTCTTGGCGGAACGTAAGGTGACGAAAGATGGGAAAGCTGACACGCGGTTTGAACGCGCACGTTTTGATGATTTTCTAGTTGATGTTAAACCATACATCGAAGTGCTGGGTAATCTTTACCGGAAAACACGCAAGCCCTAGCAATTTTTCGTCTTGGACAAACTCATATTTTATTGCCTTGGTGAACTGTCACGATTTGTCTAGGGATTGAAAGTACTGCTCACACCTTCGGAGTAGGCATTGTAGAACAAATCGAAAACCCGAAAAGAGTAATTACATACAATATTCTTTCTGATGAGAAAGATGTCTACAAGGCGCCCAAAGGCTCTGGAATTCATCCGAGAGAAGCTTCGCGACATCATGTTGAGAGATGTACTCATGTTCTAGAAAAGGCCCTGCAAAAAGCGAAAGTCGGAATCAATGAAATTGATTTGATTGCCTATTCAGCAGGACCTGGTCTTGGGCCGTGTCTAAGAGTAGGCGCAGTCGTGGCTCGTGCGCTTGCATCTTATTACAACAAACCCATAGTGCCGACGAACCATGCAATCGGGCATATCGAGCTCGGCAAGTTTCTATGCGATCTTGAAGATCCTCTGGTCTTGCTAATTTCTGGAGGACACACCGCTCTAACAGCGAGAGTCGGATCTGATTGGAAAATATTTGGTGAAACGCTTGATCTGACACTTGGGCAGCTCATAGACCAGTTAGGAAGATTCATGGGCTTGAGCTCGCCAGCGGGACCTAAAATCGAACAACTGGCTCAGCAAGGAAACGGAGTGCCTGAGTCTAGCGATGCGATCCTCGCTTTGCCTTACACAATTAAAGGAAACGATGTCTCCTACTCTGGCTTACTTTCTGCCGCTAAGGATATTTTATCTGAGAGAAAGATTAGGGCAGAGACAGTGGCTTACGCTGTCCAAGAAGTTGCATTCTCAATACTTACAGAAGCAACTGAACGGGCCCTTGCTTTTACCGACAAGACTGAGCTTCTTGTTACCGGGGGTGTTGCGGCTAATCAAAGACTAGCCACAATTCTCAATTCAATGTGTTCAGCCCGGGGTGTAAAATCTGGAATTATACCCAGAGAATATGCAGGAGATTGTGGTTCTCAAATCGCCATCGCGGGCTTTGCATTCCATGCGGCTTCTCGGGCTATTACTGCAGTCGAAGAAGCATTTGTTCGCCAGTCATGGAGAATAGACCAAGTAAGCTTGTAGCGGTGAAAACCAAATGTTGGCAATTCACGAGTTCTCCACAGAGTTTGTACCAATCATTGGTGCTGAGGCAAGAATAGATATCATTGACTGGCATGGAAAGAGAGCAGTTTGTAAGGCTCGGATCCCAAAAACCTACAGAAACGAAAAGCTAGATCATTGGCTTAGAACCAAAAGAACAAGAGAAGAGGCCGAGATACTACATCGGGCTAAGCTTCTGGGAGTCGACTGCCCCGCGTTATATTTTGCAGACCCGGAGAAGACCGAGTTAGTGATGGAATATGTACAAGGTGTACTTCTAAGAGATTTTAAAGGGGTTGGCGCAGGCGCAAAAAAAGTCAATGAGTCATCTCTTTCGGGCCTTTATTTCGTTCTGGGAAAATATGCCGCAAAACTTCACTCGGGCAATTTGATACATGGGGATCTAACGACGAAAAATGTCATAATAACTCAAGATAACCGTTTAGTTTTGATCGACTTTGGCCTTTCGTTTATTTCAGAGCGAATAGAAGATAGGGCAGAAGATCTGCATTTGCTAAAACAGGCCCTGAAGAGTACTATGAGCCCTGATCAGGCTAAAGATATCTTTGACATTGTAATACAAGGATACCGTTCCGTAAGCGGCAGAGTCGCGAAGCAGATTTTTACACAAATCCAAGAAATCGAGAGACGAGGCAGATACGCTAGGGTTGATTGAGTTTTATTTCGCTACCGGAAACGAACATAAGGTGGCTGAGGCAAACGCGGTGCTCTCGCCTCACAAGATTAAAGTGAAGAAACTCGAGGGAATTGAAAAGCTCGAGATCCAACACACAAATCTAGAAGAGATCGCAAAGACTGCCTTAACCCTTATCGTTCCAAATACCGATAAACTAGTCTTAGTGGAGGATTCTGGATTGTTTGTGCACGAGCTCAATGGTTTTCCAGGCCCATATAGCTCCTATGTGTTTGAAACATTGGGAGTCGACGGGATACTAAAACTCTTGAATGACTCTAAATCAAGGAAAGCCGAGTTCCGTTCTTCTGTTTCATTCGGAACAAAAGGGAAGATATTCGCCACGTTTTCCTCTGTCTCAGAAGGAACACTAACGACGCAGGCCAAAGGAGATAATGGTTTCGGGTTTGATCCAATATTCGTGCCGATGTGGGCTAGCAAAACATTTGGTCAAATGGATCTAAACGAAAAGATAGTTTACTCTCACAGATCAAAAGCCCTCAAGAAGCTAGCTCTCTGGTATCTTAACGCGGCGAAAACTAACACACTTGAAGAGAATGCAATTGTAGTAAGCCAAGCTCCGCAGAATAAGTAATTAGAGAAATTGGAGTTTGGCGTTCTAAGTGTTGAATCAGGCTCGTTCAGGAACATTTTCATTTGAAATAATCAACATTTCAATATCTTATAGAAAATAGAAGATCTCTTGTCCTTGCATTATGTGGTAGCTAAGGAATTTATCACATAGCGCTCAACGATAGATTTATTTCACTTGGAAAGGCAAAAATCGTGTTTAATCATTGGCAAGAATTCATTCTCACAGACGTGGCAAGTCCCATTCGACTCGTCCGTCTTCAAAAAGGAGCCCGAGCTGGGTAAATTATAGTCAGGACGAAATCATTGCCCAGATAGGTAAGCTGGCAAAAGAGGGCCTCAGTCCCAGCGAAATTGGGATGAGAATGCGTGATGACTTTGGGATACCTATAGTCAAAACTTTCCTTGGGAAATCAATCAAGGATGTTCTTGGGGAGGATAAGACAAAGAAGTCTATTCCCGACGACCTTTCAAATCTGGTCCAGCGGGCTGCTAGGCTGAAGGCCCATCTCGAGAATGCACATGCGGATAGAAAAAATGTTCGTTCATTAGAGCTTCTAGAGGCCAAAATTCACAGGCTTTCAAACTACTATAAGGTACAAAACGAGCTTCCTCTGAGTTGGAAATACTCCGCAGCCGTAGCTCAGCTCGCCTGAGCTATTCTTCTGCCTATTTTTCTATCCCTTCCTTAGTAGCATCAACTATGTCACAATCGGTAAGTGTGTCGCATAAAAAAGGGGACATAAATGAGGGATGATCAAGGTCTTCTTCTAAAGACCCAGCAATTTGCGTCGAGGATAGCTAATTCGGCGAAGAAACACGAAAACATACTGCTTCTCTGTCATTACGATGCGGACGGTATTTGCTCAGGGGCCCTTCTTTCCCAGTTCATTTTCAAAAACGGCGGTCATTGTGAAATACGGGCAGTCTCTGAACCCAGTCCCCATATTCTTGAAAGGATAGCCCTAGGGAACTTCGACCTCGTACTCTTCTTAGACATTGGTTCTGGCACTTCTCCTGATATCGCGAAAAAGTTAGGAGATAGATGGCTCGTAATTGATCATCACTCAATCCCCCAAGAAGAGATCACCGGTGAATTCTCCGAAAGAATACTGAATCCAACGCAATTTGGTTTTGACGGGTCCAGAGACCTATCTTGTGCAGGCCTTGTTTTCTTTTTGACTGAAAAAGCAAGAGCGGATTCCTCACTTTTCTTTGCGCTTGTGGGAGCATTAGGAGACGGACAGGATGTCGGCCCAAAGAAAAGCTTGGTAGGGTTGAATGCAAAGATAGTTGAAGATGCTGGATCTTCTTCGGGACTGATTAACACAAAGGTAGACCTACTTTTCCACGGAAAAGACGTCCGCCCGATTCACGAAGCTCTTGCAAACACAGTAACCTGCTACGTCCCCGGATTAACCGGAAACAAAGATGCTTGTCTTGCTTCGCTCAGGGGGGCTGGGATAGATCTTAAGCTAAATGCTAGATGGAAAACCGTCGCGGACCTTACTGAAGAGGAAAAACAGCAGGTTCTAAGCGCGATACTTCCTCATCTTTCTGGAACAACACAGTCGGTGGAGGACTTGGTAGGAACAGTCTATTTTAATAATTCAGTCGATGAGTATTCTCCTGCACATGAAGCAAGAGATTTCGCATCCCTACTTAGCTCCTGCGGAAGAATGGGCAAAACAGGTTTTGCTCTTTCACTGTGTATCGGATCAAGCCCTGACCTAACAAACGAAGCCGAAAAGCTATTCTCCGAATATAGAACAGAGCTAGTCAGAATTGTTCAGATTCTTACCGCCAGCGCGGAGAGAGTAGTCGACCGGGCGCACTATTCCATAATTCTTGGTGATGGAATTTTGGGAGAAAGAATGGCGGGAGCTGTTTGCCAAGTCTTCTCTACTCTAAATCGATCCAAGAATAAAATCGTATTCTTGCGCACAACGACACAAGAAGGCGAGGTCAAAGTTTCGGCTAGACTCGGCAAGGGGGCAGAAGCTGATATCGGATTAATGATGCAATCTGTTGCTAAGGCGACCGGAGGGAGCGGCGGCGGTCTTTCTAATAAAGGCGGAGCGAGATTCTCTATCGCAAAACAGCAAGAGTTTCAGATAGGGGTTGAGGCGCAATTCCAGACCCCGAGAACCAAATAATTGCAAGTCTCACAGTAACTCTTTCAGATAAGAGAATCGCAAAGGTTATCGGCGAAGCTCTATCTCCTGACAATATTGATCTTCCCCAAGGAATGCAAATTGATCAAAAGATACTAGGACGTAATCTGAATGTCCAAGTGGCAATTTCAAAAGTCTCAAGCTCTCCGATTGAAACATTAATATCAACATTGGACGAGTTTTTGAGCCACATCCAGACTGCAACGCACACGCTTGAGACGACTGAGCTGGGATTGAAAATTGATAGATCTAAAGATAATAAGAGAAGATCCAGAAAGCATCAGAGACAATCTTCGAAAGCGAAACATGATTGATTTTCCATTTGACGAGCTTCTCTCTCTCGACAAGCAGAGAAGAGATCTGATAACTGCAAATCAACGATTGAAAACTGAGCGAAACCGAATCTCCATTGAAATAGCTCAGAAGAAACGCGACAAGGCCGATGTTTCTGAGCTTATTTCTCAAATGAAGACGACCTCAGATGAGATCTCTGAAAATGACAAGCGAATCGTTGCTGTTGAGCAAAGATTTCAAGATGTAGCGATTCGCCTTCCAAATTTCATAGAACCCGACGTTCCCGTGGGACCTGACGAGTCTTTCAACAAGATCATAGAAAAATGGGGACAACCCATTCAAGGAAAATCCATGGATCACATTGATCTAGCAGGGATTTTTGATTTGATCGATGTTGAGCGTGCAGCAAAGACATCCGGATCCAGGTTTTATTTTCTAAAGAGAGATCTCGTCAGGCTCAACTACGCCCTTTTGAGCTGCGGTCTAGACTTCCTTCGCAATAAGGGCTTCGTATTGATACAGCCTCCATACATGCTAAAACGAGAAGCGATTGGCGGGGCCATAATTTTCTCAGATTTCGAAGATGTCATTTACAAGTTACAGGATGAGGATCTGTACTTAATTGGAACATCTGAACATGCTATTGCCGCTATGCATATGGGAGAAATTTTTTCCTCTGAAGAACTCCCCTTGCACTATGCTGGCATCAGTCCCTGCTTTCGAAAGGAGGCAGGCGCGCACGGCCGAGACACCAAAGGAATTTTTAGAGTTCATCAATTTGAGAAAGTCGAGCAGTTCATCTTCTGTAGCCCTGCGGATTCGAGAAAGGAGCATGACTTCCTCCTCGCAAACGCTCTTGAATTTACAAAGCTTCTAGGATTACCTCATCGCGCCGTTATTCTGAGCTCAGGGGACATGGGAAAGGTTGCAGCGAAAACGGTTGACGTGGAATGCTGGATTCCAAGCCAAGCGAATTATCGAGAGACGATTTCGTGCAGCAACTGCACTGATTTTCAAGCGAGATCTTTGGGAATTAAATTCAGAGAAAAGGCTCACGAGGAGTCGCAATTTGTTCATACTCTCAATAGTTCTCTCGTCGCAAACACGAGGACGTTGATTGCGATAATGGAGACGTATTTTAGGCAAGACACAAAGACAATAGAAATCCCTAAAGCTCTGCGACCTTACATGATGGGGCAAGAGGATGTAACGCCGGTAACAAGTCGTGCAGTTTGACTTATATTTGGGGTAACAGGCAAGAAAAGGTTACTGAAAACATGCCGAGATCAAAACGAGCAGGTAAAGTCAAGGACAAGTGGCGCGAGAAGCGCTGGGTCACTGTCCTAGCTTCCCCTGGATTCGAGAGAGCCCCGATAGCTTACATTCCGATTACAAGTGATGAAATTGCTACAGGAAAAGTCATCGAGACGACCCTTTTCGATCTGACAAGAGATGATCCTCAACAGAACATGTTGATCAAGCTGCATTTCCAGATAACAGGAGTTGATGGCAATACTGCCGCGACCGTGCTAAAAGGCGAGGAATACTCGCGAGAGTACCTGCGTTCTCTCGTCAGGCGAGGGGCTTCAATGGTCAATTTCATCCGCGATTTCAAAACGAAGGACAACGCAACTGTTCGAGTTTATATGGTCGCATTTACCATAGGAAGAATCAACTCTTCGCGCAAACACGAGATCCGACTGGCTTCAATTCGGGTGATCACAGAGAGAGCCTCGAGCTTGTTCTATGAACAATTTGCCCAGGAGGCAGTCAAACAAACGATTGCGCGCGAGCTTTATGAAAATTCAAAAAGTATTGCCAAGATCCGGCATATTGGAATCAGAAAAATCAAATTGATAAAGGCCGGTGAAGGCATGCCGCAGATTCCAAAAGCTTCTGAACCCACAGCTGAGGAAGAAGAGGCTGAATTAGCCGGTGAAGAAGAAACGGAGCCCGAAATTGCTGCTCCCATAGCAACGACTCCTAGCCCTTCCTAGCTGTCGCGACTATCTTCAGAACATCATTATTCTTTAGCTCATAATCAGCTCCGACTCTGAGACCTGTACGCGCATCAATTGCGTATAGGAAAGTTTCACCGAGGTCAGTATGTATCGAATAAGCAAGATCTTTTGCGGTATCGCCTTTGTGCATTATTCGAGCGTCAGGAAGGACGTTCCCTTTTTTGTCCGTCAATTTGGATTCATCCTCCACTGGATATACCACGATCCCCTTCAGAAGGGAAAGATAAGCATCATTGATCGCCTTTTGGACCCCTGTTCCCTTCCATACATCAAGAACTTCGGACCTAACAAGATCCAGAGCTTTTCTTTGCGCGGCAGTGATTTTCGAGGGATCCTTGATTTCGAAGAAAGAGTCACCTGGAACATATGAAATCAAACCGGACTGAGATGCTCTCCTCAGTAAAAGCTCAGCCTCGGCCGCGCAAGGTACAATAGGGTATGCCCCCTCTAGTGCCTTTGTCATCTTTGAAATGATCTCCTTTGATGACTTGAGATCGCATTTGTTCGCTCCAATCAACATTGGCTTTGAGATATCGAGTAGGGCTTTCGAAAAATTGAGTAGATCCTCGTTGTTCCAGTTCGTTGGCTTGTCGGCCTTGAGACCTGCTTTGTGTATCGCCGCTTCTATCGAGCTCTCACGAATTGAAAGGCCAGATAATTTTTGCATCAGCTCAGCCACAAGTTCAGGAGACCCAGATGCACCAGATTCCGCAGTTCTTGATATACGTGACCAATCTTTTTCGATGAGCCCTTTAATCCAAAGAACGATTTCATTCTTCACAAACTGGACATCCATGAGTGGATCATGGCTGCCTGGAGAGACGACTCTGCCCTCTTCATCTGTCGAACCGCTAGAATCGATTACGTGTATTAGGGCGTCTGCTTGCCTAAGATCATCAAGGAGCTTGTTCCCCAGTCCTTTACCTTTTGATGCGCCTGGCACAAGGCCCGCTACATCCACCATTTTTACTGGGATCAAGCGGGTTCCGTCGACGCAGGCGGAATTGACTGGATTGTCCTTTACTCCTAGCTCCTGATGCACACACCTCACCCGGATGTAACCCGTGCCGATGTTCGCATTGATAGTAGTGAAGGGATAGTTTGCGACAGCTACGTTCATCAGTGTAGCAGAATTGAAGAAAGTGGATTTGCCAACATTTGGCTTGCCAACGATTCCCGATATCATGTAAGTGATTCCTTTGAATTAGACTAGAATAAAATCAGTTTCCGAACAAGACTCTTTAATTGATGGTCTCCCAAGAAACAAATAAAGCATAAACCATTAATTTTATTTCCACGTCATTCTAAAAATGAGAAAGATTCTTGTTAGCGACTCGATATCGGGAGTTGCTCTCGATCTCTTAAATCAATCTGGCGCAGACTACTCATACAAGCCGGAAATCGAACCTCAGGAGCTTCTTCGTATAATACCGGAATATGATGCCCTGATAGTACGCAGCAGAACAAAGGTGAATAAGGATGTTATTCAGCGTGGCTCTAAGCTTCGAGTTATAGGTCGGGCCGGCGTGGGACTAGACAACATCGACGTTGAATCTGCGAAGCAAAATAGTATCAAGGTCGTAAACACACCCGACGCGCTCACAAACGCCGTCGCAGAATTCACAATCGCTCTCATGCTTTGCCTAGCTCGAAAGATCACCTTTGCGGACTCCTCGATCCGCCAAGGTCGGTGGATTAAGAATGAATTGGCAGGAACAGAGCTTAAGGGAAAGACGTATGGTACGATAGGAATAGGCAGGATTGGCGCAAGGGTCTCTGAACTCGCGTATGCTCTAGGCATGCGAATAATGGCAAACGACATAATTCCGATCCCACAATCTTTGGTTGAAAATTTAGAAATCAAAGTTTCGACTCAAGATGAAATATTTGCGAACGCCGACTTTGTAGACCTTCACGTGCCCCTCACAAATGAAACGACCTATCTTGTGGACTATACCAAATTATCCTTGATGAAGAAAAGCGCCTTCCTGATAAACACTAGTCGTGGTAAGGTATTGAGCGAAAAAGATCTCATTAGAGCGCTGGGTGAAGGAAAGATAGCCGGTGCGGCCCTTGATGTTTTTGAAAGTGAACCTCTGGCTCAAACAGAATTACAAAGAAACGATAAAGTGATTCTGACTCCCCACATTGCAGGTCAAACTGAAGAATCCCAGATTGAGGCTGGCCGATTGGTTGTCGAACTTGTCCTTCAGAACCTGAAGTAGCATTTGAAACCTAAAGTCTTATTTGGCTTAAAGAAAGGATTTGAGAAATCATTCGTTGATCTGATATGTATAGGCAAATTAGCAGAGAGTGGCGCTCATTAGTTAAGAACTCATCCCCTCTTTTCAAACAGAGAGCAATCGCTTGGCGACGGGGCGCTACTATTGTACGTGTTCAAAGACCAACTAGACTAGACCGCGCAAAGGCCTTGGGGTACAAAGCAAAACAAGGCATTGTTGTTGTTAGAATCAAAGTCACTAGAGGTGGAATGCGTCAAAAACGTCCAACATCAGGGCGTCGACCAAAACACATGGGTACCGTAAAAATCAAAGGTCATTTTAGCTCACAGGATACAGCAGAGCGAAGGGTCAAAGAGAAGTACCCTAATGCCGAATTGCTGGGATCTTACCCGATTTATCAGGACGGGCGATTCATTTGGCACGAAGTTATCTTGGCAGATTTGAATCATCCATCTATGCAGGCATCATATGAAATCAAAAAGCGATTTCCCGGAGTAGCGGAATAAAAAACTAGGCCGATTTTTCGCTGCTGTGGCCCGGGAAAAGCTGGGCCTTTGGATCCACGTATTTTTTTGCTACATTGACAGCTAGGGCTGCCTGGGCAAAACCTGTTGCAATAAGATTTAGCTTCACCGAATCACTCTGAGAGGCTATATCTCCAGCCGCAAAAACTCCTGGAAGGTTAGTCTCCATTTTGCCGTTTACTTTTATGGCTCTATTCTCCATTTGGAGTCCCCAATTCGCGATGGGACCAAGATTAGCTTTGAATCCAATGTTAATGAGTATGCAATCTACCGGAATAGTTTCCTCTTTGTTAGTTCGATTCTCGGTGATGAGAGCCTGCTTTAGGCCGTTTTCGTCTCCATATACTGCTTTAAGTTCCGTGAAAGTCTTTATCCTGATTTGGGGACTGGCATAGCATTCTTTCACGCTTTGTTCATGCGCTCTAAATTGATCCCTTCTATGGATAAGGACAATCGATTTTGTTACGTCCTTAAGGTTGAGCGCCCAATCTACCGCGGAATCGCCTCCGCCAACTATCAATAGGTTCTTGTCTTTGAAGAATGACTTTTGCTTAACGAAGTAGTAGATTCCGTTCCCCTCAAATTTTTCCTGATTCTCGATATTTAGCCTGTTTGGAGAGAACGAGCCAACGCCTGCTGTTATGAGCACCGCCTTCGTAGTATAGCCCTTCTTTTCTGTAAAGATGGTGAAAGTGCCGTCGGCATTCTTCACTAAATCTGTTGCTCTTTCTCCGAGAATCATTCTAGGGCCGTAACGACTCGCCTGCGCCACCAATTGAGCAACAAGGTCTCTCGCGAGAATTTCAGGGTAACCGGGAACATCGAAAATATATTTCTCAGGATAAAGCACTGCTAATTGGCCACCCGCCTCTGGCAAAGCGTCCAGGATTATCGTCCGCATCTCTCTGAAGCCGGAATAATAAGCGGCAAAGAGACCACAGGGGCCAGCGCCGATAATAAGCAGGTCGGATACTTGCTGGTCGATAGGAAGCGCAACTCGCGATTGTATTTGCGTCTGAGGCTGAGAAATTAGAACGGATCTCGTCTCGGTCTCTTGTTGACTCATGAGTTTGACCTGCCTTTAGAGTGATTTCGTTTGCAAGAAATGATTGTGATTTTTTCCTCTTATAAGATAACCCGTTCGTATCTAAAGCAGTTTCAATTCGCCAGTATATCGATCTGCGATTTCAGATGGAACAGGTCCGATTCCGAGGCATGTCAAAGTTCCTGGTTCAAGTTGCGTCAGCCCAGCGTCCTCAATCAATGCGCTTGGAAGTTCCTCGTCATCGATCCTTCCCTTTAGAATTCGAAGTTCCTTGTCCGAACTGACTTTGACGCAAATCTTTCGTTGATTTTGCGCAAACCATGCTTCGACCCATTTTGGTTTGAGCTTGCGGGCTTGTTCAAGAGCAGATACAGATGCATGGGCTACCTGAACCGCGAGTTTCCCTTTACCCATTTTAAGGTCAGTTCTGACAACTATGACTTGCTTAAGATCTGCCAACCGCTTTTCTTCACGACTTTGCATTCACGAGTGAATAGTTTGGAGATTATGACACATGTGAGTTAATTAGCAAGGGGCATTGTAGAGCACCTGCTTATTAGCTTCTCCGAGATTCCAGGATGGCGCGACAAAATGCAGAGCAAGGACTCAGACTCTGAGAACATCTCTAATGAAGTGAGCATAATTGGGGGAAGCATTGCGGGGCTTCTTGCCGGAAGAGAAATTGCGACTGAAGGTTTTGATGTCGCGATCTACGAGGAGCACCGAGAAATTGGAGTTCCCGAGAAGTGCGATGGACTTGTCAGCGCTTCAGGCATAGACCGTCTAGGTCTAGTTCCTCCATCTTCCATAGTCCAAAACACTCTGAGCAGAGCGATATTCTTCTCTCCTTCTATGAAAGAAATTTCCATCAATGCGGCTAGGCAGAACGTGATTGTCATTGACCGAAGTAGATTTGACAAGTTTCTAGCTGAACGTGCCGCAAAGGCAGGAGCGAAGATCCGAGTTGGACGAAGGGTTTCCCAGTACGCCCAAAAAGATCCTCAGGTATTGATGAAGTTTGATGGGCAGACTGTGCGTTCCAAGATTCTTCTTGATTGTGGAGGATATGAATCATATATCTCAGCTGGTGGCAGAACACTTCAGGGAGGTCAGTACTTGGTTTTTGGTAACTGGTTTGAAAAAAATACAGTCGAAGTGTACATTGATCCAATTGAGTATCCAGGATTTTTCAAATGGGTGATACCAATTTCAAACGACATGGCAAAGATTGGGGTGGCTGGGGAGGGAATCAACATTTTCCAAACATTAGACAAGTTCGCTGAGGATAAGGGTGCCCAAATCCTAAGAAAAATGGCAGCTCCCGTACTTTGTTTTGGCAGTCTCAAGTCATTTGTTAGCGGACGGGTAGCCAGAGCCGGTGATGCTGCAGGTCAGACAAAGCCCACAACAGGCGGTGGCATATACACTGGTGGGTACGGAGGAGTCTTAGCAGGTAGAGGTGCTGCTAGAGCCCTCAAAGAAAATGATCTCAACTACCTCACAAGTTATGAGGATGATTGGAAGAAAGAGTTTGGAAGAGAGTTCAACCTACAAAATCGCGCTCGAGCAGCTTTTTCCAAACTAACAAGAGATCAAGTAGACAGACTTTTCGAGATGGTCGCTTCCTCTGAAATACCCGAGAAAATTTCAGAAGAAGGAGACTTTGATAGACACTCGATTGCTATCGTAAAGGCTTTCGGACTAGCAAATATAGTTTCGACCTTCGGAATGTTCTTCACTAACGAGCTAAAGCAGCTCGTTAGTAGATAGAAAGATTTAGCCGAAAATTGGCGGGAAATACGTTATTAGATGGTCCACGAAGAATCAGTAGTTTGGAGGCAAGTTTACGGAGATCAAACTAGGAAATAATCTCGAATTCACTTTGTCATGGGATCATTTACCTAATGAAAATCCAACAAAGGTCTGATTATCGTTTGAACAATGGATCATCTAGGCACGCGTGTGATATTGGTGCACGGAAATTAGGCGCAAAGAATGCCAAACAAAGAGAGAGCCATCTGGAAGGATGGATATTTTGTCCTTCTAAGTTGCATTCTCTAAGTTCTGTACTCAAATGTGCAACTCACAAGGGATTCTGT
>JARCRS010000127.1 GCA_029850555.1 archaeon | reverse complement strand
GGATATCAAAACAATGCGAAAGATAGTTGGAACGCGAGAAAAATGATCTTATCTCCTAGCAGAAGGGCGAGGTCACTTCGAGCCGAACCAAAGAGAGCATTTCTTTTGGGAACAAATATTTCCAAATCTATTTCTCCATTCGTACAAAATGCGGCTTTTCATAAACTTGGCATCAACGCGAGATATGAATTAAAAGAATTGAGTCGCAAGAAATTGGGAGATTTTGTCTCGAGCATATCAAAATCTCATGATACGCTAGGTTTCAATGTCACTTCTCCCTTCAAAGAAGAGATCATTAAATTTCTTTTTTCCATTGACTCTCGTTCAAAATCAATTGGAGCAGTGAATACAGTAGGAATCAGTAAAACCCTAGGAATGCGAGGTTTCAATACTGATTATGACGGCATAATTGCTTCTCTTAGGAAACTCGGCGCATTAGAAAGCTCAAGAAGGAAGAAAAAAGCGGTTGTTATTGGAGCAGGCGGAGCATCGAGGGCGTGCGTTTTTGCTCTATTGGATGGCGATTATCCAAATGTCACGATTTTGAACAGAACGGTTCAAAAAGCGGAACTAATTTCAAGCCAATTTGAGGTTCAATTCCCGAAATCAAAGATAGAAGTGTCGCCTCTAACAAAAGAGAGTCTTTCAAAGTCATTCGAAAATAGTGGAGTCATCATAAATGCTATTTCTAATTCGAATTCAAAGTATTTCCCTGTAGATCTCGATTTTTCTATAGCGGACAGGGACACTAGGATTTTCAACCTTGGTTACAAGGAGGATAGTTTGTTTCTTACATTGGCAAGAAAGAACGGGTTCAACGTTATGGACGGCGTTCTAATGCTAGTAGTGCAAGCCGCAAAATCCTTTGAAATTTGGACTGGTAAGAAAGCACCGCTAACAACTATGATGACTGCTGCAAAAAAGGCTCTAAACAAATAGATCCGATTGGAGTAGTGCCGAATACACATTTTGCAATCTTTTGATGGTCTAGAGCACTCGATGACATCTTCGGCTGTATCGAATTCTGCTATTTCTATCTTGAATGCTATAGGAATAGGCTTTGGTGGAGCGATTGGAATCGACATCCAATGCAAGGTAAGAGCGACCTTAAGTCCAAAGAAAAAAGATGATAGGGAGATCCTAGTTGTAAGATCTTTGACTAAAGACGAACACGGTTTGATTCCCAAGTGTGTGAGTTATGTTGAGCATTTTCTAAAGGTCAAACTCCCAAATGACAATAAACTTGTTGTTGAAGTTGATTCTGACATACCGGTCGCGGTTGGATTGAAGAGCTCTAGTGCTATCTCTACCGCAGTTGTAAGCTCTGTTTCAGAGTTGTTAAGCGGCAAAGAAATTAGCGCGAGAGATGTCCTTCGGCTCTCCTGTAAAGCGTCTATGGATAGTGGGGTTTCAATCACCGGAGCATATGATGACGCGATTTCTTCTCTTCTAGGAGGAATGGTACTAACAAACAATCGGCGATTCCGTGTTTTGAAGCACACTAAAGTTCCTAGTAACCTCGGATCAATTGCAGTTGTAAGAGTACCCCGTAGAATGAAAGTTTACACGAGCTCTGTAAGAACTGAAATGTATTCTCAGTTTAAGAAAAACTCGAAGGATGCTTTCCAATTGGCAAAACAAGGAAACATAATGGGGGCCATGATGTTAAACTCACTTGTCCAATGTTCGACCCTTGGCTACACATTTGAGCCAATCATTTCTGCGATTCTTAGTGGCGCAACATGCGCTGGAGTGAGCGGCAAGGGGCCTGCCATAGCTTGCCTTTGTACTACGAGCAAGATTTCAAGGCAAATTGAGAGGCGTTGGATAGAAGATAGCAAAAATCCAGACAAAATTCAAGTGATAAGGACAAACGTGGTGCAACCAAAGGAGCTTCTGAATTCTTGATCGCAGAAGAAAAACATGAATTCCTCAGGCTCTCTGGATATAGGCCGCGAAATTTTCGTGGGTCGCTAACACTTCCGCCTAGCAAGAGCTATCTCCATCGAGCTCTTTTTGTTTCGTCACTCTGCACTAGCGACTCGAGAATAGAAAACGTTGGTTCGAGCTTTTCCGAGGATGTCGAGGCTTCGAAAGATGCGCTTAGATCCTTTGGTATAATAATTGAGAAAAAGTCCAATACGGATTTAATGGTGCACCCGAAGCCTGTATCAAGTTCAAGAGGAGAAATCTTAGCAGGTGGATCCGGAACAACTGCGAGATTTGCGATAGCATTCGCCGCAATACCTGTTGATGGCGGATATTCTGCTATTACTGGCGATGCCTCTTTACTTAAAAGGCCGATGCAGCCTTTGCTGGACGCCTTAACTCAAATCGGGGTCAAGTGTTATTCCAAGAATTCTGATGGGAAACTCCCTGTAGTAGTACAAGCTAATGGGATCAAAGGCGGAGTATGCAGAATTGATGGCTCAATTTCTTCTCAGTTCATCTCCGCACTCTTGATAGCTTGCACTCAGGGACGAAACGACACCACAATAGAAATCGAGAATCCTTTGCAAATGGTCTCATTTCCTTATCTCGAAGCTACTCAATTTGTTTTGAAGACGTATGGATTCAAAATCAAACAAAACAAATCACCTAATTCGATCAGTTTTCGTGTCAGTGGAAACCAGACTAGTCTTAAGGGAAGAAAGTTCTCAGCGCCAGGTGATATGAGCTCTGCTGCGGCGGTGATTGGGGCAACGCTCGCGGCAAAAGGAAAAGTTCGCTTAGATGGAGTCAATCTCGAAATGCCTCAAGCTGATTCAGTATTCCTGAATATTGCGAAAAGGTTTGGAGCTTCTGTTTTGCAAAAAAGAAGCTCAGTAATTGTCTCTACCAAGGGTCGTAGGGGCTCGAAATCCTTGAATTTCGATCTCAAGAACTCTCCGGACATTGTACCGATTGTCGCGGGTGTAGCTTCCGCCATCGGACAAGACGTAAAGATTAGAAACGTGGGTCATCTCCGCTTTAAGGAAAGCGACAGATTGAACGTCCTTTCAAAAGAGCTAAGCAAGATCGGAATGCAAATAGTCGAAAATCAATATTCTATAT
>JARCRS010000126.1 GCA_029850555.1 archaeon | reverse complement strand
CGGCTGGCGAGGTCACAGACTAAAAGGACTCTGAGTGCTCAAAGTTTTTAGCATCGACGAGGAAGGCCGTGCTGAATTGACCTATAGCCGGCTCTTCAAACATCCACTAACACCTATCGCACGTAGATCCGTTTGGGCTCTTCTTGCGATCGTCGTAGTGATGACGATTGGAACTGTTGGAGTCAAAGAGCTCGGAGGAAAGAATTGGATCGATTCATTCTTTTTTATGTCAATGGTTGCAACTGGACAAGGACCCCCAACAAATGTTTCTGGAGCCTATGCAGAGATATTTGTCTCAATTATGGCGTTTGTCTCAGTAGGTACATTGATTACTTCAATCGGGGTAATATTTGGTCCTTTCTTTGGATACCTACTTCACAAAGGGATTAGATTTTCCGAGAGAGAAATAGAAAAGCTAGAGAATGAGAGGAAAAAGAAAAGCCTCGAACCCCCAAATAGCTCCTAACGTTCTATGATCTTTCTCATGTCTTTGAGTAGGATCTTCTTATTGATGGGTTGAAATGGCAAATTATCCTTCGGTTCAAACATATCCGCAAGTATGTCCAAAAGTCTGTCATACATTGCCTGTTTATCATCGCGAGATTTCGGTGGATCGAGATCCATTATCCCAAGCCAGTTATCGAGTTCGTTGAACTTTATCTCTGCTAGGTTGACCGGAAGGGCACTGTCAAGTTGTTTGTTAGACATAGGCTACAGCCATAGCCCAAAGTTTCTTTCGCTTTTGAAAGCTCAGATACATGAAACCTTCACTAACAGGTCGATCAAAGCTTCACCTCGATTCGCCCGCTCTTTGAAATTTCCTATATTTTTGGGGCTAAGCAAATTCGAATAATCTATCGCGCAGCTAGCTTTCATGGCTAGTAAGCAACTAATGTGATTTCATTAGATCAATGGTTCAGAAAAGTGGAATGATTTGAGTGTAAAACTGGCTCTCAGCGATACACTAAGAGCCCTCGAAACTCGAAAAATTGGTTGGTCAATATTTGCTGGATTAAATGCGCTAGTTGACTAAAAGTGAAGCTTTAACCTTTATCTTTTGTCAAATTTATATGGATCTCTAGTAATAACCTCTCCCCTTTGTATCCTGATTGATAGGAAAATGCCGATTTTTTGATAAAAATTACAAAACTTTATTCCTCCCTCTCTTGACCAAACACTACCAAGTTAATGCTTTCAAAAAAGAAAGCAGATCAATTAGAATTTTCTTGCGCAACTCCTACGGTTGAGATTCTAAGCACGACTGAAAATTTGTCAAGAGTCTTGGAAACTCATGCTTGGGAAGTCGATAAAAGCGAGGCTTACGGAAACGATGGAATACTCTTACGCATTCACTGCAAAAATTGCGGTTTGAAGACGATCTCAATAATTTCTGATATTCCAGAGAGTGCGAAAAAGGCGAGAGAATCTAGAACCTCAATCTCATGACATTTGAGTATCTCGCGTGAAAAATAGAATCCCCAATACGAAATGCATATACTACCAGCAAGAGCTAGCCTTTCCTCTGTCAACAACAGAAGCCGACACAACTTGCAAAGTTCGAATAGATTCTCAATGACAAATGAGGCCCATCTCACTGCCCTAGGTTCTATTGGACTTTCTCAATACGAAAGCAAATGTTTTCTCGCATCTCTTGAACTAGGCCCTTCAACAATAAACCAGATTGGAATCACAGCTGGTGTTCCTCGAACCAAAGTCTACGGCTCTGTTAAGAAACTCGTTGAAAGAGGATTGATAGAGCAAAGCGAGGAAGATCAGAAAATATTCATTGCAAGATCTCCAAGGGATTTCCTCATTCCACTTCTTGAAAAAGAAAGTAGACGAATCAAAGAAAGTCTCGACGCGATGACTGAATTAGAAGTAATTCACGAATCTATGGAATACGTGAAAAAAGCCGAAACACTACGTTCAAAAGTCTGGCGCTATTCGCCACGTAAGGCTGTTACACGCAAGCTAAGGGAACTATTTGAAGAAAGCAAGAAGAAAGTCGTGGTTCTTACGACGGCAAATGGACTGATACGACTATCAAGAATGGCAGATGTGCTCTATGAGCGTTCAAGAAACGGGCTCAAAGTGGAGATCTTCACTGGGACAAGGGACGAGCCCATTTTTTCTACGGCTGTACAAAGCTTGAACGAAATTGAAAATTGCAAGATCTCGTTCCTCCCAACATCTGTTCCTATTCAAATAATTACTATCGATTCGCAATATCTCCTTATCACAGAACTCAAGCCTGATGATCTGAAGGAGGAAGGAATGGATGTAGCATTCATGATTCAAAATTCAGAACTCGGTGAAATGATGGAGAGTTTAATTCGAATTATTGGACCCCAAATCCTCGGCGAAAAGATAAACAAGATCCTGACCTAGAGAGCTAACTCTTTCATCGCACAAGTCAATTCATCTCTTCTTAAAAAGAGGAATCAAATCTAGTTTCAAGTAACACTTCAATTTGAAACCCAGTGGAAATACTAGAGGCCTGCCCAAAGAAAGGGCTAGTTTCTTATCTAGACCTTGGATAGTCGTGGTCGCTTCTTTCTTTCTGACGTCGACTTTCGGTATTATCTATTCGTACAGTGATTTTTTTCTTCCACTTGGAAACCAATTTGATTGGAGCCACACCCTCGATTCCACTGTTCCTGCTCTCGCTCTTCTAGTTTTCAGCATTGGCTCGATTTTCGCTGGCTATTTTGCAGGTCGAATTGGTTTCAGAAGGATGTCATACATTGGAACTATTTTGGTTGGGGCGGGGACAATTCTTGCGAGCCAAATTCAAAACCTCCCAGAGCTCTTATTGTTATTCGGTCTGATTACTCCTCTAGGTACTTCTTTCGTTGTTATCATCGCAACCTCGTCCCCAGTACTTTGGTTTGTCAAGAGGCGAGGACTTGCTGTTGGAATTATGGCAGCAGGCTCTGGGTTTGGAACACTGGTAGTACCTCCTGCAATTGAGGCATTGATCCAAATTAATGGATGGAGAGTTGGATTTCTCGCGCTTGGTGTATGCTTTTCACTTCTTCTCTTAGTTTCCTCATATTTCACGCAAACTCCAGATGAGCGAAATCTGAAGCCCTATGGGTGGCATGGAATGAGCGAAGATCAAAGATCTCAACTCGTAGAGTATACGCCGAAACAAGCTCTTTCAACTAGGACATTTTGGATGATCTATGCGATGTTCTTCGTCGGCTCCTTTGGAGCAACAATGTTCATCGTTCATTCTATTCCCTTCGCAAACACAATAGGAATAAGCGAGCTAAATGCGTCAATTGCGCTTGGAGTTCTCGGCGCAGGCTCTCTCTTTTCAAGGGTTTTCATAGGTCTAATCGCTGATAGACTGAACCGCGCTGCGGGAGTCATCATTTCTTTTGCAGTTCAATTTGTCTCTTTGGGGCTTCTAGGACTAACTGGGCCAAATTTTCTTTTCTTGTTTTACGTTTGTTCTTTTGGAATCGGTTTTGGGTACGGCGGTTATCTCTCAGATTTTATAGCTTTGACTGGAGATTTATTTGGAAGAAAATCGATCCAAAAGATATGGGCAATAGATGAGACGGCATTCGGATTTGCTGGGCTAATATCACCAATCGTGGCAGGAGCCTTCTTTGATTTTCTGCATAGCTACTTTTTGGTGTTTGATATAGCGACCATTGGAGCACTTGTGGGGTTGATATTAGCAGTTCTTTTTGCAAGAGACTTGAACAATGCCAAGATTGCCGATCGCAATACATCTTAATAATACGGAGCAAAGAAAGAGGAAATCGTGTTTCGATGAGCCCTAAACCTAGTAGAGGAACAACAAGAACGACTCAATATCAAGGCAATCCTAGAAGAATATTGGTTGGGATTACTGGAGGAAGCGGAGTCATCTATGGAGTACGGCTTCTTGAAGTTTTGCAACAAAAGGAAAAAGACGGAATTGAAACTCACCTAATAATCAGTCCAGCTGCAGCGATCACAATTAAGGCAGAAACTGATTATTCTAGTAGATACGTCGAGAAGCTTGCCACAAAAGTATACAGGTTCGGAAACATCGCCGCGCCATTGGCATCAGGTTCTTTTCGCTTTGATTCAATGATCATCGTTCCAACTAGCATGCACACTCTTGGAGCGATAGCCTCAGGGGTTTCTGACAATCTTATAGTTAGAGCAGCCGAGGTAGCTCTAAAGGAGAAACACCGACTAATTCTAGTTCCAAGAGAAACTCCACTAACGTTGATTCATTTGCAAAATATGGTTAGAGCAGCAGAGGCTGGTGCGATAATTCTTCCGGCGATGCCTGCGTTTTACGAGAAACCAAAATCAATAGATGACATAGTAGATCATCTGGTTGGGAAGATCCTTGACCTTCTTGAGATAGAAAACGCTCTATTCAAGCGATGGGAAGGATTGTCGTATAGCTAAAGCTAGTCCTGCCGTTGTTAAAACTTATTGGAACTTGCAGTCAGATATCAAGGTGCATTATCTTTCCAAATTGGTCCGAAATTGGCTTTACTCAATAATTGATAATCAAAGGAAGAGAATGCTAAGGAAGGATCTTGGATTATTCCTTGGACTTCTTTCTCCGAAGAGAGCCGATGTAATACTCGATGTCGGAGCTGGACTAGGAACTCTTGCAAACGTTCTAGCTGAGGAATATTCTGATGAAGTGTTTGCACTAGAACCAGACGAAAAAAAGGTAGAATACATCAAAACTAAACATCCACAAATAAAGGCTTTTTCTGCAACTGCGTCGCAGATTCCATTTCCTACAAGCTACTTTGACAAGCTCTATGTTACTATGGCGTTTCATCACTTTCCAGATCAAGGAGAAGCACTCGAAGAATTTCGTAGAGTGATAAAGAAGCAAGGGTTGCTTCTAATTCATGAAATAGATCCTTCACATGGAAGCGGCAAGACGCTCAAATTCTTCGAAAGAAAGATTATTCGAAATGGAACAATTTTTCTTACGCCGCGAGAGCTCAAGAATATTGTAGTTTCACATAGATTCAAAGCTCTTGAAGAAAAGAACGCGAACCGAGGTTATCTTTTCCTTGCGGAAAACGAAAAGACTAGTGATGAAAGTAGTGGATGGATGGATTGAAGACAGCAGTCAATCGCAGGGAAACTAGATTAGAACCACGAGAAACATACAACCTTTGGAACCAAAGAGAGACAAACGAGCGAGAGCACTGAAAAGAATTAAACGGGTTCCGTTCTTCTTTTTGCTGCTTCTCTACGCGCGTGAAACCAAGCATAACCCATCCCAGCTAAAAACACTGCAATGCTAAAGATCAGCACCCATCCAACAAAAGCTACCACGATAAGCGAAATTACAAGCGATATCAAAGGAAGAGCTATTGCTCTTTTTCTGGCACTTTTCTCGACTCTCCCAAGCAATTTCACTCCAGCTCCAGAACCGACGATGTAAACTAAAATTGCAGCCCCGCTGGGAATCAAAAGAGCAGTTTCCAAATTAACATCGAAGAAAAAATAAATGACAAAGACAGGAAAAATGCAGCTAAAAAGGGCAATGAGCGAGCGATCTGGAACCTTGGTTTTTTCGCTTAAATGATCCAAGGCTTTTGGAAATCCACCATCCTTCGATACAGCATAAAACACTCTTGACATGCCTGTCGTGTAGGCGTTCACAGTTCCGAAAATAATGAACACGGCTAGGACAGCTGTTCCGGCGGCTCCGTATCTTCCAAGGACATTTGATAAAATCACAGCAAATGGCGCAACGCTCCCTCCTGCTTTGTATGCTAGGGTTCCAATAGTGACAAAGGCTACGCATATGTACAGAGAGCTTATCAGGACAACGCTTAGGATGATGCTTCTACGAAAATCCTTCCTTGGATTTTCAAACTCCTCTGCTACATTTGACACATTTTCATAACCAAGGTAAGACCAAAAAATTAGAGCGGCCGCAGTTCCAACGGGAATCAGTCCCGATGGGAGAAAGGGGGAAAAGTTTTGCACTTTGACAAAGAAACTCGATGAAATTATGGCTGCGAGTAACAGTGCTATGATTGATCCAATCGTAGCAAGCTGAACCTTGTTACTTACAACTATTCCCCTATAATTTACGATGAAAGCGGCAAGGAAAATCCCAAATCCAATAAGGAATGTCTGAGTGCGATCAAGAGGGAAAGCATATCCCAAATAAGAGGCTGCGATAAGCGCAACGGCCGGAGCTCCAGTTATCACCCACAAGGCGAAGAGCCATCCTGTCACAGTCGCAATTTTTAGACCAAAGGCCTCCTTTGCGAAGGAATACACACCGCCTGACTCGGGCCGACGAGAGGAAAGTGATGCGAAAGTGAATGCAAAGGGGTAGCTCGCGAGGGAAAGTAAAATCCAGGCAAGAATTGATCCTGGCCCAGCTATTTGAGCGGCAAGTCCCGGTAAGATCAGCACTCCAGAGCCTAGCACAGAGCTCGCATAGAGAGCGACAGCATTACGCAACCTGATTGCCTTTTTGAGGCCGCCCTGCTCAATATGATTCACCATCAAGAGTTTCCTTTATGTGACTTTTTGGGTTAGGGTGGCATAAACATACGATGTGTTTAGATCTTGCTCTCCCATTCTTTTTTTTGGATGAAAAAAGAGATTCTGTTTTGGTAGATCTAGAGTCTGGATTAGCAATCAAGAAGTTCTAAGTACGGAAGATTACTTTTTCAAAACTATTCATGTAAAAGAGCCTTAAAAGAAAAGTATGGCTAGAATTAGCCTTCTTTTCGGGAGCTTTTCTTTCGGTCTATGGATTCATTTCAGGCTATGAATCCTGTGGCGGTTTTTTCACTTGTAATGATATTGTGAACAAAATCTCGATTACATTCTATCAGGAATTGATAATGTACGTCGGAGTCGCGCTAGCTATTTCATCTATCGGCTTGATGTCAATTGGCGAGGCCGGTAGTGGAGGGCATTTTCCTTCAAGACACGCAATTTTGGACTTTTCATTCATTATGGGAGCTTTTATTTTCATTGCAGGATTAGGAGCTTTTTACTTTCTTTGCGGAGTACAATGCTCGGGATATTCATACGAGTTCGGCCTCCCGTTAATGGTCATTGGAGCTGATGCTGTGGGATTTAGCCTGTACTTCTTGGCAAAGAATTTTAGACCAAAGGGGTCCCATATTTTGCGCTGGGAGTTTCTTGCTATTGGAAGCATGGCAGTTTTCCTCGTGTCTGAATTTGTAACTCCATTGAACTGG
>JARCRS010000125.1 GCA_029850555.1 archaeon | reverse complement strand
GCTTTATATGGTAACTTCACATCCCGTCCGCAACGGCGTGTTATTTCCTACGGTTCAAACAATAGTTGTTTGATGCGCGATTTATCCTATTTATGATTGAAAGTTTGCAGTTCTTGTATCATGAACGTTGATCTCAATGATGAAAACGAGATTCACAAAGTAAAAACAGGGATTCTTCCTAAAGGAACGTATTTTAAATGATCTTAGAATGAAAGCGCGATAGCTCCGCCGGTGTTCGCCCGTCTGCCCGGCCTTTATCCTGACCAATCAGGTCATCCACGTAGACACGGCAACTCAGTCATCCCATCTTAGGGTTGCCCCCTCCCGGATCTCGCCCGATTCGATAGTTCGGAGTCGAAGCCTTCCCTTCGGAAAGTTCGCACCTATGGCTGCCCACCGTGGCGTGGAGTCATTCCTGAAAGTCAAGCAAGTACCTGACAGAACGAACTTGACCCGACGGTTACTGACCCCTGCATGTAGTCGGTTTCAGGACAAGAGGAGACGACTATCCTCCCGGTCCTACCTATCGCAGCTTTTGACTCATCCTTCTTCTTGATATTAGCCTTTGGGACTTCCCGAAGGCGAGGATGTTTACTTATTTCACGGTGTTTTCTGTTGAATTCTTGGGATTAGATTCTGATTCCTGAAATTGTTATCACAGTAGCACTCTTTGTCCTAGCGGCATTTCTGTCATATTTTTTCCTAGGTGGTTTCATATGGGGCGCAGGATTTCAACCGACTTCAAAGAAAGACATCGAGCTTGCAGCCGAATTGCTGGGACTCAAAAAAGGGATGCTTGTCTATGATCTTGGAAGCGGCACAGGCGATGTCGTTATTCATCTTGCGCGAAAATACAAAGTGAAATGCGTAGGTATTGAGATTGATCCTTTGAAAGTTCTTCTCAGCAAGATAAGAATATCCCGAGCTAAGGATCTCAGAACTCTAATTGAAATCGAAAGGAAAAACTTCCTCTCGGTTGATCTTTCGAAGGCAGATGCTATCTACCTCTTTCTTTCTGGGGGAACCAAGATAATGAAAAACCTTGAACCAAAGTTACTGCGTGAGCTAAAAGAAGGTGTGAAAATCGCATCTTACGTGCATTCTTTTCAAAAATGGACCCCCGAAGCTTCGGTCCGTGACATCAAGATCTATTCAATATCTAATTTAGAGCTAAACGTCTGAATCACCGTTTTCCCCTGGTTTTCCTCTAGAGGAGACTCTGCAAATCCGTTTTCTTTCCGCAGGGGGGTTCGTGACCCGAGCAGTGGAATTGAAGGAGACTAGAGAGATCACAGGCGTGCTAGGTGCAGCAGCTCAATCAGTTATCTTTTTTCACTTTTGCGCAATTAGCCCAGTCCTCCAAGCCCTGACTCCAAAAGAATGTATATTGCCTATACCAAGGGCTCTTGAAGAGGAACGAAGTAAAACTTTGATTGGGTTTAGGAAAAGCATCATGACGAGATCTTTCGAAGAAAGTCTTCGATAATACGAAAAGTGATTCCCCAAATAACCTGATTTCCAAGAAATTTGTATGACTGCACCTCCAAGGTTTGCCCGAGCCTGTTTATCTTGTAAAGTTGAATGTTTTTTCGATCCTGGAAAAAGGAAAGCGGTATCCATATGCAGTTTTCAATTTCTTTCTCGTCTATCTTTATTTCGAGCTCATCTTTTGACAATAACACGTAGGGAGTAACTCTGATAGGTAATCCTCCAGCAATCACTTCGTCCAAGCCTCCCAGACTTGCTAATTCTCTCAGATCCACTCCAATTTCCTCGCGTACTTCTCTGATTACAGTTCCAAGTAAGTTTCGATCTGTTTCGGAATATCTCCCTCCCGGAAACGCCATGTGCCCCGACCACGGATCACCTTCACGAGTTCTTCTTTTTACGAAAAGAACCAGTAATTCTCCACTTTTATTTTCAGGATGAAGAATCACTGCCACGGCGGCTTTTGGAAGTACCGAGTCCTTTGAGTTCGCAGGAACTTTCTTTCCTGGATTAGCTAACAATGATGCTTTCATTTTCTCGATTAGGACGTCCAAGCCCGAATCCCTAGTACTGTCTTTATTCACGGGACGATCTCCTGATTCAGCATTTATGGCGAAGCTTTCTTTACCGAATTCCTCTTTTCAGATCGGTCTAAGTAGAAGGGGTTCGACAAACACTTGGCCGTGTTTTTTCATGCTCCATCCTGAAGAATTACTTCAATGCGTCTTTCTACAATTATTTTTGATATTGTCGGTTTGATCCTTTTGGCTCGCACTTCGAAAGAAGTCAGACGCGCCTTTTTTGATTCCATATTTCTCTAGTATCAAAATATCTCTTTTTCGTTCTTTTGCAGAATCGAAGAATGTATGCCGGATTTCTCCATCGGCCTCAATTGCGAGCTTTAGACTAGGTAAGTAAGAATCAAGCCATTAGTAGACCTTCCGCCTCCCTACAGACTGAATGACCAGAATTATTCATTCATGGAAGAAATGCTTTTCCTTCTTGAGATATCGCTCCAGAATCTTTTCTCTGATTGGCTTCTCGGTACCCAATAAACTTCGCCATTCCTATTTTGCAAGGAAGTTTTAGAAGCGATAATCCGAAACCTTGTTTTTCCAGTCAGGGATTGGAGATGCTATTTGTTCGCCCAGAATTGAGCTTTTTGGATGATGCTAAGCTCTTTGAGCCGCTGGAGCTCTTTTTTGGCGCTTTGCTGTCCTCTGAAGTTAAATATAAGATGTCGCAGACCTGTTTGGAACGCGGCAGACACGGAGTAGGGAATGTCATTGCTCTTTCATTTTTTCTCGATCCTTTCTTTACTATCTAGCGGAATAGCTTCTCTTTCCTTTTTTCATCTTATAGGTACGCAACAGCAGGTTTGCGTTTCAAATCCATCTTGTCAGACTCTATTTACTTACGCGACAGGAGCCGTTGCGTTCCTCTTCATCATAGTCTGCATCTTGATTTTTGTCTTCATCTATGACAATATGCGTCGAGGAAGAAAAGTACCTGCCTCCTAGGTGCGCTCTTCATTTTTGTGAGCAAATTGGCGCATTATCCTTTAAGAGCATGTTCATCATAGATTGCTGTCTCTTTGTCTAGTCGAATTCCTGACTAGCTAAAGTGAAGTGTTTGAACTACGCAGGCTACGCTTGATTCTTTCGATGCATTAGATGCTCACATAGAGCAAAGGTACAAGGAGTTAGGCATACCTGAACTCACCCAAATTCAAAGGAAATCGTACCGATTACTAGTCAGAGGAAAGAGTGCTCTGCTTGTCGCTCCTACCGGGTCGGGAAAAACTGAGGCAGCCGTTATTCCTTTGTTTGCAAGGCTAGCATCGAATCTCGCAAAGTCAAAGGAAAACGATCTAGGAGTACGCATGCTATACATCACGCCGATGCGTGCCTTGAACAGGGATATTTTCAGGCGAATACTATCCTATGCTAAGGCCGAAGGACTGAAGGCTGACATCAGACACGGCGATACTCCACAGTCGGCGAGAGCCCGTATGCTGACCAGTCCTCCCGACGTGTTAATTACTACTCCCGAGACTCTGGGAATAATCCTAGCGAGCAGGAAATTTAGCCGCTTTCTTTCGGAGCTGGAAGTCGTTGTCGTTGACGAAGTGCACGAGATTCTTGGGAGTGAACGCGGCGCTCATTTAGCAATCAGTCTAGAAAGACTTCGAAGAATAGCTAAAAACAAGGAAACAATGCGCGTCGGCTTATCCGCCACAGTCGGCGATCTCGAAGAAGCGGCTTACTTCCTAGTTGGAACGAATCGGAAATGCGCAATCGTTACTGATACAGTCGCAAGAGGTCATGATATCGGCGTAAAGTACGTGGCTGGAAACCTCAGTAACCTCGCATCGTCTATTCTAGAATATATCAGAGATGAGAAGGGCGAGGATAAGAGCACTTTAGTGTTTACGAATACGAGAGATGAAGCGGAATTTCTTGGAGCAGTGCTAAAGGCCAAGTCGCCAGAGATCCCAGTTGAGGTGCACCACGGATCTCTCTCAAAAGAGAGTAGAGAGACGACCGAATCTACTCTTCGAGGAGGAGAAGCTGGAATTGTAGTTTGCACATCGTCGCTTGAACTCGGGCTTGATATTGGCGCAGTCAACCTCGTGATCCAGGTTGGATCGCCAAGACAATCCGTGAAGCTAATTCAAAGGATTGGAAGAAGCAGACATCGAATTCGCGAAAGAGCAGTCGGCAAGATCATTACGAATAGATTGGACGATGAGCTTGAGGGAGATGCGATAGTAGAGAGGATTGAAAAGTCCTCTCTTGAGGCTACGACTGTCCAGCAGAAACCTTTGGACGTTGTCGCTCATCATCTTGCGGGATTAGCTCTCGAAGAAAGTTCGATTGGAGTAGAAGAAGTTCTGCTCTTAGTCAGAGATGCTTATCCCTTTCGTGACCTGACGAGAGAAGACATTGATTCTGTCGCGTCAATACTGGAAAGGCAGGGAATTATTCGTTACGATACAGAAGTGATCAAGAGAAGAGGGCCGAGAACATATCAGTACTATTTTTCGAATATTTCTATGATTCCTGATATTCAACAATTTGATGTCATTGATGTTTCCACAAAGAAAATTGTTGGAAGACTAGATCAGGTCTTCGTCGGCGAGTATGGAGAAGCAGGCAAACCTTTCGTCTTGAAAGGTAATTCTTGGCGAATAATTTCTATTGATGATGATAAGAAGACATTGTACGCTGAACCAATGTCCAGAGATCTAACCACCATTCCATACTGGGTTGGAGAATTGATCCCTGTGGAATTAGAGACTGCTCAAATTGTAGGCAAACTACGCAGAGAAATCGTTGCAGGTCCAGAAGAGAGGGTTTCGGTTTCGAAAGAGCAGAAGGAAAGGCTGAAAGAATCTGCAGCTATTCTCGGAGAAATTCCCGACGAAGGAGATGTAGTAGTGGAGAAAAAGAGAGCTTCTACTACTGTTGTAATTCACGCTTGCTTCGGGACCAAGATAAACCAGACACTTGCTACAATGCTCTCCACTCTTCTATCCGCTAAAATCGGATATCTCGTAGAAACAAAATCTGATTCGTATAGAATTGTCCTTTCCACAAATGGGCCACTTGAAGCAAAGCATGTTTCAGACGCGCTCAAAGAAGAAGTGACGATTCCTGAGATTTTGTCTGCTTCAATTATTGGAACACATCCTCTTAACTGGAAGACATGGTACGTTGCAAAGAAATTCGGAATAATCGACAAGTCTGCCGAGTATGATCGAAGAGCTGCGAGATTGATTCAAGACAGGTTCCGAGGTACTGCGCTCTATGCAGAAGTAATTAGAGAACTCTTTCAAGAAAAATATGATACAAGTGGAACAAAGAAAGTTATGGATCAACTTAGAGAAGGAAAACTGCAACTCAGGATATCAGAGGTTAACGAGTATTCAGAATTAGCCCGGCCGATTCTAGAGTTTGCATCGAGTTTTGCGGCTCTACCTCTCACAATGGAAAAAACAATCCTCGATCTTGTCAAGGCACGTCTTGGAAATGTCAAGCATAAGTTCCTTTGCCTGAGCTGCGGCAGGTATGAGTCGATTCAGAAAACAAATGATGTAAAAGAGCAGATTGTCTGTCCTCTTTGTCACTCTCGTCTTGTTACTGAAACCTATTCTTCAGATCTTGATCTACCAAAAATAATACAAAAGAAAAAAGCCGGCAAACAGCTTAACGAGGACGAAGAGAAAAAATTTAGGCGGGCCTGGAAAACATCCAGTTTGATCCAGAACTTTGGAAAGAGGGCCGTAGTTATTCTTTCTGGATTCGGAGTCGGGGTCGACACGGCAGCGAGAATTATCAGACGCACCGGTGATGAAGACCAGTTCTACAGGAACATCTATGTCGCTGAGAAAAATTACGTTGCAACTAGAGGATTCTGGCAGGACTAACGTTGAATTTCTATTCGCGAATAATTCTTGAACACCAGAAACTTCTTTCCTTCATGGGATTGAACCTCGCATGCATAAAGCCATAAGCGGTCTCCAGCGGAAAGCTTCTCAAGATGCTTTGAAAGGCTACGCCAAGCGTAAAGTTTGATTTCACCTGAGGGATCCGCAAGCAAGGCTTCGCTCCTCTTCACTGCCCCTTCCTTCGTCTGAATATCTCGGCTTGGAGAAATTGAAAGTACCATGCAATCGATGGTCGCAAGAGAATTTGCTTCCAATTTTGCTATTTCTGACACCAAGACAGTAGACCTTGGAATATCACTTCGCACAGGTTTGACCCTTGAAAGAGATCCTGTTTCGGAGCACACGGCCTTTAGCCCTATTTGGTCAAACGAATAAGGCTTACAAATTATGACATCGTCTATCTTCAAACTTGCCGTATCTTGAAGAGCTTCATCCTGCACTGTAACTGCTATTCGTCTTTTCAGTGAATCAATGAGAAGAACATGTGATGGGGAGGATGTTTTTTCTTCTTCGAGCTTTTGCTCTATCGAAAGAATCCGAGCAATAAACGCAGATGTCTTTTGCAGTTTAACATCCTCATTTAGAGGAGTCCCAAATTTTCTAATCTGCTGTGAGACTAGGCCGAATCTTCCTTCTAGCCAGATTTTGGATTCGTCCCAATGCTCCAAAATATCGGTTGTCTCATCGCCGTGAAGCTCGAGCGTCTTTTTTCCTAGATATTCCGTTATTTTCGGTTTGACGTTCAGAAGTGTTATCAACTCTCCTATTCGCAGTTTTTCGAATACTGGATTCGAATTGTCCCAAATTACTACTCGTATCTCTGAAATTTTTTCTTGATCATCCTCGTCTTTATCTCTCAAACTAAAAGAGACGTACCGACCATGGGTTCCTTCTTTTCGTTTGAATTCGCCGGTTCTGACTGCGCTCGAGATTCCTGCTCGGACCACAACGTTGTTGGCCTGCGGAACAGTTATGAGCTGCGACAGGTGTATGATTCTATCAGAAATGCGCGGAATCTGCGAAACTACCGAATGATTTTCGTCAGCTTTAACTATTTCTCCGCGATCTGAAACAGACAGCTCTAGTCCTGAACTATCTACTCCTTTCCTCCTGTAAGCGCCCCTAACCTTAATGGCATCTCCGGGCCGAAAGTTCTCTTGGATCAGGGCCGAAGCTAGAGCATGATTCCAAATATTCATCGACATAGTGGTAGACACATCATAAAGTACCATCTTCAAAACAAAAGTAGGAGATGAATCCTGCATTCTTTGAATCAATTTGGGTGTTCCGATCGTGAGAATTCTCGCCTCTACGACTAGATCACTTGCATCGCGTCGAGGATCATATGGTTTTGTCGCATCAGATACCATTGGCTTCAAAGTTACTCCGAGATCTGACGCCACAAGGAATAGCGCGCCTTGATCTGTAAGAAAACCTCCGCCAACCTTGCTTTTCTTTTGGAGAATCAGCGAATTGATAGTCTCGCGGCTAAGGCCTGGCCGCAGTCGGGCCAATTCGCTTTGCAGAGCTTCGAATCTCGGAGAAGGTCTTATCTCTTTACTGAGATCCTTTCCACCGATCTCGACTTCATTTTGTTCCTCTTCTCTGTTCAGGATTCAGCCGACCACTTGACGGATGGAAAAGAGATTATTTATTCTCATGGGTTTTTGCAATAATCAATAATTTTAGAAAAGGCCTGTACTCCCAATGGAATCCGACTTACAAAATAGAATCGAGCAGTCCGGTAAGTTAAAATCACGACGCAAAAGCTTCGCTATTCGTAAATTCCAAGCGTCTGGCAACGTTATTCTCTTTCGTAACTTCGTTCGGGGAAAAGAATTTTTCGAAACATAGACCCCTTATTTGCAACAACCTGATTTTACAATTTTTCCTTCTATTTCGCCCTAACTTTTTTTAAGAAACGGTACCCCGCCATTGTTAAAAGATGATCGGTTTTCAACACTCTGGCGTGAGGTCTTCCAGTCTCATGAATCTTGTCAATAATTTCGATTGTTGAGGTCTGCCGCTCTTTACCTTCTGTCTTATCGCTGTTCTGCAGTCCGGATAGATATACGGAAAGGATCAGATGTCCGACTTTTCATCAAAGTGGAAGAAAGAAAACGAACCAAGCTTAGGATCGCGAATCATAGATTCAATTAAGACGCCTCCTCCTCTTAGACCACGCATAGAGCTAGCGTCAAAGCAGATCGGGGTGCAAATAACAAAACTAGATGCAAATTCGGCGAGACTTCGAGAAAAAGAAAGCGTTCTTTTCAACAAGGTTGTCTCTTCTATCCAAAGGCATGAGAGGGAACACGCGAACATGCTTGCAAACGAGTTAGCTGAGGTCAGAAAGATGGATAAGATGGTGACGTCAGCGAAATTAGCACTTGAACAAATTGCTTTGAGATTGAGCACGATTCAAGATCTTGGAGATATAACTGCGATGTTGTCACCCACCATGGGCATCATAAAGGGAGTTAGGACTCAACTGACAGGTCTTGTACCTGAAGCTCAAAGTGAAATTGGGGAAATATCTGATCTTCTGAGTGCAATCCTCTCCGATGTCGGGCAGGTGAACGCGGCTCCGATTAATTTTGACACTGCAAACGAAGAAGCGGATAAGGTATTGGCGGAGGCCGCAGCAGTTGCTGAACAATCGATGAGGCAAAGATTCCCTGATCTCCCGATCACAGAAGACACGGCGACCGAAGGCGAGTATGATCTCGCCTGAAAACCGTGGCAAAATAATTCTTACTTTATATCTGGGCAGAATCATAGGCCGCGATGAGGACTTCAGTCCTCATCCTCAGCAGCCGATTCTAGAATAAGCTCGATTGCGATCAGGCAAATAGCGCATGCTTTGATTTTGACGGGCTCTGTTCAAGTGGTGCAGCTGATCTGAGCACGCGGGCGATCTTTGCTTCTTTGATACAATCAAGTGTAAGTTTTTTAACCAACCGCGAAGAGGGAACCCCGCTTGAATCTAATTTCGTTTACAATCCTCGTGAGATCATGTATTTTTGCAAGCTTGCGATCGCCTCCGGACTTGAGTGGGAGGCATTAGGTCAATTTTGAGTGCTCCACCTCGCAGGGTTCGGACTATTTACTCCGTAATAGCTTCCCCAAATCGACTGGACATTCTGAGAATCCTGAATACAAAGGGGCCATTAAGCTATTCCGAGCTCAAAACTTTAGCTGGCTTCAAATCAAAGAAAGAGTCAGGAAAGTTTGCCTATCATCTTCGCAAACTAGTCAAGCAGACGCTTGTATCTCTCAACAGGGCTGAGAGAAAATACGTAGTAACTAGCCTCGGTAGATTGGTCCTGAATCTTACACGGCAGATTGAAGAGCAATCAATGCTCGAATCTGGCAAGCTCTATGTCCGGAGTTCAAGGCAGGCGATGGAAGAATTCAATGCAGACAAGATTCTCCAATCCTTGGTAAAAGAGGCAGGAATGCCGGTAGAAATCGCCCAAAAGATCGCGAGCGAGACAGAAGCTAGAGTATACAAGTTTCAAACCGCATACCTGACTGCTCCTCTCATCAGAGAGATTGTCAACAGCATACTTGTTGAACATGGGTATGAAGAATATCGGCATAAACTGACTCGTCTTGGTCTTCCTGTTCATGATGTAGGAGATCTTATGCTGAGGGCAGAGAATAGCTCGCGTTCTATTGATTATATCCTTTCAAGAACAGCTGACCAAGTTTTCTATGAGTATTCTATGTTAACAAAAATTCCTCGAGATGTTGCTGACTCTCACTTGTCTGGGGATATTCACATTTCAAATCTTGGTATGTGGAGTCTTATGCCTGATGTGTTATTTTTTGACCTCAATTCCATTTACTCTAGTCCCATTAATCTTGGGAGTAAGGTGAGCAATGTTCCAAGGTTCAATTCAATCAAGTCATTTGATTCCGCGCTTGAAACACTTCAGATTTTATCGAGCACGCTTTCTAGGGAAGTCTCAGATGAGATTTGTTTTGATAACCTATTGTCTTTCGTTTCAAAACTTTACGTTCCGCGAACTAGGGAAGAGCAAATCAAGTTATTTGGAAATTTGCTGACGAGCATCTCCGCAATGATCGGTGAAGGGAGACGGCGATTTGTAACTTTTAGAATAGGCGAACCATTAAAAGACGAGGATGTTTCCTCGCAACTCGAGCTGCGCGAGTCGCTTCTTCAGGCGTTCTCCAAATTTTCTGCAAACGTTCCTCTTCCTCCAATTAACTTGGTAGTCAATCTTGGCAAGTATGTCGATCGTCATCTCGTAGAGGGCGTGTCAAATGTCATAAACTCTGGAGGTGATATTGCCCTGGAATCTGACGGTCGTTATACTTTTTCGGGATTCAGAATTGATTCTATGACTTCGGGCAATCGAACTGCTAATCTTGATGGAATAGCTATTCTGGATAACTTAACCATTAATCTTCCAAGACTCGCTTATGAATCCAACAAAGACGAGACATATTTTCGTGCTAAACTAGCGATTCTTCTTCAATCGGCTATTTCGGCTCTTGCTCGGCGAAAGGAGTTTGTCAAGCAATCTATGAAACACGGACTGCTTCCGCTAATATCTCAACTTCCGGTTGTCAGTTCGATAGAAGATATGCCTCTCGCAATTAACATGCTTGGGTTGAACGAAGCCATATCGAGTTTGATTTCTGAAAGAGAAACTCTTTCGAGACACGAAATTGCGCTCAAAATTCTCGATACTGCCTGCAAAGTGACTTCTGAGAAAGGGGAAAAGGCTGGCGAAAAAGCTTACGTTTCGATGGTTGGAGGTGAAGGGTTTGGAAGATTATCTGACATCGATTCCGAAAGGTACGGGAGATCGCAAGAGCTCCGCTCCCATGGATATCAAGCAGGGATTTCTCTTCTAGCAGACCATTATGATAAGCAAGATGTTCTGAGCCAAGTTTCAGCTTTATCCAAGGCGACCAATGGTGGATGTCTTGTGAACTTTATTTTTCCACAATCGGAGGACGCAATCTCGCTAAATGTTTCGAATATCGTCGCAGGTATGTCTGGTAAGCTTCCTTTCGCAAGGCTTTCAAAGAGACCCGAGATTTGTAGGAAATGCGGATCTAAGGTCTTTGCGAGTGGAAGATGTAATAATTGCAAATCTACCTCGCTAATCTCGCAAAGCCAACTGCTTGAAGCATAGAAACGCGCTAATCTCGCTCAACAATTTTTGCTCTCTGTCGCTCGACTTTTTTCCGAAAAAAAAAGAGAGTATGTTGTTCGATCCCTTTTTGAAAAATAGCCGACTGCAAGGAGCTAAATTCGTCCGCAACGAAGATGTCAAAAGTACTTTACAATAAAGTTCGTACTAGAGAATTTTTTGATTAGTGAGACTGAAAAACGACTTAATGTTAAATATGAAACGAATTAGTAATCACTGCCCGACATGAACCACGCCGCTCAAGTTAAATTCAAGAATCGAATACAAATAAGCACGAACGATATTCTGGCAAGCTATTCTGGGGCCTGCGTTCATTTCTTGATTCTTTAAAAGATCGAGACATAGCGTGTATCTTCGTATAGAAGATGCGTTCAAAGAACGAAATAGAGAAAAAATTTAGGATTTGATGAATAACAATGGAAACAAACTCGATAGACAAAGTCGCAGAAGAAGTTGAGGATGTAAGAGAAGTTGCTTCTGAGCTGGAGCAGATACCAAGTCCGATAGAACTGCCAAAAGAAACCCTAGATTACTTTAACGGGGATGAACTTCGCGCACGGGTCTTTTACGAGAAGTATGCTCTGAAGGATCAGAGCGGCCTCGTTGTCGAGCGCACCCCGGTTGATATGTGGGGCAGGGTCGCCCGGGAATTAGCCTCAGTTGAAACAACTGATGAGAAGCGACGTGAATGGGAGAAAAAGTTCTACTGGCTAATGGAGAACTTTCGCTTCATTCCTGGAGGAAGGATCATGTTTGGCGCGGGGCAGTCTAGACGAGCTACGCTTCTTAATTGCTATTATCTACCCGTTAAAGGAGATTCCTTGGAGAATATCTTCGATTTTTGCAAAGAGGCGGGTAGAACTTATTCTTACGGGGGAGGTGTAGGTACCGATATCTCTATTCTGAGGCCGAGAGGCGCTCCGGTGAATAATTCGGCAGTAGTCTCTACTGGCTCAGTCTCTTTTATGGAACTCTTCTCTGTGACCACTGGAACGATCGGTCAGGCAGGAAGGCGAGGAGCTTTGATGATCACAATTCATGTAGATCATCCCGATGTTGTGGATTTTATTAATGTAAAAAGAGACCTGACAAGAGTCACGCATGCAAACATTAGCGTGTGTCTGACCGACAAATTCATGAAGGCCGTTGAAAATGACGAAAACTTTGAGCTTTCCTTCAAGAACGAAAAGGCCGATATCAGAAGGTTAATCCGCGCGAGAGAGCTATGGGACAAGTTAGTTAGCTCGGCCCATGCTTCTGCTGAACCTGGAATTATATTTTGGGACAGCGTGAAGAATGAATCTCCAACGGAATACAACGGAATGGAGGTACACGGATTCAATCCTTGCTCGGAGCAATGTCTTGAAGACTATGGTTGTTGCTGCTTGGGAAACATCAACCTTTCCGCTTTTGTGGTTGACGAATTTTCTGACAAAGCCAGAATTGACTGGAGGAATCTAGAGAAGGCCGCTCGTTACGCGACTAGATTCCTTGACAATGTCCTAGATTATAATTCAGACAAGCATCCTCTCCCTGAACAAACAAAAGCTTCGCTGTGGTCAAGAAGGATCGGAGTCGGATTCACCGGCCTCGCGGACATGTTGATCAAATTGAATCTGAAATATGACACTCTGCAGGCTGTGAGATTTATCGATAGAATGCTCGAGAAAATAAAAAATATTGTCTACGACGAGAGCACAAACCTCGCTAAAGAGAAAGGTAAAGCTCCCGCAGTTATCTCTGAAAGGCACTTGGCACGGCCATTTGTTTCAAGACTGGATCCACAAGTCAAAGAAAAAATCAAGCAGCATAGCCTTAGAAATTCTTGTCTTTTGACAGTCCCGCCGGTTGGAAGCGGTGCTATCCTAGCGGGGACAACCTCAGGAATCGAACCAATCTTTGCGTTGAGCTACGTTAGAAAGAGCAAATCTCTGTCGGGATCCCAGTTCAAAGTCTATCATCCGCTTGTTCAAGACTATATGCGTAGATTCCAAATAAAATCTGAGAAGGAGCTTCCAGACACCTTCGTGACCTCTCACAAGATCAAAGCAGACTTTCGTGTTCAGATGCAGGGAACAATCCAAAAACACATTGATTCCAGCATCTCCAGTACGGTTAACATCCCAAGGGAAACAACTGTGGAGGAAGTAAAGAAGATCTACATCCAAGCTTGGAAAGCGGGTTGCAAGGGGATCACGGTATACAGAGAAGGCGCGAGAGAAGGTATTCTCCTCACAGAGGCCGAAGCTGCCAAACAAAAAGGAATTGGAGGGCCAAAGCCCGAGCAATTTGAAAGAGCAAAGTCACTTTCAGGTCAAACCGTGAAGATGAAACTTCCGCAGGGAAATCTCTACGTTACTGCCAACAGGAACGGGGATAACGTGATTCGCGAGACTTTTGTAACTTTGGGCAAATCTGGCGGAGACGAAAAAGCCGATGCTGAAGCTCTCGGTCGTTTAATCAGCCTCTTCCTTCAACACGGCGGGCGGATACAGGATGTGATTCACTCTCTCAAAGGAATTCAGGGCAGAGATGTATCCTGGGACAACGGGCAGCAGCTTCTGTCTGTTCCAGATGCGGTGGCAAAGGCCCTTGAAAATATCACTGGTACAACAGTCGAATTAGAACCGGAAATGAAGCATTGTCCTGACTGCGGAGAAAGCGCGATAATCTTTGAAAACGGTTGTTATCGCTGCACAAGTTGCGGTTATTCAAAGTGTAACTAGGGATTCAGAATCAAAGAAAGCAAAGCGGCCCTAACCGTTCTGCCATACTGCATTTGTTTGAAGTACCTTGCTTGAGGACTAGAATCAAAGTTTGCTCTTATTTCGTCGAGCCTTGGAAGAGGGTGCATTACTATTGCATCTTCTTTCATGCTCTTCGAATCTTCGAGATCGATGTAATATGAACCCCTTACCTTTTCAAACTCTTGTTCGTCTGGAAATCTCTCTCTTTGAATCCTAGTGACATAGATTACGTCTAGCTCTGGAAGAAGTGGTCTTAGTTCTTCATGTTCTCTTATTTCGATTGTCTTGTTAGATCCAGGCACTTTCTCGAGGCCCAGTGTGGCTTCCTTTCTAACCTTTAGGGCAGGTGGCGAGACTAGATCGATTTTAACATCGAACTTTGAGAGTCCGTAGATGAGCGAGTAAACGGTCCGGCCGTACTTCAGGTCTCCGATTATTCCAATACGCAGACCGTCTATCTTTTGCTTTTCCTTTTGTATTGTATAGAGATCTAGCATCCCTTGTGTCGGATGTTCCTCTGTCCCCGCACCGCCGCTGATTACAGGTTTAGCTGAAACATCAGACGCAAATCTCGCCGATCCTTCCATCGGATGCCTTAGAACCAGGATGTCGCTGTTTGCTTCAACAACCCTCACGGTATCTGCAAATGATTCTCCTTTCTCAAGCGAAGTTGTTTTTGTTTCGCTGAAACCTACGGAAGTACCTCCGATTGAAGCCATCGCGGATTCGAAACTCAGCCTCGTCCTTGTGCTAGGCTCAAAGAACATGATGCCCTGAATTCTGCCTTCGCCCAGAGATACTCTCTCTTTGAATTTCATTTCTGAAATCTTGTCAGCA
>JARCRS010000124.1 GCA_029850555.1 archaeon | reverse complement strand
GTTACTGACAATATCACAGAGCACGGAAGTTTCACGAATAGACGAAGAATGCGCTATGGAGAGTAGTAAAGCCTATCTCGAAATAGAGAAGAAAGCAAAAAATTTGAAAATTAGCAAGCCAAGTCTTTTTGATGCAATTGTGCTTGCCACTGCTCGACTCAATGAGAGCAGGGTTCTAACTGGCGATCCTCACTTTAGGGATCTGCCCGAGACGATATGGCTCAGTTAGTTTCTGCAAAAATCTTGAGATTCGGATACCGTCTGATCAAAACCGTAACATACCTTCGTTAGCGCTGCGGCGATTTGCGTAAATAGGTATCTGTATACACATACACGTAAATGACCTCCAAGAATCTCACAGTGAAAGAAGAAGTCTATAACAAACTGTTGGAAGCAAAGAACGGCAACGAAAGCTTTAGCGAGGTCATAGAAAGACTGCTCGAAGGAAAGAAGGACTTGATGTCATTTGCAGGAATTTTCTCGAAAGACAAGGAGTTCGAGCAAGCAACGAAGGACATACTAGAAGTGAGAAAGAAGACGGTCTTGAGGAAACTAAATTGATATTAATCGACACTACAGTAGCAATCGATTTCCTTCGGGGAGAAAGAAAAACCGTTTCAAGGATAAAGGCGATTCAGGCACGCGCAGATTCGATTGGCATGTCTTCTCTTTCGTTCTTTGAATTGTTGCATCCTCTTCGGCATAGGAAACTTGAGGAACAAGAAAGAGCCGTACGTTCATTCGTTCATCAATTAAGTCTTCTTGCGTTGGATTCAGAGGCCGCTGACGAGTCAGCCGAGATAATGGGCGCACTTTTAAGAATAGGCCAACCTGTCAACGCGCTTGATGTGCTGATTGCGGGTACTGCAATAGCAAATGGAGCAGAGATGATTCTTTCGAATGATGAGGATTTTCAAAAAATTGCGAAAGTTTCAGATCTCAAACTTGAAATCATTAGGAAGAAATGAAACAAAATATGCTCCTATTTGTTTCTGTTCTCTTGTTGCAAAGCTATTTTTCGCCGAAGATTATGAGCGTTTTAACGCCCGGCCCGGGTGCCTCACCACTAGATAAGAAAGCTTTCCCTTGATAGGCCCTCTAGGTTGAATGATAAGCATTAAGATCGAAAGAAGGTTCGGTCCCAATTCGTTTTTATTTTCGTGGTTCGCTATTTTTCTCTGATTTTAGTCTCTGTCATCCCACAATTTGTCTTCTATATCAACTGTGGTTAGATTGTCAAGTGAATATGTCATCAAACACGCCAACGATCCGGGGGAGGCCGCTATTACCGTTTCAGAGAGAGTGGCTGGACATTTGCAGAGGAAGGGCAAGGAAGTTTTCGAACTGTCTTGCGATGATAAAGAGCGCTGGATACTAAGTAAGAAAATTGATGGGCGCGTTGCACCTTTCTCAATTATGGCAACATTGGAGTCCTCTAGTGCGCAGAAAGAGAAAAAGGAACTGCAATCCTTGAAGATAAGAAATCATCTCTTTCGTTATAATGGAAACTTTTACATGATCGGTATGCCAGAAGGAAAAGCAACTAGAGAATTCATGACAGGAGCAAAGTACATTGTTCGTTTGGTGAATTTCCCTTTCTCCGACATTGACACAATTGACACTGATATAATAAGCAGACTGCGCAGACAAAGAGGAGTTCCGATTGGAAAAATTTTCGGGTTAGGGGCAAGCGGATTCCACGCTATTATAGAAAACGAGCTTCAAGAAATAGCTCTTCCACTTGCGGCATCGTGTTATTTGATCTACAGTAGTTTTTGAAACAAGATACAATCCACCTTTGAGTTTCTAATGGCGAAGAGATAGATTATGAGTACTCAAGTTACTCCAAATCGTGTTGGAGGATTCCCGTTTCCAAAATCCGATCCAAATGAACGGGTGAAAAATTTCTCCGAAGTGGAGCAACCCTATTCATTGGATCAGGCGATTGCAGAGTCAAAGCGCTGTCTTCTTTGTGGGACTCCTGTTTGCATCGATGCCTGCCCAGTCCAAATGGATGTGAGGGGTATGTGCGAAGCTGTCGGAAGAGGTGATTTGAAGACTGCTTACCAGAGGATCAGAGATACCAACACGTTGCTTGGCGTAACCGCGCGATGCTGTCCACAGCTGCAGGGGCTCTGCGAGGATGCATGTGTTATGCGTTGGGATGGTGAACCAATCGGGATAGGAATGATTCAGAGGTTTGTTTCTGATTGGGAGCAGGATGAATCAAGGCAGCCAGATCCTGATAGAGCTCCTGACACTGGAAAACGCGTATCAATCGTGGGCGCAGGACCATCTGGACTTGCTGCGGCAGATCTTCTCAGGAGATATGGCCATTCAGTCACAATTTACGAGGAACTTCCAACTCCAGGGGGAACGGCTTGGTACGGCATACCCGATTATCACCTTCCAAAAAACATCCTTCTTTACGAAATTGACAGGATAAAGGGTGTAGCTGTAGAGATCAAAACCGGAGTAAAAGTTGGAAGAGATATCTCACTCACAGATCTGCTATCGGAAACTGACGCGGTACTGATCACAACAGGACCGAAAGACGTTGTCAAACTTGACACTCCTGGAATAGATCTTCAGGGAGTGTACGATGGGTACCGCTTCCTAGAAGATGTCTATGTCAACGGAGTGAATGAGTATCTAAAGAAACCAATGTACGACCTTGGTAACGACGTTCTGGTGATAGGCGGAGGTGACTCTGCCCTTGATGACGCGAGAACCGCCAAGAGATTGACGAAGGGAAACGTCACGATAGTGTACAGGCGAAATGAGAGCGAAATGCCGGCTGACTCGATAATGATTGAGGAAGCACGCGAAGAGGGGGTTCAATTCAAGTTTTTGACCGATCCAAAACAATACAACGGTGCGAATGGAAAGTTGACAAGTGTTACTATGGATACAATGAAACTCGGAGAGCCTGACCAATCAGGAAGAAGAAGTCCAGAACCCGTGCCAGGGAAGGAGTTTGAAATAAAATGTACCGCCGTTTTGCTTGCAGTCGGAAGAGGGCCCAATTCATTCCTGCAGAAGAAAGAGGGGCTCAAGACAGGCAAGAAAAACTCGATTGTGATTGATGATAAGCACAAGACTTCCATGGATCGCGTTTTTGCTGCCGGAGATGTTACAACAGGCGAGACTCTTGTCGTGAAGGCAATGGGTTCTGGAAGAGACGGTGCTCAAAGAGTTCATGAATATCTTATGGGCCTAGAAGATCAACATGTTTCTCTTTATGAAAGGTACTTTGCTGAGCAGTCCTTTGAAAAGATGGAAAGAGG
>JARCRS010000123.1 GCA_029850555.1 archaeon | reverse complement strand
TTTTGCTAGAAACGCAACTGGTCTTGTAAAATCGATCAGCCCTACGACAATGCTTTTCGCAAACTTGGGCGAAATAGGTTTTGGCACTTTGCTTCTGACCCTTACGGGATTAGGAGATACTTTTGGCACTGGGTCAAACGCCGCATACGCAGCTTTGATCTTCACTGGATTCGTTTTGTTTGAGGCTTACATCTACTATAATGTAATTCATAGAGTTGGGAGAACAAGCGGAGATTACGTTTGGATTAGCCGAACGATTAGCCCGTATCTCGGTAGTTTTCTTGTCTTGGGTTTTGCTTTCGCCGGCATTCCTTTCATCGCGATCCAGCTCAATTGGCTATTTTCACTTTCCCTAGGTCCGACGATTGCGACCGCAGGAATTGTAGCTGGAAGTAGTAGTTTGACTTCATTGGCCAGTACGCTTTCTGGGCCTACGCTTTCGGTCATTGTAGGAGTCTTGATTTTGCTTGCTATATTGGCGCTTGACATCTTTTCACCAAAAAATGGCTTTAGGGCGCTAGCTGTCTTCGTGGTACTAGCGCTTATTGGAACGCTAATGATGGTTGCGGTTCTAATCGGTAACGGGCCATCCGGCGTACAGAGTTCAATGTCATCCTTTCTTAGTTCAAATAGCAATGTGACCTACGCTGGACTGTCTGCATACTCGGGTCCCGTCGCTTCGTTTTATCCGATGGTACTCCTGTTTCCATTACTTGCATTCGCTCTTCCCTGGATCAACAATGGAGCCGCGTGGTCTGGAGAGCTTAAGAATCGCAAAAATTCAGCTCTTATGGCGACTTTCGCGGCAGTATTAGTTAGCGGCTTGTTCCTCTTCTTGTTCATAGAGTTGTTCTACTACAGCGCAGGGTTTGGTTTTGCTATGAACGGGACAGCTAGTTGGACTACGGGCAACAACTTGTCTTCAAGTATCTTCAGCATGAATATGCTCACGGTTGCCCTAATCGTACTTCGAAGTTCCCCCACTCTTGCCGTAATAATGGGAGTACTTTTTTCGTTCTGGTATATCGCAGCCTGCCAGCAAACAATTCTTGCCATATCGAGATACGCCTTTGGAATGAGTTTCGACAGACTTTTGCCAAGCAGAGTCTCTTCAATCAACGACAGGTTCCACTCTCCAGTAATCGCGCTAGTTGCTCCCGTACTAATCTCACTTCCTTTCTTCTACGTCCTTCAACAAAACCCGTCATTCGGCTTTGAATTTGCGACCACATCTCTGGGCACACTATTCTTCGCCTGTATGGGCTTGACTGCGATTGTTTATGGATACAAGAAGAGAGCAGAGTTGAAGAATGTTGCAATTGGGATGATTGTATCGGGAATCGTCGTAGCTGGGTTTTTCGGATACCTCACATATGTCTTCTTGAATCCTAATTTGCCAGCACCAGAGTCCTTCTACTATGGGGCCTATACTTATCCAGGCAATCCTTACTTCTCGGTTGAAGTAATCGCAACTCTGTTGATAATAGGATTCTTGCTCTATCCAATATCAAAGGCGTACTATAAGAGAAAGGATATTGATGTGAATCTAGTTTTCAAAGAGTTGCCTCCTGAGTAACCATATTGAGCTAGCAGATTTCACTCTGCGCCAAACGAATGGTTTGACCTTACGTCAGAAGGTATTTCAGTAGGATCTAGCCTTATGCTTGCCGAGTTTCCTTGCGAACGTACAATTCAGGAGGGTTGGATGCTTCTGAAATTGTATGCAAAGTCTGCGCAAAACGAGGAACTTCCAAAGTCGCGCAATCTATTCTTCTAACTGCAACGCGAAACTTCTTTTATTGCGGCAACTGCCAAAGCTGGCTTTTGAGCGAGTATGGTCCACCGCAAATCGCGAGTCAGATTTTTGACAGAAGACTGATTCGTGCTCTAAACTACTACTATTTAGGCCAGTTGCAAATGGCATCGCCTTTGCTTCCGGAAGTAGCAAGAGCACTCAGAGGACTGTATAACAAACTGCAAGATTTCCTCGTAGCAATTTACGGACTGAACGAGAGATCCTAAGATGAAAGTGACATACAAAGGAAAGAGCGAGCATCTTTGCTTCAATCCCGAGCATGCGAAGTTTCATTCAAAAAAATTAGATGATGGTACGTTGTATTGCAATACTTGCAAATCGCGGATTAAGCGAAGAAATGTTTCTTGAATCTTTTTATTAAAAACCTACTTTACCAAAGTAAAGAAATAATCTGGACCTTCGCTAAAATCCTTTGGATCTATTGTTAATGAAACCATTTCTCCAATTTTCACTTGCGCGGAAGTAGTATTCTTGAAGATGCCTGGGAGTCTCACTCCGTCCTCAGTCTCAATTATGCTTACAACGTACGGCGTTCTGTCCTGGAATTTTTTATTTGAAACAAAAATTTCACTGAAAGAGATTATCTTTCCCCTTTGCCTTAATTTCACCCATTCAAGATTTGTCGAAAGACACTTGCTACATGCAGAAGTCGGAGGCATGACATAGCTCTGGCATGACTTGCACTTTGGAGCAGAAAGTTCTCCCTTTGCCAGATTCTCGTAAAAAC
>JARCRS010000122.1 GCA_029850555.1 archaeon | reverse complement strand
GCTTGAACCTGAGACACACAAACTAGTCGAAATACCTGCTTGCTGTTGAGAGAAACTCGAAGGAGACACATTGGTACAAGAACCAGTGAAATTTCCGTTAGTTAGAAAGTTATGCATTCCATTTGCAAATCTGGTCGAGTTAATAGCAGTATAACCAGGCTCCCCGAAAGTATTGTTTATCTGGAAATTGTAAGTTGATATAATTGTGAACGTGTGGGCATCGGTGTCGTTATGTTCAAACAATATCACCACGATATCGCCTTGGTCAACTGTAATCTGACTGGGACAGAATCTATCCTGACCTGTATTGTCGGTATTACACCAGTCCACCCTAAGAAAAACTGTTGAAGGGGTAGCGTTGACTGATGCAATTCCTGAAATCTTGTTGTTGAGGCTACTTACAGAACCACTTGAAGCTCCAGTTGGGACTGTGAAGAAAGTAACAAAAGCTCCCAGCGCGAGAATAATGGCAATTATTGCTAGAGCTATAGCCGCTTTGGCTAGCCCAGAAGAACCAGCGTAGGTTGTGGTAGTGCCACGGGTAGTACCGGCGGCTCCTAGAACCTGTTTATGGTATGCTAAGCCGAAGAAAGCTAGGCCTGCTCCTATGGGCAAAAATATAATCACAAAGAAGAACGCAAGAAAGTTAGACGTCGGGTTGGTTCCAGTTACTACGAACGGTCCGAGGCTTCCACCAGAGAATGTGATGAAAAACAGCAAGGCTGCGATGAATACTAAAATCAGTCCTAGAGTAGCGCTAATCCGATTCATTAAACTGAACGGCACTTTTGGTGAAATTTAAGCCTTACTAGATTTGTCTTCTGCTCACACGAACTCTGAAATAAGTTGTCGCATTACCTTTTTTCGCGCACAGAATGAAACCTCAGCCAGTACGAACTAAAAGCTCCTTGAAGCCTTTCTATGCTGGAATCGTATTTCTGGCATTATATGTCCTGACTGCTCTTCTCGTACGGACTGGCCTTACTCAAGGGTTCGATAATCAAGTGGCAATTGCGGTCAATGTTTCTCTTGGACCCGTAATCTCGAAAATCATGTACCTTGCTTCGATTTACGGAAGAGAGGGCGTGTGGATACCTGTTGTGATACTGATGCTAGGCTTGGGGAAACCTAATACGAAAATGTTCGCTATCGAACTCGCATTATTATTTATTGTTGGAATAATTGCTGGGACTTTGGCTAAAGACATCTGGTTCCGATCTCGACCCTTCATCCAACTTACATCTATTATTCTCCGCGTACCAAAGGAAACAGATTCGTCTTTTCCTTCAGGGCATGCCGTGATCGTCTCACTAGGTGCCTCACTTTTGCTCTGGAAGTACCGGAAATCTAGCCGCAAAGCAAGAGTGGCTTCGTTCCTTCTTGCATTTGAAGCAGCAATAGTTTGTTACTCACGCATATACAACGGTGCTCACTTTCCAACCGATGTAATCGCAGGAATATTTCTTGGATCCGCAGTAACATTCATTGGCGGATTTCTCCTAGAAAGATACCTTTTGAGTTATTTGAAGAAACTAGGAACAATCGCCGAGAGAGTAACCAAAATACTTCATCTTCCACAGTTTCTCTGAGTTAGAAAAATAGGCGAACTAGTGTGAAACTGAAATTTTCAGAAAGGCCCAGAATGTTTGTTTTTCTCGCTAACTTCTTCGTGCTCAATTGCGATTACTGATCCTAGCACGAGTCGGCGGTCAATGTCTCCAGTGATCGATATCCCAAAAGAGTCTCTGATAGCTATCCATTTCTTGTGGACTTGAGCAACTGGCTCCTTGTTTACTTCGAATAGATAATCATGCTCAACAAAATTCCCGTGGATGCGAAGAGATTCTACACCGTTTTGTTCGACCCAGTATTCTTGACCGATGAGCTTCATGAGCTTCTTTTTGATTTGGCCCAACGGGTTTCCTTGAGCATCAAAGAAGTTGAACTGCCTTCTGATAGAAATGAGCTTTCCTTCTAGACTAAAGAGAAGAGTCTTTGAGTTATCAAGTACCTGAAATTTCGCCGGAAATTGGAAAAAATTCCCGTCTCCTTCTCCGAATTTGTTTCCTTGCGTGTCTTCAAAATCGTAATGCTCTCTCATCGAAAGAATTTTCTTTTTCATCACGATATCATTGAGCTCAAGGAGAGAAGAGCCACTCGAAGGTGGCATGCTTGGCTGCGGTGGAACCGTACTCTGTTGAGCAAGGCCCGTCTGATTGCCACAATAAGGACAGAATGAGGCGCTCGAGGCTATCTCCTTTCCACAAGACTGACAATAAGGCAACTTGAATTACTTTCGAAGAAAGGCTAATGAAATAGTTTTGTAGTAAAAATCAGATCCGCCTAACGGAGTCGAATCTCATCCTTCTCGAGGAATGGTCTTGTGGCACTGCGTGAAATCATTCTGATCAATGTAGAAATGACACCAATGGCTGAAGGTGTTATGAGCAAGTATAGCAGAGTGGTGAAATCGATCGATAGGGTTGTGCCTGCACTGACCGCAACAGACAGGATACCTCCGTTTGTGATAATGTAGATGTAGTAAATCTGGGTTAGGCCGTTTGCTATAGCCGCTACGTCACCCAGGAAGTGATCGCGGTAAATCATTGAGACAGCACTTAACGCAGTAATAAAAACAGCATAGTATATGAAATAGCCAAACGTGATTCCGGTCGCGCTTGATAACGCGGGAAAATGAGAGTAAAGCAACTGGGGCACGTACAAGAAAATAAACAAGGAGAGAGCCGCGGTTACTATAGCCCCGCCTAATCGAACGAGGAATGTTTTGAGAGGCAGCCCAATTATTTCTACCATTAGGGAATCGTCACACTCTCTGGTACTGTAACATTCGCACCGAACGCGCTGAAGGTTACGTCCAAGTCGACTTGCTGGGGATGTGAAAAGCTCGCTATCTCGCTTGTGGGGAATACAAGAGAAGCTGTCTCATTGCCTGGTCCGTTCGCTATTACATTGAAAGGAACTGTAGCATTAGGCAGTGGCCCCGAAACTCCTGGAATCTGAGTTACCGCAACTTTGAGTGCGCCATTGAGGGCGATTGGCGAGGGATTATTCCATGAGATTCCGATCGGGACGCTGCAATTCTGAGAATTGCATGATGTAGATCCAGGGCTCAGATTGAAATTTCCGAGAATTGATGGAATCTGAGTGTTAGAAGAGCTTGAGAGATTCAGTCCAACTAGGGGAACCATATCCGCAGAGACTTTGGTCTGAAAAGTCATCGTGGACGAATTGAAGAGAAGCAAACTCAAAGCAGTGGCATTTGATAATGCATTTGCAAAGTCAAGAGCCACGCTGATAGAAATTGGCTGTGTCTGACCTGGCATTATATGTTCTACTGGCGTCGCAAAATTTCCAATGTTGACCCCCGCAAGTCCAACTATACCAGATAGTTGAAAGTCTAATGGGAATGACATGTTATTTGGAATATTTATTCCTGAAATCACAAGAGTATTTCCAATGAACTGTTCCGAAAAAGGAGATGAATTATTTCCCTGAGAAGACGACGAAGAAAATGTGCCGGCTAGTGCGCCGAACTCCTGGTACCCCGAATATCCTGCAGTAGCGACCAAGGCAACAGTGCCAATGATCAATGCCAAAGACACAAGCCTTAGCGCCTTTGAAATGAGAGGCGCTTCACTCATTTTGAGATCAGCTTTTGTTTTTAATCAGAGACTTCGCTCAAATCAAGAGTTTTTGCGGCAGATTTCGAACCTTTTGACATTGTTTCGACAGCAGTAACAACTCCGACTTGACCGTTTTGATCGCCGATAAGACCGACACTTTTGTCCACCTTGAACGTTACTAACCCAACACCTCGGTCAACTTTCAAAAAATCGACACCTCGTAATAGGAAGATGGATCCAATCCATCCCATTACAGCTAGAATCATAACAGGTATGAGCGCTGTCAAAAGAGCATTCAATGACCCGATAAACTGGCCGGATTGTGAGGATGTACTGGATGCCAGGCCGAGGTAGACGTTGTACAATTGATACGCGTAGATGAACGAGATTCCGAGCAATATGCCCCCTGTGAGGGTCACTGCGAGTCCAAATGTTCCCGAACGAGTGAATTGCATTTGGAAAAAAACGCCATCAAAGAGCTATAAATGCCCCGTGGAGCCGTGCTTCGTTTCTCTAGTCCAGACCGAAACTTGCTCCATTTTCAGGCACTGCCCCAAATTCAAAAACCGTCAGAGTTCGAGAAACATTTCAATAAAGTTTGAAACGTTCTTAACCACGTAATACGCTTCCAAAATCAGGTCGTCTGATGTTATCTCGAGATAAATCGAGCCAACCAATCAACATGTCTTCCGATGAAACACAAGTGATCTTGAAAGCTCTCAGTTATTACCAGATTCGTCTCTTTGATGAGATCACTAAGCAGAAGACGCAATCATTGACAGAAGAGATTACACAGACAACAGCTCTCATAAAGAAGATTCATAAATTCCAAGAGGATCAAAGAAAATCTAGCTCTCTGAGCTCAGCGTGATCAAACTTTGACGGAATAGTTACGTGAGCTTTATGCTGAGTTGTCGCCAAAGGCTAAGAGAAGTACTACTACCAAGAAGACGAGTATTATCGCCCAGAAGAATGGGTCCTTGTAGAACTTCGGCCACATCTTGAATCGCAAAAAATAGCCACACGTACTACGCATTCTCCAATGTTTTGACATAAAAATCATTTCGCCAAAAGATCAAAAGTTTGATCTTAAAAGCGCAATGTTTCTATAAATGAATCAAGAATTGAGATGCAGAAACCATTGCGGCAGTCTACAATATTCTTCATAGTCTCGGTCTTGGTGCTCATTTGGTTTGGGGCAGAAGCTTTTCCAGGTCAAGAGATCTGCGTAACCTCGTGTATATCTCTCAAAGGGATGAACATCGCAGAAGAAGTAGCGACAGTAGCTATTCTTCCCATCTTGATTGTCCTCGGAGGATTCAGTCTTCGTAGATCAGAGAAAGAAAAAGAAATCGCTGCGAGAACCAGTCCAAAAGTTTCTGAGGAAAAGAAAGAGCCTCATTCGAGCGACGAAAGCCCGAACTGATGTTCAATGATAAGAGGTCGAAACGAGTTCGGAAAAGCAAAAATCTCGATGATTGATTAGGAATCGATGCGGTTAGCAAATTCCATTTTTCATGTAATTTACGGAAAGTCACAAAAAGAGTGAATGCCGGTGAAGTTAGACACCCTTTCTCAGAAAGAAGAATGCAGACAAGGAATCTTGCTTACCGGATACGGCATTGTTACCCTGCTCCTGACTCTCATCTCCGACTTCAAGAGAAAGAGAAAAGAAGGAACGAGGAGGAAGAGCTATAGTGACTATAGCTCAAGAAGATGGCGCGATAATCAATACTCTTGAAAAAGAGATGAGCTGACTAAAAGACACACTATTTCCGTGATATTGCGTTTCTCATCACTTTCGTCGAAGGCGTATGCCAATATGTTTGTATCCACAAATCCGATCTCCTTATCTTTCATGCAATTCATCTCTATGCTTGTATCTGACGCCGCCTAAAGGCAACCCTTCATCCAGTATGCTTAGAGCAGCAGCTACAGTATCTGTCTCTTCCTTTTCTTTGGTCCATCTTTCCATTGCGTCAGTCAATGCCTTTCCTAAGAATGATTTAAATGTGAATTATTGCAATACAAGTCAATCTTTTGGAGAGCCTCGTGGAACCTCTTTCTCTCGTTATCCAGAAACTGCGTTCGAAACACCGAACAGCGTGCACTAATCTTCTCGCTTGGAAGAACTTCTCTTCGAACGCACATGGACGTTTAGACTATGTGCAAGTATGAAGAGGAGCCTCGGGCGGGATTTGATCCCGCGACCTATTGCTTACAAGGCAAATAAGCAGCTAGATTTTCCAAGATACATTTGGAAACTCTAGACTATCGCTCTGGCCAGGCTGAGCTACCGAGGCAACGATAAGAATTTCGTAGGGTGTTTCTTTTCAGAAATATTTGTATTAATCACTTTTGCGAATAGAGCGATCTAATTTCAGGCTGCTAGCATGAAATACTTTTTTCCCTAGGGAAGGTGCAGACTAGGATGCACCCCAGATATTCTCCAACAAGAGAGAAGTTGTCTGTGAGTCTAATTCCATAAGATCTGGGATTCGGCATATCTTGCCACATGATATGAAAAACGCCTGAGAGAATGTCAACACCCCGAGGGCCGAATGATATTCTTTCAGGAGCTAAAGGGACGAAGGTTGTAGGAATCTTTGTGCTTTTAAGGTCGGATTGTATTTTTGCGAATATAGTCTCCCTTCTGAACTTTTCGCTTTTTGAATTAGTCCTTGTTTTTGAACTCAACTCTTGAGACTGCCATCATCCTATTGATAAGAAAACTACCTGATGACTTAATCCGCTAAAAATTCTCTTTCCTTGATGTTCAGGCCTTTTCTACCCAATCGTGCGAGGAGTTCATCGAACCTGTCATCTCTTATAGCCAGTTCAGGTGGGATAAAACCGGTATCCGTAATCTTTCCCTCAAGGATCAGTTGAGCTACGGTGGAACAAGGATACGCGGTCGTCCTGGCCATAGAAGTAGTCTGGGTCGCCGCGTCGTAATGGTCGACCATTTCATACTCTTTCACTCGAGTTGATCGATCGCCTCTTCTTTTTCTGCCTTTGACATCGACCCGGAGCAGAGTCATGTCTTTGTCGCCTTGATGCATGGCTAGCTTTCTTTCGAGCAGTGTAGAGAGAAGCGCCCTCGGAGCAACCCGAGAGCTTCCATGATGAAGGTTGATAGGGCGTTCCGAAAAAAGACCTAGGTCTATCAGAAGGGCGACTTGTTCCGCATGCCCCTTCCACCGTATCGTTTTTTCTTCCATGTACCTTACTTTTTTTAGAGTCTCTGGAAGAGTTGAGAGTCCGTCGGTGATGAAAGCCTCGAACCTCTGATCTGGAAGTTCACTAAAAATCAGTTCCTCCACTTCCGATAGAGCAGGGGCGTTAACTCGCTTGCCATCTCTAATAATTAAAGCATCTCGGATGTATTCTTCAAGTACACTTTCCACGGCAAATACTATTCTGTAGTTAAGCGGAGGCTTTGGGACCTCTGGGATTCCGCCAACATAGATCTTGATTTGGTCGACTTCTTCCATCTGGTCCGCCGAGTATTTTGCAAGAATATTGGTTAATCCAGGGGCTAAGCCACAGGCAGGGATTATTGTCACACCATTTTTCTTTGCCTTTGCGTCTAATGCTGACCCGTCTTCATATCTCCAGGAATAGATCAAATCGACGAAATCAATCTTTGAATCTGCCGCCGTGAGCACTGCTTTTTCAGCAATGCCATGCGGTAGGGCGCCTACTCCAAGGTCAAAGCCCGAGAGAAATTTTTTGAATTCATCTTCATTTTTTGTAATGTCAAATTCTCGAGTTTGTAGTTTGTCTCTCAAATGGCTGGAACTCGAAATGAGATCGCCTGAAGGTTTTCTCGCCGCCTTTTGCTCGAGAGTTTTCAATCTATCTATGCTGTTGTCTACAACTGTAACTTTTCCGACCGAATTGCTCTCAAGAAGATCGAGCGCGATGGAAGAACCCATCAATCCGCAACCTAGAACAACAACACTGCCTCCTCCCATTCGCCAAAATTCCCTTCCCAGTTAAAATCTCAAAGAGCTCTATTGAGCATTGAGAACATTGAAACGAAACCCCTTGAAAAGCGCATTGGTCAAATTCGTGGCCAAAGAAAAGGGACAAGGAAAAAATCAGCGACTGACGACGGCCGATGTTGGCTTGAGTTTCACCACAGTGTAGACTGATTCGAGCAATCTTTTCAGAGAGATGGGTTTTTCAAGAAAGATCTCGATTCCTATTCTCTCAGCTTCCTCGAGAACAGTGCCGTCGGCTGTTAGCATGATGATCTTTGCGCTCGGCTTCATCGCTAAAATCTGTGCGGCTGCTTCTAGACCGTTCCCTTGAGGCATCCTGTAATCCAATATTATTACCTCTGGACGCGCCTCGATAAAGCGAGAGACTGCATCGTTTCCAGTGGTGGCGAGGAGAACTTCAAATCCGTTGTCCCTGAGAGCTCTCGAATAGATTTCCAAAAGATCTTCGTCGTCATCAGCGACAAGGACCTGGATAGATTTTGGATTTTCTCCATCTGCCCTTTTGGAAGGCTCGCTCTTTGAGAATGCATGGTCTTCCCTTAGATTGGGGACGGGATCTTGCACCTCATTAGAGAATGAGAAAGTAGGCGTGCAATCGGGGAAGATTTATTGAGTAAATAAGAGTAAGCGAGTTTTCTTACATACGCTTTTACTTTGCTAAGGAGAAGCCGCGCGCCTTTGGACTTTTCGAGCAGGTATTAGGGCTATGGTAGGCGAATAGTTCCAGCTGCAAGAGGATTCATCAAACAACTGATGAGGAATGGGGCCTGAAAATTCGCTTGACGCGTCTACCATTAGCAGTCTCAGCCTACCTTGTATAGATGAGAACTTTCGATTCACATATCTTAGCAATCCGTTGACATATTCTCCCGGACAACGGACAGCCCACCCGTACGTGTTTTCTGTCTTCCAGACTAGTGTCGTAAAAGGGATAGAAACTGCAACCGTTCTAGCTTCAATCAATGACTTTTCACTGGGGATCTGATACACGAATTTGATCGAGGCATTTTCATTACCACTATCGTTTCGCAAGAGCTTGAGATAGTATCCTTGAATTGCAAGTCTGGCATGATTTTTGTAATGATATCTCAAATTGTGCTGGTCTAGCTTCAGTCTCTTTGACAACTTTGATAGAGTCCGCGGGACTTGTTCGCGCAGCTCCTTAAGGATCAAAATGTCCTTGTAGTCCACTTGAACCGAGGCGCTCTTCGAGAAGGGAGTAAAGAGAGGTTCCTTCTTTTTCTCTAGATCCTCCCAATCAAAACTCCATTTCCTTTCTTTGAAATCATAGAATGTCGGATCGAATGAAAGATGGCGCATCCATTCGACCTCTTCAAACGAATAAGATTCGAGGATTCCAGCTCGTTTGAGATCTCCGAACTCTTCCCTCAGTTTATGATCTTGTCGAAATGGGGTAACTACCTGTGTGAAAGAGGAATTATCTGGAACTTGTCTTGCACAATGAATCAATCCTCCGTTGTTTTTTAGAGCATTTTCAATTGACTGGGTATGCATCTTGTTGGCCGGTTTGAACTCTAGAATCCATCTAGACAGACCTATTCTAGCAAAGTTGATAGAGACGCCCACTCCAACATTGTACTTTGGGAGCTCCTGCCAGATCATGTATCTTGCTGTTTCAACAGGAATTCCGATCCACTTTGAGAGTGTACTGATGTTCTCAAGGCCGTACCTCCTTATCCCCTCGAGAAGTTTGCGAATGACTTCCTCTCGCAAATTGTGTAACTATCCGGCGAGATCATTGATTTCCCGCCAATATTAGGTAATTGGCGTAGACGGAGAAGTTCGTACATTTCGTGCTAATTCATGAAAGCAAAAACGGAAAAATAATGGCAATTGCAGCCAATACAAACCATAACGGAAGATTCTAGCTCTTTTGTCAAGCTTGAAGATGTCCGTGACATTGATAGGTTTCGCATTTTTTGCTGTTGTGGCGAAATTACCACTCCCTAGTCTAATGGAGCGTTAAATCTCTCCTTTTTCATTTATCTTCCAGATTTGTATATATCGAATCAAGTTTTCCGAATTATCGACGGTTCGAGATCTAGTGAGTCAACAGGAAAAATTCGCGATGTACGGCTTTGAAGTCACTATTCCAAGCAATTGGCGCGTTGAAGTAAATCCCAAGTCAACAAGAGAAAAAGGAGATGTCGCATTTCACTCTAAGCTCGGGAACCGCTTTTTTGTCACGTGGGGAAACCTTGCAAATGCTGAAGGGAGATTCAAAAGTTTGGAGGAACATCGCGACAAGAACATCAAGCAGATCAGAAGCGGTCCTGACGTGAAGGATGTGACTGTAGCAGACTCCCATGAAGAACAGCTACTGGGTCATAGAGCTCTCTTTTCTCACGTAACCGCAGACGTGAAGGGTGGCATGTTTTCACGCGCAAGTTTCGAGAGGGAAATGTGGTCGATTCACCTTTACTGCCCTGATCGTTCAAGATACTATGTGGTCTATTGCCTTCTCAGAGATCCAAAAGAATACGATGACTTTGCTAGCGTTTTTACGTCGATGGGCAGATCACTCATCTGCCACTAAATAGACGTTGATTGTATCGAAACGTCTAATTTCGGAGAAAGCTCTCGAAACAGAATAATTTCACCGGGGACGATTAGCATCTTTCTAAGGAGCACAAAAGAATTGATTGTTCCATACTTTCTCGCTAGTTCGCTACGTGACGTTCTTTTGAATTTTCGGGAAAGAAATAATCGGGAAGATTCCTCGTTGTCTTCTTCGACGCTAGCATACACTTCTTGCATTCCCCGATCAAAAAAGTAAGAAAGTGAACGGTCGAGGAGTTTCCCGCCAATTCCTTTCCCTCGAAACTTTCTTGCTACTGCAATATAATAGACGTAACCCAATCTGTTTCCTAGTTCTTTCAGCATTATCAGTCCGGCACGTTCATCGTTTACCTTAGCCTCTCTCACAAGTCCAATTTCACTTAGCGTCCTCTTTGAGTGGCGCAAGTACCACCCCTCGAAACTCTCTTCGAGTATGGGAACAAGATCTTCCCTTGCGTTCGGAGGTACATCTGTGATCAAAACAGACGAATCTTGACTGGTGCTCAAAGCTGAAATACCTTTTTCGCGTTTTCAGAAAAAATTTTTCCGATATCATCTTGTTCTAATTGGAGGCTCTTTGTAAACCTGATTGCGTCAGAATATCTCTCGACCGGATAATCAGTCCCGAAAATGATCTTCTCAGCACTGCCGACGAAATATATGGCCTCACTGACTGCGCGGGCCAGATATTTCAAGTATTGATTTGAGTACTTCGCACCAACTGCAAACAGTCCTGAGATATCGGCATAAACATTGGGGTGCTTGTAGAGTAATTCCGCAGTTTCATGAAACCACGGATTGCCAAAGTGACATGCGACTATCTTAAGGCTCTGTCTCTTGTTTGCAAGTACATCAAGGCTCAAGGGATTTGCGTGCTCTAGACTCGCCGTCTTTGAAGCGGTATCTCCAGTGTGAAACATTACAGGTAGATCCGTAGACTCTGCATAATCATAGATTCTTGAATATACCTTGTGTGCGGGATAGACAGGAAAGTAGCCAAGTAAGATTTTGAATCCTTTTGTGTATCCTTTATTTTTCTTTGCGAGCTCTAGGCATTCGCTAACTGCACTGCTCGATGGCTCGACAGTAACTATTGGAAAGAGTTTTCCTTTGCTTTTGCGACAGAGCCTCAATATTTCCTTGTTCGGCACAGGCTTCCCGTTAGTTTTAGGAGGGCTGAGCAATAGACCAGAACTGACATTATAATCTTCCATCATCGTAAGAAGCTCTCCGAGATTGTACTTGAGCCCATTTGCTCGCGCAAAGCCGACAAGTGCGTCTTGATTTGATTCCGAGCAGTGAATATGGCAGTCAATTATTTTCATAGAATCGTCTCTTCTACGTTTTCAAAAGAATGATTGATCTTGCTTTCATATATGCAGGATGAGAATAGGATCTTGCTTGAGTCAAATCGAATCAGGGCGAGAAAGGTTAATTACGGATTCTCAAATGATTTTGTATTCCTGACTTTATGCCTCGGTAGCTCAGCCTAGCTAGAATCTGTCAAAGTTCATTTTCTAGCAAATTGAACAAAGCAGGTGGCTACAGCGCGACCTTGGTAAGGATGAGTGTATTCCTCGAAATAACATGCGGGGAAATGCCCAGTACTCTCGAGGTCGCGGGTCCGAATCCCGCCCGAGGCTCCAGCCCTATTAGATAAGAGCCCTCTAAGCTATTTTATAATCTGGCACGAGCTATGGCAAATATATCTCAAGGCGATAATAGCACGCAAAAGATTCAGATCAACGAAATCGAAGCTTACAATCAAGTGATCATTGGAAGGTATCTCCAGACGGACAATATTCGAGGACTGTCTAAAGGCAGGAAGAAAAAGCTGAGAGAAACGCTGGGCAAGCTTGGTAGAGTCCATCTAAACAAACGACTTGATCTGGTTACAACAGAAGACCTTGAAGAGTTTATCGAAGCTTTAGAACAAGATGAACTGGATGACCCAGAATATCCTGAGGGTTATGAGGACTCGACAAAGGTAACCTATCGTAAAATCCTAAAACCATTCTTCAACTGGTTGCATTCCGCTGAGGTTAAGGACTGGGCAGGTTGGATTCGCACTGGGAACTATGAATCTACGGTAGGACCTGGGGATATTCTAGACGAAGCAGAACTAAACATGATGCGAGCTGCGTGCAAGACCCCTCGCGACAAAGCTATGCTCGAAACACTTTACGAGTCTGCCTTACGACCAAAGGAGTTCCTTTCTCTAAGAAGGACTGACATTGAGTTTCAGAAAGATTGTGTGTGGATTCATATTCGAAAAGGTAAGACGAAACATCCTAGAGACATTATTCTCGTAGGAAATGCGAGAGCTCTATTGACTCAATGGGTCCTAAATGAACATCCAAATAGAAACGATTCCGATTTTGCTTTATGGGTTGACATGAGTTCGAATGCTCTTTCTCATGCGCCTCTGACTGACCTTAGAAAATGGATTCGAAGAATCGCAGAAACGGTACGCAATAACTCAAACGGTTCTTTCAGTAAGAAAGTTAAGCCCTATACAATGAGACACACGAGATTGACTGATCTAGCGAGGCTTGGAGCAAATGAAGCATTACTTACCCAAATTGCTGGATGGAAAGACCTCACTGTAGCTTCGATCTATATTCATCTCTCTGGCAGAGATCAAAAACCTGCTCTCCTCAGACTACTTGGAGTTCCTCAAGAGGAGCAAACCAAACCTGTTATCCTCATGCCGAAGAAATGCTATCTATGCAAAGAACCTTCTCCTAGTGATGCAAAAGTGTGTTGGAAATGTAACTCGCCATTAGACCCAGAGACGGCTATGCAATTACTTCAAAAGAAGATGGAGATTGAAAGAGAACTGGAGGAATTCAGAGCCTTCAGGAGAAACACACAGGAGTTCATGAAAAAGTGGCTCGACCTCAGCAGCGAGGAAGTTGCGGACGGTATAGCTCGCGAATACAGGCGGAAGATGAAAAGGGAAGAGAGGATTCGCGCACAAATGGAACGAACTACGATCCAAGAAGATCTCAAAGGTGAAGAGATTCCGACTTCAACTCCAGAAGAGGTTCAGGCCTTCAAAGAGCGTCTGAAGAAAGCAAAGAAACTTTAGATGGCTCTCAATAGGACAAGCCCCTTGCGGATTCAGATCGGGCAAAAAGGGATCTCTACAAATTCTTTCTTGCTTGATCTGAGTTCGCATTCACTGCTCTAAAATTGCTAGGCCATTCGTGGCTGATCTTGTTTTAGAAGATATATGGCTGCTTTTGCCGTTATCATTCCTGTAGAGATCCCGCCGCTGGTGTCTTTCTGATGCCTAGCGTAAGCTCTCTACAAAATCGAACAAAGGGCATAGAAAAATGTCAAGCCAAAAACTTGAATCAAAGGTCGCGGCAAATAGCAAGGCGACTCAAAAGAATCTTGCAGATGTAAAGAAACCAAGACGTCTGAATCTCCACGACGTGATTCTTGGCGCAATTCAAGAGCTAGGAGACAAAGCGAGTCCTCAAGGCATCGAACAGCTCGGTCAAAAGGTCAAGCACGCGAGCAAAGGGAAATACGAGGCAATAGCGAAATCCGAATACATTCTCACGAAAGAGGGAATCGTGCGTCCTCAGCTAAGCGATCTCGGATACAAACGTGCGATCAATTTTTGGAATCGCAACTTTCGTTGGGTAATCCCAAAACAATTCCAAGATCATATCAAAGACAAAGCCAAGGAGCTCAGACTTGAGATCAAAGAAGCTCCAAAGAAGAAATGATTCGCAAGCATTCATTCGAGCCGATGGAGTCATTGCCTGGTATCTGCAAAAAGTGTGGGCTTCCAAAGAGGGATGAATCGCACGAATTAGATCGACAAACTACACTCAGCTAAATCCCGAAGCCTGATCGGATAGTAATCTGGTCAGGCTTTTTTACCATTGACCAAGTCATGATTTTTCGATGGATAATAGTTATAATACGGGATAACCATTAGATTGAAAGAAATGACCGACAGTAACGAAAAACCGAAAAGAGATAACAAAGCTTCTTTTGAGGGAGGCTATAATTCAAAAGGCCTTACTGGCGACAGGAAGGACGTATTCAATACGTAATATAGGTCGAAGAGCTCAGTAAGGCACGACGAGTTTCTTAAAGCAATAAAACTTAGAGCTATTATGCGGAAATGCGAGAGATCTAAATTTTGAAGACACTGCACATCCGAAATTTCAAGGCAATACGAGATCTTACACTCGATTGCAAGAAAGTCAATTTGTTCATCGGAAGCCCCAATACAGGTAAGCCCAATATTCTCGAAGCTCTTGGCTTGTTGTCGGGATTGCAATACGAAAGAGGCATACGTCGATTCGTTCGCCTGCAGAATATGAGTGGCATTTTCAATGACAAAGATGTCACAAAGGAAGTTCTTGTTTCTGTTGATCGAGATTCACTGAGTCTTGACAACGTGCCAAAGATTCTCGGAGTTGCGGAGGG
>JARCRS010000121.1 GCA_029850555.1 archaeon | reverse complement strand
GATCTCGGGACGGCCATGACGAGGCGAACAGCTCCGTATTCGAGGTCGAGTAGCTTCTCCACGTCTGCGTTAGTTTCTAGGACCCAATCGGAACCAGTAATGCCTAGATCTTGTACGCCTTCCGAGACAAACAGTGGAATTTCTTGTGGACGGAGGATTTTGATTTCGATCTCCTCATCGTTGATTATAGGACGATAAGTTCTGTCCTGTCCTCTGATTTTGTATCCCGCTCTTTCAAAGAACGCGAAGGTTGACTTCTCAAGTGAGCCCTTGGGAAGTGTGAGCTTGATTATCCTCTTTTGGCTCAAGGGGAAAGACCTCCAGAACATTTGAGAGCTTGGAAAAATAGTGGCTCCGCTAAAGCGAGAATCGATGAGATTGTGGGAAAAAGCTTTGCGCTAGTATTGACAGCCAACAATTGCGTTAGATAGTCAGATTGACACTCATTGACAGTGAACGCAAACACCGTCTATGAAGACAGTCACCTTTGAACATCACTTGCACTTTGTTGTGGTCTGCCATACAATTGAGCATATTTAATTGTAGCGTTGATGACTGATCATCTTTGTCTTGTGTGACTGAATCACGCAATTTTTTCGCTGTCAAGCCTTTATTCATCCCGACACTCCGACATTGGGACTGAAATGGGCTGTCTTGAACACGGTGTACACCGTTTCGATCTTCACTTATTAGCGTAAGCGCTGATCGATTTTTTGATGATCTTTGATTCCTCCGTCGATTCCTGGATCTATTGATGTCGCGAAAATAGCAACAACCATGAATACAGTCTTCGTCGCGAATGCAAGATCTTTCGATCTAGAATTCACCAATAGTTCAAGAACTGCTCGTGATAGACCCATGTGGTTTTGGAAGAGATCGATTCAGCACTAGAAATCGAACTCCTTGGGCTTTTACTATTGTCAAAGCTAAGAAATGATAAACTATTGCAATAACTGTTCATGTTTCAGTTCGCAAACTTATATCGCGCAGGTTAAATTGGACTAATACAATTTCCGGATGATCCCTATGCTGAAATTGAAACAAGTACACCACCAATGACGACAATAATTATGCACACAATAGTTCGCAGTCTGAAAACTTCTACTTCCTTTGCAACAAGTCTTGTCATGACAATTGTAAATATTGGGTTGGTGCTGAGGATAGGCGCAACGAGAACTACTGGCGCGAAAGAAAGCGCAGCGAAACGAAAAAGCTGTGCGCCAGAAGCAAAGATGCTCGATATGATACAAAGTATCAAGGTGGCACTAGGTGTTTTGACTATCCCTCTGAACATCTTTGGAGCATTTGCCGTCAGCGTGTAGATTACCGTAGCCGAGGCGTAAGAGATGAACACCGCGGCAAAGTAATAATCGTAAATAGAGAGGCCGAAACTGATGGCGACCGGCGTCAGTCCGAATATGGCTGCAGTGAGGATCGCCGCTAAATAGCCGGTCTTGTACTTGCCGTGTCTCTTCAATACACTTGAACGAATTTCTAAAACAAGAACTCCAGTCAAGATCAAAGCAGTTCCAATTCCTATCAGAAATGTAACTGTCTCTTGAAGGAAGAGGACTGAGAACACTAAGGAGTATAGCACGCTTGAAGCAAGGAGTGGTGAAGAAGCGTTTGCTCCAATATTCTTCACGGCCATATATGATAACTGTCTTCCTATGGCGTAGTGCACGATTCCCACGATCGCAAATATCGCCAAGACAAAAGCTGAAGCCAAGAGCAGCGTGGCCACTTGGCCTGAGATCACTAGCGCCCCCGCTGTAGTGATCACTCCCGTTAGGAGTGTTATGTAGGTTAGGATCCTAGGGTCAAAGTTCAAAAGCGGCTTGCTCGCGAAGGCTCTATTGCCCGCAAAGCAAATCGAAGAACCGACTGCGAGTATAATCGCCAGCAGATACGCTGTTACCAGCATTTTCCCTACTCTTCAGGGTGAACATGATCAAGGCAGCATGCTTTGTACGACGCGCTTATTTTCTTCACGCGCGCATCTCCGCGGTCTGATACTGCCTTGGCTTGTAGTCACCAGGTACCGTTCTGAATGACATGTTTAATCGGTTCCAGCCGTTGATTGCAATGACGGCAAGAGTCAAGTCAACAAGTTCCTTCTCGGTGAAATACTTCCGAGCTTCCTCATACACATCATCTGGCACATGGCTATCTGTTACAAGGGTAACAGCCTCAGTCCACGCCAGTGCAGCGCGCTCCCTATCAGAGTAGAAAGGGGATTCTCGCCAAGCGGATAGCATGTAAAGACGTTGTTCATTCTCTCCTGACGCGAGCGCATCCTTGTTGTGCATGTCGAGACACCAAGCGCATCCATTTATCTGGGAAGCACGGATGTCGACGAGATTCACAAGTGATTCTTCCAGCCCGCTTGAGTGTACGTATTTAGCGAGATTCAGCATAGCATCACGAACACCAGGCGCAACTTTACTGTAATCCAGCCTTGATTTCAAAGTGTATTCCCAAGAGATTGGAATTACATGCAGCTTATACGAATTGCCGTAACCTCCACCGTCCTCTTTTGCCTCAGCGATGTAGAAGTCTCGCTTAATGATCTCATGTAGCTCTCATTGATCCATACTTGCAAAGGATGAGATCGATGTAATCTCTCATTCATCCTTGAAACACCGATCATCGATTAATTCTTAGATTGAATCGAATCGAAATTGATTCATTTTCGAGAGGGGAGGGGCGGCATCAGAGTTCTGGGATAGAAAGAGTAGTTTCTTCTGATAGAGACCACGCAGAAGAGGATGTCTCTTGATTAGAGCATTCAGCTATGGAAGTAATCAGAAATCTGTATGTGATCTTGATTTCGGTTTCCGAAATGAACAGGTGTTGTTACATCCTTTATAGCTGAATTCTATTCTCGGGAAATATTCGAAGGTGCTCAATCGAGCACAGATCATTGTTATAATCATCTCCCAAGGAGATCCACCTAGTCAGATCAAAGTCGCTGCTCTAGACTACCCCAGTATGTCAACATGTCCGTATATATAACGAATTAGGCGCTCTAAGTTGCGAGGAGAATGGACAAAGGTTCAACACTATCTGTTATCAACCTCTCCGATTTAATTGACAAAGACAAGCAAGGAATAGTCTGCGTAACTATAGCGAGAATAGGTGAACCAAGAGTCGGGGTTGTAAGCAAGTGGAAGTATCGCGAGCTTTCCATCAAAGATGGATCGAAGGAAGGCGTTCTCCAAATAGGAGATGACAGATTTTTAGCGCTCAAGTTGAAAATCAATGAACTAGTTCTGTTTCACGTTAGGAGCCGAGGATTAAACGGTGAAGGAAAACTCACCATTCTCTTTCAACGCGAAGCCAGTTCAACCGAAGCTGCCACAATTGTGTCTACATTATTGCAAGATATTTCTTCGCTCAGGATGGCAAAAAGGAAAATTAAACAGGGACCGACGGTTTGGCCTTTCCATTCCAGGGAAGCTCGGAGCCTTCTTCGGCTCGTTAAAAATTATCTAAAAGACAAGCAACCTCAGCACTATCATAAGTTCTCAGTGGATCAGTTCGTTGCTCAAGACCTGTATGGTGCGGGCTGGATAAAAAGAATGGACAAAGGAAGGTACATTCCAACTGATGAAGTTCTTTCTAAGATTAGGCAAAATGAGACATTTCCAAGCGGCAGGATCAGAGAGATCACCGAATCAGGAGTGTCTTTCCAAGATTCTCCCAATGCCACATATAAGACGATACAAGAATATCTGAACTCTGAAACGGACGCGGAAACTGCCCTTGAGGAGTTCAAAGAGACAATGCAGGTGATTCATCAGGATTGAAAAAGCACAATCCGAATCGGGAGTTCACATCCGCTTCTTAGTCGTTGGAAAGAGCATGTCTATCTAATTAAAGACACAAACGATAAGACGCACACCAGAAAAAAGTAGAGGGAGCCGGAATTTTCTGCATGCTAGAAGAAAATGAT
>JARCRS010000120.1 GCA_029850555.1 archaeon | reverse complement strand
AGTCAGGTTCTTGTTTACAAACGTCTTCCTATTCCTTACAAATGCCTTGACCTGCACTAGCGAGATCGGAAAGTACGATAGCCAAAGGAAGATGACTATACCGTATAGTAGGTCTTGCGTATTCAATTAGGTCAATTCTCTTAAAGTTAATGTTTCAGCGGGCTCTTCAATGCCTCTTTGAACTTATAAAAGTGATTCGTATACTCTGCCAAAAATTTCTCATACATTTTCTTGTTAGTCATATAGAGCCCAAATACTGAATTTCGCTTCGTACTTAGGCGAACCTATCGGATTTGCCTCTTGGTTTCTCTCTTGTGCCCTAGCGATTGCAACACAATGAAAACAAACTCTGAAATACTTTTCTAAATTTGAGGCAGATTCACAATTTTGCTTTCCTTCCTTCTCTTTTATCATAATACAAAGTCAATCAGAGCATTTCAAATCACTTCGGTCATCCTGCCGCTAGGAATTAAGATTTACATGTTCGATAGGTCTGAATTTTTACTCATGTGTATTAATCCTAAGCTTCGCAACCGCATATCAGATAGTTCCAAGAGCAAGAGAGAAAAGTAGGATGAGAAAAGATTCTCTTTTAGACCTCAATTAGGAAATCCTACTAGTAGTAGCCCACTTGTCGCAAGGTTTACGAGTAGAAAAATTTAGGATACTTTCGTGCTCCCCAAATGCTAGAAGTCCTGAATCCGAGAAAGTATTGGTTTGAGCTTATCCTTGGCGGGGCAATTATTGGCGTTCTCCTGTACGCGGCTTTGAGCGGAGAATTTACGGTTGCCGGGGGAGCACTTACTTATCCATCGCTTGTATTCTACGTCCTTTGTTTTGCGCTCACTTCGTTTTTCTTAAACCGCCAGGGCTTGAAGTTTCTTGATAGGATATTCTATTGTTTTGCGGCAATGGCAAGTGGAATCGTCCTTTTTGAACTAGTCTATCACTATGCTTACGGCGTCCTGAGCTTTTCGGATTTCCTTCATTATGAATTATTTTTCTTTGGCAATCAATCCGCACACGGTTATTTTTCTCTTGACTGGTATCTCATAATTTTGGTCGTCCCCTTCATAGGCTGGAGGTACATGGCGATCAACAAGATTTTGATCGGAGTAATAGTTTTCTCAACCGTTGTGATGTTCTTCTGGATAGCAACGGGTTATCCCCAGTTTCTCGATCCTCAATATTTTCCCGCGTACAATGTCTTGATTAATGTAATTCAAAAAGGGAACACGGCCCAAATAGAATTCTACGGCGAATTATTCAACGGCCTTGCCAAAATAATCGCGATCATTCCGGCTCTTTTGTTCAACAGCTCAAGGAAACAAATTAGCAAAAAGTAGATCCACAAACCTGATTCTCTTAGCCTGAAGCGCCTGACCCGAGAGGTTTCCTTCTTCTTCAATGGACCTAAATTGGAAAAAACACATTTCAAAGTCCAGAGACTATTTACTTGCAGGAACTCTATCAGCTCTTGGCTCCTTTCCCGTTTTTCTGTCGGATAGAGTACTCGGATAGGGCGCCTCAAGTCATGTTGCAAAGGTCGGATTTCTCATGCATTCTTTTTCTCCAAGCAATTTCTGGATGGAGCGAGTTTTGGTACAGAGGTGTTCAGCTATTCTACCCTAATTATCCTTTGACATTGTGGTTAATCGATCAGCTTATGTTTTGATATCCAATGCATACTCTCCGGGCTGGACCGCGAGCTCAACCCGAAAGTACTCTCGCCCCTGGGGGTTTTCCGGTAATCTACATTTCGAAAGGATTTCATCACGACGTGTATTACTCCACTGGTGCGCCGATTCAGAATATTCGGCGATATTTTCCTTGGTAACTTTTTGCTGGATTATTGAACTTCCTAGTTATTTGGAGAATACAGGAAGACGAAGCTAACGCGAGTGAGATACACCTAGAGCTTTCTTTTTATTGAAAAAGAATGCCGGGATCACAGCAATGATTTTCGTAATTGAATTAAAGATTCTTGAGTACTCAATTATCATCGCTTGGTTAGTATAAACAACATGGAATGTTTGGTATATGGGAAAGTAATTCGCGGTCCATGGGGGTGGGAAGTCCTGTGGATACCCACTTCCTATCCATGCAAACATCAAAATTCCGCTAATTAGACACACTATAATCAGAGACTTGTTTACTTCCATGTACTTTCGTCCAACAAACAGGGTAGCTAAAATGAGAATGTACCAATCAAGTGGAAAAGTCACCCAACCGTTATTCCCAAGGAAGCTCGAATCCTTCGCTATCTGAGCTAGCGAAATCCCAAAACCATAGTGCCAAGCAAACTCGAAAAAAATTATACCGGCTAACGTGCTTAAAATGGAATAGGCTAACCTGTCAACTAAATTCACATTCTGGCGATGAATGAAAAAGAACGTCAAAGTGAAGCAAAGTGCGTAGGAAATTACTGACGCGTATAACAGACCCCCTGAAACAAAGTAGGAGTTTGACAAAAGAGCATATAGTGCAATCGTAGCAATCCCTAACCCCAATATGAGCTCAAGACAATACCGCTTTAGCAAAGTACGTGGACCCTGACGAGCACCAGAATCCACAACTGACTCGGTAGTAGATTTCAAAAAATCACGCCTCCACTTTCTTGTTGAAAAGGAATGCAGGTATGAGCGCAATTGTTTTCGCAATTCCATCGAAAACCTTTGGATAAAATTGAGTACTAGAACCCAGGGCGATGACCTGTGGATAGCCGCTTTTTATCCAAACAACCATCACAAACGCACTAAAAGAAACTGTGGCAATAAGAGACTTGTTCATGGACATGTATCTTCTCGCCAAAACGAGCGTGGCAGTTATCAAAAGATCCCAGATTAATGGAAAAAAGCCCTCCCCTTCTCCGTTCCCGAAAAAAGTGAGATCCCTCAATAACTCACTCTGAGAGAGTCCGAAGCTGTAATAGTAGATAATCTCAAAGAGAACAATCCCAGCGAGCATGCTGATCAGTGAATACAATATTCTATCGAAGAATTTCAGTTTCTGACGATGAAGAAAGAACAATGTCAATGTGAAACATGACAAATATGAAATCAAAGAAGGATATGTCAGACCTTTCTCGACAACGTTGTACGAACCTGACAGAAGTGCGTAGAATGAAATCCCGACAATTACCAGTCCCAGAATAAGCTCGATCCAATACTTTCTTACTGCTCTTACAACATTTGGCCAGACTATCCTAGTAGCAGCAAGCATGGCTTATAATTAGCCACAGCTATATTTTTTCGGTCACTTATTACTATTGGTAACTTAATGACCTAGTTCTTTCAATTGTTGGTTTTCCCTTTTTGGAAAAATATTGAGATATCATTCCTATAGAGGGTATATTCTTTGCCGATAATATATTCCGTTAGAACTCTCTTTTGCAAAGGAAATGTCTCGCCGGAAGACGCGACTGCAGGCTCGAGAACTTGCCTCAAAAACTGTGCGCTCTAACAAGGAGCTTGGTCCATCTCTCAACAAACCTCTGAAAGAAATTCCCGAGATTACTGGAATGCGAGGTTACGCAAGTCAGGGGGTCATACTCTTCCACTTTTTCGTAATCGCATCAATTCTAAGATCGCTGAGTTTTTCCTCAATTGTTCTCTCTTGGGATGCAGGCGTCGATTTCTTCTTCGTATTAAGCGGCTTCCTTCTTTCCATCCCTTTTCTTGCTTCTCGCTCGTACGGGAGGACAAGAAGCGGACTCAAAGAATATTATCTCAAAAGAGTCTTTCGAATCCTTCCGGTTTACTATCTCAGTTTGGTTATCGTTGTGATTTTCCTAACACATGGCGTGACATTTGAACAAATAATTGCGAACATTTTCTTCGCACAAAATTTTTCCCCCTCAACGTTCAACAGCATAAACGGTGTGAACTGGACACTTGCAATCGAAGAGATATTCTACGCAACACTCCCGCTTTTTTCATACTTTTTCATCGGAAAGAGATGGGTTTACTCTCTACCAGTCTTTGCGGCGATTTCAATTCTATATCGTTACAATGTCTTTTCAATTTACCACACGCAACCTGGCGTTTTGGAATTTTACATGTGGCAATACCCTAGTTTCATTTTTAATTACGCCATAGGAGCAACGCTAGCTAATTGGTACCTCAGAAGAAATGGGGTTCTCCCCCCTTTAGCCACATGGAGAAAAATCTCTGGGTCCTTGAAATACAGGTTTCCTATCTTAGAAACCTTCCCTCATTACCTGCCCATGCTAGGATCAATTCTTTTGTTAATCGCAACGCAATACTGGATTGGTTCAACTTACGGGTTCATTAACAACGTGTACCCTCTGCCGGGCCTGCTTTTTGCGCCAGAGTATGGCGCTCTTCTCTACTTTACTCTGACCTCTCCTGCAAGCTCAATTCTAAGGCGAATTTTCACAAATCGCCCCACTCTTTTTGCGGGAAAGATCAGCTATAGCGTTTACTTGTGGCACCTCCCAATCCTTCTAGCATTGTATGCAATGAAACTGCCCCTCCCCGTTTGGATAATCAGCACGTACGCAGTCGTGATGCTCGTCGCAACTCTAACCTATCTCTTTGTGGAAAAACCATTCCTCAAACTTAGAAACAAGATTCTCCATGAAAGAGCCTCAGCTTCCAAAAAGAAGGAGACCACGCAATCGGAGCTTCGCATGCAATTGCCAATCAATTTCGATATTGATTCAAAAGGAGATCTAAAACAAAGCAAATTATCCGCAAATTGCCTTGAAATCTCTGCAAAGTCTTTGGCATCTAGTTTCCCCTTGATCGTATCCAACCCACTCTCATGCCCTCCATCATGTCTTCGACCAAAGTAGAAAACTGCAAGAGCATTCATGGAATTTATGGCAGAGTGGATTGATTCAACAAATCTTTCCCTTGTATCGGAGAAGAGTTCTCAGAGTCCTGAGGACCGATTTATTCCCCAACATATCAGGAGTGTATTCGTGGAGCGCCATCATGGGCATATTACGTCATCTATGGGAAAAAAACTTTGCATATGGTAACTATTCTTACCACACTGGTTAACCCCTTTCCTTAGTAAAGCGTATGTCCGACACAAGCCTCTAGTGTTGCTGAGGCAGAGCCTGTTTCAGCTCTGTCTTTTGGATCACGTAATCTAGTATGCTACCGCTAAGATAGTATTCGACTTCAATTGCGGAATCTAGCCTCACCTGAAGCGGAGTCTCGATCCTCTCTCCGTTTTCCCTTGTGATAACGAGTTTCACTTGCCCGCTAGGCTTTATTCCGTCATTCAGACCAATCAAATCAAAGCTTTCAGAGCCATCCAAACCGAGAGTCTTTGCATCGACCCCTTCAGAAAATTGAAGGGGAAGGACTCCCATCCCTACCAAGTTACTTCTATGAATTCGCTCATAGCTCTTCGCAATAACAGCCTTAACGCCTAGTAATTTCTGCCCCTTTGCAGCCCAGTCCCTTGAGCTCCCGGTTCCAAACCCCTTTCCCACTATCACAACCAAAGGAACCTTTTCCTGAATGTATTTTTGCGAAGCATCATAGACAGAAAGCAATTCTCCGTCAGGATAATGCTTTGTAAAAGAGCCTTCCACGCCTGGCACCATCTCGTTTTTGATCCTCGGGTTTGCAAAGGTCCCGCGCATCATGACGTAGTGGTTACCGCGTCTAGAACCATAGGTGTTGAAGTCTTCTTCCTCAACCCCCTTTGAAATTAGATATTTTGCAGCGGCCGATTTAGGGCTGATCGCGCCAGCTGGAGAAATATGATCGGTTGTCACATAATCTCCCAAAATTAGAAGGGCTCGAGCTTTAGTAATATCGTTTACAGTCTTTGACGCGGTAGGAGAGTGACGAATTGAATAATCGTCAAAGTACGGAGGCTTTTGGATGTAGGTACTTTGTGCATCCCAGTTGTATGAAATCCCCGATGGAGCTCCTAGTTTAGTCCACTCTGAGTTTTGCGTATAGACTTGCGCATAACGACTGTGAAACATCTGCGTGCTGATCTGCGTTGCGTATTCATGCACTTCCCTGTTTGAAGGCCAGATGTCTTTGAGATAAACGGGGTTTCCCTCTTTATCTTCGCCTAGGCTATCTCTAGTCAGATCTTTTAGGACAGTTCCAGCTAAAGCGTAGGCGATAACTAAAGGTGGCGACATTAAGAAATTAGCTCGGACATCCTGGTGTATTCTAGCTTCAAAATTCCTATTTCCTGACAAAACGGCAGCAACAGTGAGACCATCTTTTCTAATTGCTCTTCCCACAGGCTCTGGAAGAGGCCCGCTATTTCCGATGCAAGTGGTGCAGCCGTACCCCACGACGCTGAAGCCTAGGGCCTCTAGATAGGGCAAAAGACCGGTTGCCCTAAGATATTCCGTAACGACCATAGAGCCCGGTGCCAGGCTTGTTTTCACAGTTGACCTAACACTTAGACCTCTTTCCACAGCTTTTTTCGCGAGTAACCCTGCAGCTATCATTACGAGCGGGTTACTAGTGTTAGTGCAGCTTGTGATTGCCGCGATCACGACGTCTCCATCTTTGAGAGTCTCTTCTTTGTTCTCCAAAGTGAGTGTAGAACTCTTGAGAAGGGTTCTCCCTTTCATGTCGGGGGATGCAGCAATGAAATGACTGGCAACATCGCCCAGTCCCACTCGATCATGAGGAAGCGAAGGTCCAGAAACGCTAGGCTCTATCTTTGAGAGATCAATTTCCACAATCAAAGAGTAATCAATGGCCCCGGCCCCTGGGACTCCAAACATTCCTTGCGCCTCTAGGTATTTTTTGACTAGCTCAACATGCTGATCTGGTCTGCCGGTGATTTTCAAGTATCGTAGAGTCTCTTCATCAATTGGAAATAGTGAAGCGGTCGCCCCAAACTCTGGAGTCATGTTTGATATCGTCGCGCGCTCTGAGACAGTGAGGTTTTTCACTCCCTCTCCGAAAAACTCGATAAACTTGTCCACGACTCCGACTTCTCTTAGTTTCTGCGCAATTGTAAGGACTGCATCCGTCGCAGTAATCCCCTCAGATAGAGACCCCTTGAGATGTATTCCGACTACTTCAGGCGTGAGAAACGTAACGGGTTGACCTAGTAGCGCGGCTTCAGCTTCAATTCCTCCCACTCCCCATCCAAGGACTCCGAGGCCGTTCACCATAGGGGTGTGCGAATCAGTTCCAACTAGTGTGTCCGGATAAGCAAGAATAGAATCATCACCTTGTTGCTTTTGCATGACAACAGATGCAAGAAATTCCAAATTGACCTGGTGCACAATTCCAGTGTCGGGAGGAACTAGCTTGAGCTTGTTGAAAGCTTGCTGAGCCCATTTCAAAAATATGTAGCGCTCTCTATTGCGGGTAATTTCCATTCTCTCATTGATCGCAAACGCGTCAGATGTTCGAAAGGCATCTACCTGAACAGAGTGGTCTATCACCAGATCAACAGGGACTTCTGGTTCTATCAGATCTGGATCTAATTTCAAGGAACTGATTGCGTCGCGCATCGCAGCAAGATCTACAAGGGCAGGGACTCCAGTAAGATCCTGCATTAACACCCGGCCCACTTTGAAAGGAATTTCCTTGTCCGCAGGATTTTTGGGATTCCACTCCGCTAGGGCAACAATATCATCATCATCGATTGTTATCCCGTCTTTATTTCGTAAAAGCGATTCAAGTAAGATTCGTATCGAGAGAGGAAGACGCGATATGTTTACCCCCGTACCGAGTTTCTTTTGCAGCGCGGGTAAGGAATAGTACTGAACCTTCTTCCCCGAAGAGAGCTCAAATTCGTCAACAACAGGAATGATCTTTTCTTCATCCACAAGGGTGTTTGACATAAGAGGGACCTTCTAATTTTCTTTCAAAAGGAAAAGCGGCTTCGCAATTAAATTCCCTCTCTTGATTATTTGAGGATATCCGACAGACCATATCGGAGGAGAAATTAATTTGACCTATAATGCAAATCACCGTCAGAAATTCAAGTTTTTTCGCTCCTTATTCAAGCTAATTTCTCGCAGGGCATAGTAATCCTTTTGTTGATCAATATGGCAAAACTTGCATCATGTCTTTGCATATCAAAAGCACTCGCTCGCGTGGATTATCTGCGGGACGGATCATAGGCCGAATACTGAGCCTATCAGAGATGCCGAAGCTCCAGTCAGAACTCTTGGAGGAGATACTTGTGAGCCGCTCTACGCTTTCAAGATACATTACATTCCTACGCGAGCAAGGTCTCTTAGAGCAGGTCGAGATTGAAGGCAAGGCGAGGCTCAAAACAACTTCAAGAGGTGAGTACTATCTAAAGACAAGAAGATTACTTCCCGACAACAAAGCTCCTAGCGAAGAAGAGTCTGAGAATGATGACGACGACAACGAAAATGATGATGATTTCGACGATGAGAATGAGAGCTCAAATCGAAAGAGTGCATCCTATGCCAGTCCGAACTGGAACATTACCCCAAACATAGGTTGAAGAGCTCTCCAAAACATAGACTCTTGTTCAATGCCTATCGATTCGCATCCTAGGATTACCGTCATCTCAAAGAGAGGCTGTCATCTCTGCGAGCAGGCAATTAACGTTCTAGAGTCCTTGAAGGAATCAGGGCATTCATTTGATCTCTCAATTTTGTACATTGAAGATGATTCAAATCTATTTGACAAATACTGGATCAAAGTTCCTGTAGTAAGAGTAAACGAAACTGATGTCTACGAAGCTCAAGACATTGCACGTCCCAACGAGTGTAAAGCAAAGCTCGAAAAACTCGTTATTTGATCCACGTGATACGCATTAGTACGGAAAGCAAAACGCCTTGCAACAAGACGCGCAAAATCAAAAGCAATTTTTTCTAGGAAGAATACGCTTCCTCGTACGAAAACATGTCCCTCATTTGCGGAAAATAATCTTACTTGCGATATTTTACGCAGCTTTGGCTTTCCTCTATAGCTCAATTGGATTCCTTCATCCCGAAGTATCACACTTTCACGAATATACGGGCCCAAAATTATTCATAGAGATTTTAGGACATTTCTCCTTCGGCTTTATCGCGTCAATCCCTTTCTGGGACCTAGAGATCTCACTTTTAACTGGAGTGGCAGCTGTATTCATCGACACTGACCATATCCTGAGCGCGCTAGGTCTCAACGTGAGCGGGAGGCCAGATCACTCGTTCCTCTTTGTCATAGTGTCAGCCATAATTTTGTTCTATGTTGTTATGCGATCTAACTTTCCAAATAGCTTTCTTGCAAAATTTGTATTCTTTGCACCAGTCGTTGTATTCTCGCACATTGCATATGACATCTTTGCGGTTCCGTTAGGCTCCTCCTCGACCTTCCAATTGTTTATTCCCTTCAGCTTTGCAGAAGTGAGTTTTCCATATGATTACTGGATTTTGTTTGAGACCCTAGCACTTGTCTTGTCCTTCGCAGGATATCTATTTGCAAGACGCTTTGGAGGGAAGGTGGAAGAAAGTACTTCAATTACGAAATTTACGAGAGAAATCGATGAGAGCAGGGTCGAAGAACAAAGAAGAACAACAGCCGGAGAAGCTCGGTCATAAAGAGATCATCGATTTCCTTGTCATCAAAAGTTCTGTTCGAAATTTCCTCAAAACTTGGGAGAAAGATCAGAGTAAGCACTTCTTACTGGAATTATCTTACAACAGTTAATTACTTTCTATTTAACTCGAAGAATGGTTGGAGAGTCAGTTTGGAAATCGAAGTAGGAACAAGGTCGCTCTATTATAATCCTGACACTGACACTCTAGATATCTGGTTCGGGGAACCTTCAAGCGAAGTTCGTGGAGAAGCCATTACTGAAAATTTGATCAGCAAACAGAATGAAAGTGGCGAAGTCATTGGTTTTGAAATAATCGAGCTCTCAAAGTTGAACAAAGAGGACATGAGTAAGATGCCCGTACGGATAAGGAGTTTGCTCAAGAGAACGGTCGATAAGCTCTCAATAGTAAGCAATCCGCTTGGATGAGATAAGGTACTGAACTAGAATACTAATTTCAAAACTCCAAGGTTTAAATGAAAAACCAAGAGCCCTCTGATGTTTCAGTATCTTCGAACTTGATGAATAAGAACTATCGCGCAGCCAGTCAAACTATCCTTCAGGTTGCTGTGATTGCCTCAATTTTTCTCCTGGGAACTAGTTTTCTCCTAGCGGCAAATTCGCTCGCAGCCACAACCTCAACGACTCTTCCCTCAAGCTCAACGACTTCGTCTACGACGACCAGTCTTAACTCATCCACTACACGATTGCCCGTAATCATAATCCCAGGCGTTGCTGGTTCTTCATTACAAATCCAGATGAGAGGATGTAGAGCTTATCCATGTCCCTTGTGGCCTTTTCCTGACAACGCCTCAATTTTTCAAAGGCTAGCACTCCAAGGTGACGGAGTAACGCCGGCTATCTCGGGCACAAACGTAACTGTAGGGGGAGCTCTACGAAATTGGCCCGTCAACTTCTACGGGACCCTAATACAGAATCTAACACAGATGGGGTACGTCGAAGGAAAAAGTCTCTTTGTTTTTGCATATGACTGGAGGCTAGATCTAGCATCGCAGCTCCCGCTTTTAGACAACGTCGTCAATAGCGCTCTAACTCAAAACAACGCAAGTAAGGTCATTTTGATTGCCCACAGCATGGGAGGTCTCATCGCAGAAGGGTACGTACTTTCCTCGAACGCGAGAGCCCAAAAAGTCGATTCGATAATTTCAATGGGCACTCCTTATTGGGGATCTCCTCTTGCATACTACACTGCCGTGAACGGCTACACTTTCGGAAATCCGCGAGTCAACCCTCTTCAAATGAAATTGTTAGGTCAAAACATGACTTCGTTATACGAACTTCTTCCAAGATCCCCATTCATAAGAAACGCGACGAGCGGAGAGATGCTCTCTCTTAGTTCTTCTTATTCTATCTTGTACAAAGCAGTCGTCGGGAATCCAAATATTGGATTGAATGGGAATTTCTCTCTTAGTAGAAACAATACCTGGACGATGAATCAGGGGCTAATACCCAAGGCAAACAATTTCTCTTCTCTCTTTGGAACTGTTAATACGCCGGCACGAATGCCAGTCAAATTATATGCGATCATCGGATACGGCTTTCAGACCCTCTCAGGGTATAGCATGAGTCTAACAAGTGGAACTCAATTCATTCAGCTTTCAAATGGCGCTCACATAGTGCTCAACCCAATCTTCTCTGACGGCGACGGGACGGTTCCTCTCGCCTCTGCACAAATTTCAACGGCAACAAGGACTTATTATATTGCCAATGTCCCCGCAACCGGCTATTTTGGCAGTGGAGCAGTAAGTTCGGCTCACAGTGATCTTCCGAGCAATCCTACTGTCCTAAGAATCGTAGATCAAATCATAAACGGATCGCCTCCAGCTGCAATACCGTACAGAGCTCCTTCTTCACTAGCTCCAAACAGCTTGAATTTGGTGCTACACTCGAACGCGATCCTCTCGGTTAGAGACTTGTATTCTACAGGGCACCTAGGCCCAAATGCGTACGGAGGAGTAGATGAAAACCTCTCAGGCGGAACGTATCTCAATATGGACGGAGTGGAATATGCTTCCCTCGCAAACACAAATGACACCTACTTTGTATCAGTGAACGGAACTAGTTCAGGAGAATTCTCTCTTTACATTAATTTCACACTGAATGGAATCTCGCACTCTTTCTCTTATCCCGATGTGCAAGTACAAAACGGAACAATTGGAACCGTGGATATCAACGCAACAAACATAGCATCTACAGGAATATTACCTGCGCTCACTATGAGAGAGACAAACGGCACGACTGTGAGTATCACAGCACAGAATGATTCAATGTCTACGACTCCTTGGCTCAATTCTGGGAATCTTTTGGTCATTATTGCAGTTGTAGTTATGATTGCTGCACTGGGCGGCGGCGTTTTCTACGCAAAGAGAATGAGAAATAATTCCTCATGAGTAAAAATTTCTCCTATGGTGCTCTTTGCCTCAATATATACCTGCCTAAAGATGTGATTCACCGACTCGTCAGGAGCCATGAATTTTGAATTATGTTTTTGAATGCCATAGAAATTTCTAAGAAAATAGGTTGGGGCGATCAGTACCCTAAATTCTATATCGGCATACAGCAATTATATATTCTCCAGTTCGGAGGTGTGGCTTAGATTTATCGTATGGACAGAATTGAACTGTTCAACAGATTAAAGAGAGAGCGTAGAAGCGCAATCTCTCCAATTATCGCTACGCTACTCTTGATTTTAATCGCGATCGCAGCTGGAGTTGTAGTATACGCGTATGTTCTTGGATTTGTGGGAAATTCCACCAACAATTCGGGAGCAACAACTAGCATCATCTCCATAGCCAACTTCTGTGTAGAAGCCTCTGTGAGCACAAAGTGCAGTGGAAGTCAATACTACATCTCACTTCAAAACACTGGTTCAGTTTCCATAGCTGGAGGGGCCGTGCTCCAATTGTATCTGAGTGACATCAATTCAGGAGCAAATTCAGTGATCAGCTGCACTCTAAGCAGCGCATTGAATCCATCAAATTCTGTATCGTTACCAAGTGGTTGCTCAAGTACGAGTGGATCACTTCCAAGCGTTTCAGCTGGTGATACACTCAATCTGAAATTAGTCGCCCCAGATGGCGGGACCGCAATATCTAGTGTTAAAGCTATAGCCTAAGAAGGTTGAAAATCAATGGAAAAAACAAAGTTTTTGAGAAAGCGTGGAATCAGCCCGATAATAGCAACATTGTTGTTGATACTCATCGCCATTGCAGCAGGTGTCGTCGTGTATGCGTATGTCTTAGGATTCGTTGGGAACTCTACATCGAATGGAGGAGGAACAACTAACACGCTTAGCATAGATCAAGCCTTCTTGAAGGGAACGAGCGCTTCTGCTATGCCCGCTACGGTCTATGTAAGAAATGAAGGCCCCGGGACCGCATCTTTCAACACTGGATTTTATCTAAAAAGCAGCGCTTTGAATGACCAAATTGGACCAGCAGTTTCTCTGACTCAGACAGCCACTAGCTTCACAGTAACTTCGGTCACGTTAACAAGCACCGGAGGCTCATCAGTAACAGTCACCGTCGCTGCAACTTGTTCTGGGACTGGATCTCTCTCAGCGAGTGCGTTCGGAGCTGGTCCTATTTCAGTTGGATCATGTTCCACTAGTGCATATACGAGCACCCCAGGAACGCTTAGTTCACTGAGCTTCACAGCATCATCTACATTAAATTCTGCGTCAGGTACACTGTCAGCAAACAACATAGTAACTGGTTCTGCAGTTATTGTTGGGACACTAATTAGTGCTGGCACGATCTCTCTCCCAATAAACAGTGTGGCACAGTTAACCTTGGCTCCCCAAGGTGCCCAAGGCGCCAATCCACTGACTACGGGTTCGACATATATTGTCCAAGTCACTGGAACTGATGGCGCGTCAACAACATCAAGCGCCAAAGCGTCCTAGCCCGAAGTTTTTTAGGGCTTTTTTGTTTTTTATTCTCCATTAGTTGCCTAGATTATTTTCATCGGAGATTATTTTCGTCTTTCAATTTCAAGGCATGTTAATATACTGACAAGCGACTAATTGCTTAGGTAAACGCAAAGTTTTGCTGAAAAAAACTTTCAAGCCGGTCAGAGAAAGATCGGCAATTTCTCCTATTATTGCAACTTTGCTCTTGATATTGATTGCAATCGCGGCGGGAACAGTTCTTTACGCTTATGTGATGGGGTTCATTGGTGGCACAACTCAAAACCCTGGAGTTGTTCAAAGCACAATCACAATCGAAAGTTCCTGCGTTAGCTCAACGGGAAGTGGTTGCAATGGTGTCGGATATTACATCGTGATAAGAAACCTCGGGTCAAATACCATTTCAAGTTCTGGAACGCCCAAAATTCAAATTTACTTTACTGATTCTTCCACTTCGGCAACCGGAGTTATTACGTGCACCATTTCATCTGCTATCTCCCCTGGCAGCAGTATCACTTGCCAAAATTCGTTGGCAGGAGTATTAAGCCCGACATCTGGGGATACCATACAGATTAAGGTCGTCATGCCTGATGGAGGATCAGCTTCAGGTACAACGAAATCCCTCTAGTCGAATCCGAATATCGTGAATACTCCAATTACATTTAGATCTTGGAACAATTTTTGTACGAGATTCCGCCAAAAGACTTGCTAGAAAAGCCAAAGTCGCCTATTCTATTGCTTTGATACTCCTGAAGCACTTAAGACGATTCATAGGTACTGGCGCTAAAGAACCCGGAAAGAATAGGTCGCCGCAAGGAGCTTTGTGTTATGGCTTTGGATGAAGTGATTTGACGGGAACATAGTTTGTTTATGCTTCAAGTCCGTGTCGTGCCATAAGGTGGTTCTTGTAGTCCTGCTCTCCTCTAGTCTTCAGCCACCCTTTCTTTGCTAAAGCGCAGTAAACCGAGCAGATGGGGCAACCCGAAGTTACCTGATGTTGTGCTGTCTCATCTTGAGCATCAGACCTTATTTTGAAAAAAGTTCCTGCAATTCCTTTCACATTTTCGGTTTTGTTTGACGACTCTTCAACAATCAATGCTATTTTTTCACACTTTCCTATTTCTTCATTTTATGAGTAGCTCGCAGTCTGCGGCCGATTTCAATTTCAACGGCGAGGACTTTGTCAATCATTGCTTCTTTTTGTTCAACAAATTCAGGAGAAATTTCATAGGAGGGCGAATCTACGAATTCTTTCTTTCCTTCGACGAGGTCTCTACGCAGCGAGCACATTTCGCTGATCAAAGAGGTCATCGACATTGTCCGCAAGTTTTCTTTGTAGTCAAGGTTAGAGAGTTCTAGCCTGACACTCGCTGCGGACTTTACGCTGTTATTGGTGTGATCTTTTTGGAACAAAAGACTCGAACGGTATCTTCGTAGTGAAGTACTAGTATTAGACAAAATTCTCCGCTCTCAATGGTTTCGAAATTTCATTGTTACGTTAATGGCAAGAATCCATATGGCGAAATCAGTTGGAAATATGATATTCCGGATCTCGATATACAGTATTTCCTAAGAAATCTCTAGTTTGAACCCATAGCTGTGTTTGAACATCAAGTGAATAACTCGGCCTTTAAAATAAAAAAAGAGTAGACAGGGAAGACGATATTCTTCCCTATTTTTTGAGTGAATTCATGTTTTCTAGTTTGGGGCTACGCTAGCAGTTGTAGTTGTTTGAAAGTCATCGATGACAGGCAAGCTCTTTGTGAGCGAGACGATAGTTTGTGATAGCTCTTCAAATTCTGTCTTTGGAACAGAGTTTTCAAGCTGGCTTTCAAGCTCGGCTACGCGCGACTGTATCAGTCCGTATTGCTCCTTTGAGACCGTGTCGTTTTTGATCTTTTGGATTTCCTCTTCATAGAACGACCTTGGAACCGAATTTGCTAGCTCTGCTTGAACCGAGAGGAATTTGTCCTGCGGGACCATGTGAGCTATTCTATCTTCGAATTCTGCTTTCTCTGATGCATAGTTCCTGCTTTGTGATTCAAATGCCTGCTCAAGCTCATGGATCTTTGAGGTGGCTTGTTCGTAAATTGCACTTGGGACCATTGTATCCATTTTTGTTGCGATTGATTTTATGAAATCGTATTGGGCTGAAATCTCTTCGCTTTGCTTCTCTAGCTGCTTTCCTAAAGCATCCATCCTTTCGTTTACTGTAGTAGCGCTATCTAGGTCTGAATTTGCACGCTTTAATTCTGCGTTCAAAGCGTCTATTCTTTGCTGCATCTTTGCAGTTGTCTCTTCCAACGTCTTCTTTGGCACTGATTGCGCAAGATCCGCTTCTAGTTTCCTGCACTTTAGCACTAGCCTCTTTACTTCACTCGTTATTTGCTCCGCTCTGGTACTCAATCTTGAACCGTTCTCCTTCTTTATCGGTGATCAATAGTTGCCTCAATGGGCATATCTAATGTGCAGGGTCAACTCTTTTTGATATCTTTGTGCCAAAATGTTCCTTTAGGAACTCTCTCAGAATCGGGTCAAGTATTATGTATCTGTCTTCGTCATTCTTCTCGACATAACTCAATCTCTGAAGTATATCCAAATGTCTTGAAAGTGAAGCGTTATTTTGATTCGTGGCTTCAACTAGTTCAGTGAATGTCTTGCTTCCTGAAATTAGATTTTCCAAGATTCTCAGATGACTGGGCCATCCCCTTGCTAGTTTGGATATGTTTCTTGTTTCTTCACTGACAATGTTGATGGCTTCAGCGAGAGTAATACTGAGAGCTTTGTCGTAGTCTTTCGGGTTTTGCGTGAAATGGTATCCAAACATGGTGAGCCAGCCAGGAATTCCATCTAGAATCTCTACGGTTTGAACCTTGTAATCCTCATCTAATGAAAGCTTGTTCTGCTTTAATCCCTCGCTTAGAAAGCCAATACTTGATGAGGGTACCCATTTCTTTACTTCCATTTCTATCATAGGTCTCCCGTACAGGGGCGATTTGTTATTGGGGTCGAGTATTGATTTCATGACACCGACTGCTGAACCTGTAATTATCGGGGTAACTGTATCATAATGGTAGTCGTAGATGTGCGCAAGTAACCGTACAAAAGTTCGGGGATTTCGGAACCACTGTGCCTCGTCTAGAAGTACTATGAGCTTGGACTTTCGTTTGAGAATCGAGTCAAGGTTCTGCTTTGCAATTTGTTTGGAATAGTTTGCTCCTACGGAAAGAAAGGGTAATTTTGGAACTGTTGCTGTCGCACTGATGTTGAGGGCCGACGAGGACGATCCTAAGGTAGACGAAAGGCTGGCTAGAAAATCTGAGTTCTCGCGTGCATCCAGCGTTATCGAATCGTGCCCGAATTGCTTTATTGCGCACTTGGCAAGCGAGGTTTTGCCAACTCTTCTTGGTCCAAGAAGCACAACCCATCGGCGGTTCTTCAGATGCCCAACTAGATCATGAAGCTCCTTTTCTCTAGCATAGAGTAGTTTTGGATCGCTTTTGGGTGGTATGTCAAACAAAGTAGCCATGGAGTCAACATTCACATGATGTGATACTAAGTATCACGTGATACTAAGTATCATATCATACTTTTAAGGGATCGCTTGTCTTTCTTTGGTACCCAATAATAGCCTTCAGACCACCCCTCCGCCCCTCAAACGCTTTGACTCGATGATATCGAGCGCCTCTTTGACTGCTGGGTCGTCCCTATCCCATTTATGATTAGATCATCTTCATTTTGAGCGCTTTGCTTCTCATCTAACCTGGACGTTTTGTGCTGCTGTCAGGTTTGCTCTCATTTTTTGTTTCCAGACAAACCCATAGCTTGCAAAACTCCCCAGCTTTTTGAAACAAGGGCTAAAGACGTTTCCTTAAGGCGAACTTACGAAATTGTACTCAGGAGGTAAATTATGAAATGAAAATTGATTTTTCGGATTAGGAATTGCTTCAATTTCCTCTTCTAATCTTGGCAAAATTTCTTCCGCAGTTTGGTTAACAGCATGACTCTTTCTACTCTTTCCCAGAACATGTCGTAATCTGTTCCCTGACGGTAGAGCCTGATCAATTCCCTAATAAGATCTGACTCTATATCTTTAAGATCTGCGCACAGATCTTCGTTTTCGTCTGCTGCTTTTTCTGTGCTCAATTGTTATCGCCTCCAAAGCTTTCTCTGCAAGCTTTTGACGTTCTTCTTTGCTAAGATCTCTTATTCTTTGTTCTTGCTTGAGCATACATGCAGCTTTGGTCTACCAGATATTTATGCATACGCTCAAACCCAAAGTTACCAAATGGCAAACCGCCTTGTAAAGTGTGTAGAAAAAATTGATTTTTGGGCTACGGTTTGGTGGTTCGTCACTTCCTTCTTCGATAAGATCTATTCTACGCGTATTTGCCGCTTGACTAGCAAGAAATCCTTCAACATGCCCCGTCACGAACTTTGCTTCCTATTCGTCGAATTCGATTATTTGGTTGTATCAACGACGCAGAATAGGTTGCCATCGGGATCCTCAAGGACGACGAAATCCTCATCTCCTTCATATTCCTGGGCGTGACGCGTAGCTCCGAGCTCGAGCAACCTCTCGATCTCAATCTTTTGGTCCTTAGTGTAGAGGTCAAAGTGCAGCCAATTTCTACCAGTGAGCTTCTCCGAAGGCTCAACTTGATTCAAAGACACGTTCGTGTTTTTGCCTTCAGGATCTCGAAGAACAACCCAGCCTCCTTTAGCTGGTGATCTCGGAACATAGTGAAGAGCTGCCTCCCAAAACGTAAGCATCTTGTCAAAGTTGATGCAGTCAATAACTATGGAGCCGATTCTCAAATTGGATTTTTCTTTCAATTCGGTTTGCATTTTCGTGGAAACACTTGTTTCAAAGCGTCCTGTTAGCTGTTGAACAGTCCTCATGGCCCCTCAGTTTTATGACGTCCATTCTTCTGAAAGGGACTGGATCGTCCTTCAAAACATCGATTATCTCCCTCAGAGATTGCTTGCGCTTGATATCCAAGAGCTCAATACTTTTGAGAGCTCTTTTCTTAATCTCGACTACGAAAACCAAGCGCTTTCCTGAGCTCTTTCTCGTCTGCTATTTCATCGGTTTCCTCGATTGCCTTTTTTTCCTCCTGGGTAGGCTCTTCGACTGGGACCAATCGGTCTAAAAGTTGCTTGTAGAGCGTCCTGAGCTCTCTGATTTCCTCATGAATCTCTCGCAAAGAAGATGATGAGGATGCTGAAGACTTCGCCATCGGTAGAATGTTATATTTTCGTGGTTATATTTGTATTCTATTGACCAAAGAAATGCGAGAAGTTAGGCAGAAAAGTCAGTTTTGACTATGCAGTAAAAGAGCATCATTTCAGGAAAGAAAAGAGGTTGAAGAAGCTAGACAAAAGTTTGACTCGCCATTATGTAGAGGTTAGGATTTGCTTGAATTTCTGACCGCTGAGTCGTTCGTTAACGAAATTCATTGGCTTTTTCCCCATCTTCTTTCTGTTCTTCTTCAGAAAGCTTCGCGGCATTCTTTTCATCACCGACCGAGGAAACAGTCGACACAAGAAATGAAACATATTCTGCAAGATCATCCATGAGAGCTCGGGAAACCGAGTTTTGTAACTTATTTTGAAGCTCGCCAAGTTGGGTATGGAGCTCCATGTATCTCTCTTTTGGAATCGCCGAGATTGTGAGAGCCTCCTCGTACTCTGAGCGCGGTACAGATTCTGCGAGTTTTCCCTTTAGCTCCTCAAACTCTGACCTTGGTACCATTTGCGAGATTCTTTGAGAGAACTCTCTTTCCTTTTCTTCGATTGCCGCAAGAAACTCTTTTTCCCTATTTCGAAGAGTTTCCACCTGTCTTTGAAGAGCGGCTTTCTCCTCAAGTACTTGAGAATAAAGTGTACGAGGGACAACTTCATTCTCTGTGACCGCTGTTTGAACAGGATTAGCCTTCATCGAAAGCGCTTTGGGGTCGAGATCATTTGCCCAAGAGGAGACTACTGTTGTTGTGGACGCCCCTGTAGAAATGGAATTGTTCTCAATCGAACTCTTCGAATCAGATTTTCTCCCCATGAGTGACGGGAGCTTGCGAAATGGATTGAAACTAGATGAAGATTCAGACGCAAGTTTGTCCTTGTCCTCATTCATGGATACTTTATCCGGCTGCTGTTGTTTCATCTCTAAAGGGTTAGATGACGATGCTCGTTCTGGATCAACCATTGTTCGCACTTTCTTTTGATAATACTCTGCGCGATTGACTAGTTGCTGCCAGGTTGGATGATCCTTTGACTCATTTGCGAGGAGGAGAAGAACGTCAACGAGTTTCACGTAATCTTTGACAGCTTCGTTTTTGTTCCCCTGCGCTTCCTTTGATTCCGCTTGCTGCGTGAGAATTACAGAATAATCCTGCAGTTTCTTCAATTTTGCAGCATCCATGCTAGCGCGTCGAAATTTTCATTTAGTTCCTAGTCAAAATGAAAGGCAGTCAAATATGATAAACGAAAATATCTAGTTGTTTCAACTATCGGCGCTACGAAAATGAAAAATGGCATGAATTTGAAATTCGGATTCTGAGAGGAAAAGCCTCTTAATGCTATGAAAATGAGACTTGTATCTAGGATAATAGGGTCACACTTTCAATTTGCCGCCCTTCATAATTTCAGTAGAGGCCGCTACCGCGCCTGATCTCGCTGAGGAGATCGGGCAGATGATCTTAATCAAGAAACTTGCAAAGGAAGGGTTTGTTGTAAGCTCTTTTGAAAATCACGCAATCATTGAATTCTCTAATGTGCCAAAGGATTTTGATGATGCAATAGATTTAGAAATTGCCGACTGGATCACGCACAAGCATTCGACTTTGAAGAAAAGAAAGCTTAACGGAACGCGCAAGAAGCTCTCATTGAACATCTCTGATCAAACTAACGATGAACTAGTTTGCATCGAGATACGCCCGGCTTTACGAAAATGAAAGTCTTGAAAATCTAATCCATCACAAGTATGTGCGCCGCCTACGCGCGGCCACAATGAGGACAGCGAATATCAGGAACTATGAAGGAGTCGTAAAGGCTAAATTTCTTGTACTCCTCGCATTTTCTTTGGATAGAAGACGCGTGTAATGCTTGAGGTCGAACATGCAGATCAGCCGCGCGCCATTCTCATCTGACTTGGGTCCGGCGATGAATCTTGAAACGGAATTAATCACGGCGGATCAGAAGTTAATTGATCGCCTTGTGAAAGATTATACAAAGCATGTGAGGCACCTGAAAACGACCTGATCAATTTCAACCCAGGGCCAACTATTCGATGTAAGGATCATCTGGCTATAGCTTAAGTGTCTTTGCGCTTTTTTTGGCTTCCATCGCATCTTCTTCAGGTAATCAATCTAGGGATGAGCATCAAACTCATCTTATTTCGAGAAGCTTCCTAGGCGTTTGAGAGCTAAAAAAGTTCTTTCTCGCCTTCTTGACATCGATCTCAACCGATTGTCCCACGTGTTCCTTCCTGCTCATTGGCCGCTTTAGGAATACTGACAACAATCGAGCCTCGAATCTCCTTTGTCCTAACTAGAAGGGGAGCCATCGGAGCAAATGTTGCATCAAATGAATTAATTGTGCTACAAGTGTCCTCAAATTATATTCATTGGGGATAAGGCCCAATTTAAGATGAATGTCCCTTCTTAGTTTGGGAGCAAACTCAAACGACACAAAGAAGAGTAATGATTTGATTGGTGAACCGAGCTCCACTCATGGAGTAGGATCTGGACTTAGTCTTTTGTTAGTTTATTTCATTTTACTACTCTTCGTCGTCGTCGTCGTTGTAGTAACCTTCTCCACTATTGCGGTATCGTCTGATGACGAAGAAGCCTCCTCCAGCGCCAGCGGCTATGATTGGTATGAGAGCCCATAGTGGAAGAATGTTTCCAATTTTCGTGTAAAGAATATTTGTCCGGCCGGGCTGTTGAACCTGTGTCGTTACTTTTTGAACAACCAAGAAATTCACATCTTTTGTGGCATTGGAGTAACCGGGCTTTGAGACTTGGGCTTCGACGGTAAAGTTGCCAGCCTTTGGACCAGACTCGTATGTAGCTAGAGCATAACCTGTTGCATTCGTTGTTAAAGGCGGGTTAATCAAAGTACCATTGTTCACGAGCCAAGTTAAGTTTGCATTAGCAACTCCAGTATTGTTGGAAACCGCACGAATAGTAAAGGTAGTTGAGTAATCTGTGACGATTGAAGGATGAGGATTGATCACAGCAAGACTCATATTGCTAAGATAGACATTTACAGTAATATTGTCAAGGTAGGGAGTAATGCCTCCTTCTTTAATCAATACTGTAACGTTTTCTAGTCCGCTTTGCTTTGAGGCGATGAGAGTAGCCGATCCAAAACCTGTAAAGTTCAAATTTTTAGACTCTGAACTGGTTAGATTGGCTCCTTGAGCAGACCAGGTCAGGTTCGCTCCATCCGAAGAGATCGGGGCGTTTTCAGTCTGCGCATAAACTTGAACGTTAAACTGTTGTCCTGGTAATATTCTTGATGGTGTCACTGTGTTCAAAACAAAAAACGTGGGGGTGGATGGGTTTGATGTGCCCCCTATTGCGTATGAAGTGAATCCGGTCGTGACTGGATTCAGTCCATTTGCTTGCATAGTTATGTTTGCAAAGCCTGGGAAATAGGAGGAAGTAAGATTAAACAGTGAATAAACTTGACCTACGGGAATCGTATACGGCACTGTGCTAACTTGCATTGTTGAATTGTCCGAAGACCTCGCCCAAACAGTAACGCTGGTCGCTGCGACCTCTGGATAGACTGTCCCATTCGGAGCAGTCGCTTGTAGCTCTCCCACTACCATTTTAGGATAGGTTCGGTTATCTGACAATATTGCGCGAGGAGCAAAATAAGGTGCAAGGGCACTAGTAAAACCACTCAAACTGGTGGGGGTAGATTCTGCAGATACCGTGAATGCTGCGGGAAGATATCCCTGGGCAGACGCTTTGATTAAGGCTGATCCTACACTTCCGCCTGCTGTAATCTCAGTAGAATTATAGGACATTCCTGCATGTATGTAGACAATAGTTGGCACTGTGGCAACGGCAGTATTATTTGAAGTCAGTATCACTTCAACCGGCGATGAGGCATCAATGGGAGTGCCTGAGTTGACGTTCAGGATTTGGACAGTCATTATAGCGTTAAAGCTGGGGTTTGCTAGCAAAAGAGAAGGTGCGACAGAAATTTGAAGCTGCCCGGCGCTAGTCGCATTTGAACTTGGCAATGAAGAGGAGAAAAGAAACGGAGCACCCGCCACGAAAGATAGTCCGAAGAGAGCCAAGCATAATACGCTCACTCCCTTTCGGTTCATCTGAGAATTAATGCTAGTAACCTTAAGCGTCAAGTACGAAAATCCGAGAATGAGGTTTCTTTGTTTTTTAATAGTAGTTGTGGACGCGGGCTACGTATTCGAATTTAGTATTCGTGGATTTACAAAACTTTGCCTGCAAGCTCGAAGCCAAAATCGAATTCTATGCACATTTTTATTCAATTAAACAATAACAAGGATGTTCAAATAATACTAGTAAGAGTAACACCCAGCAAATTTGCTGCGACAAATTTTCTCTTTCTGTTTGTTCAAGCCGATTCAGCAGTAACTTCCATCGACTCTGTCCGAAGTTTTTCTAAAAGATAGTACAACTGTTTTGAATCTAGGCTTTCAGTAGCACGGACCATAGTGGAAAAAAGATTTGTTTCCTCCGACTGACTTAATTTTTCCTTTGCGAGAGATTCGATTCCTGAAATTTCACTTAAGACCGATTCGGGGTTTTCACTAAGAGTGCCGACTTCTGTCAGAATCCTGGCGAAGATACCTAGCTCCACGCTCTTATCCTCCGCCCTTGTGAGTCGATATAGCATTATTCTTTCTACAAAGAGACGCAAGTTTTCAAAAAGTTCTTGGTCAGCTCTCTCGAGCTTCTTTTTGATAGCTTCAATACCAATGGTGAGATCTAAGCTTTCAGGATTCGTCTGACTCATCCGATTCATCCTTTGCATCTGTTTCCGTATCAGCGGATTCTTCCTCTTCTCTTCCGAGGCCGTGGATTTCTCCATCAAGTGCCTGAACCATTTTCTCGAGGGGTTCCGAGATCTCTAATTCTTCGTTCGGATAATGACCCTTGAGCCACGAATTGAAGGCATTTGTGACGTTCCACATTGCAACGAGAGCTTCCGTCTCCGTTATTTTGCTTGATTGAGAACCCTCTGTCAGTTTGAAGAGAGGCAAGATAGCTTCGTACTTTCCAATAGCTCTTGCTGCTTCAACTGCTTGAGCTACATTCTTCAACTGAGGTCCAATGTCCTTGAACGATTCCTTTAGCTCGTTTGAAAAAAGTGTGGCAGAAGACCTAACCTGCTCGAGTGTTGCCGCTAGGTCCTCTTTTGCTTTTTCCGTCACTTGACCGGCTTCTTTTGTTATCTCGGCTATTGAAGATAGAGCTCTAGAGCTAGTCTGCTCTATTTGATTAATTGAACTATCCTTCACCGTACCAATTGAAAGC
>JARCRS010000119.1 GCA_029850555.1 archaeon | reverse complement strand
TTGCGGGAGCACGTTTTGCACCCAGTTTCTAACCTCTCCTTCATCGCGTTCCCTTGCTTCCTTCTTCGGCTTCTGCCAGGAGAGATTTAGAGAGTGGAGGATCTTTGCCACATGGTTCCGATTGTACTTTATTTCGAAATGCACTCTTATGAGCTTCCGAATCCTCTCCGTCGTCCAGAGGTCGGTTTCAAATCCGTAATATAGGGCGCCCCTCAGTATCATACTGACAAGCTTCGCTTTTTGCTCCTCGGTCATCTGCGGCGGCCTGCCCGTGTGCTTCCTCGAGTTGAGACCTTCGAGGGAGTTCCCAGCCTTTCTGTAGTCTTTAACCCACTGGGACACGCAACCTCTTGTCACTCCAAACTTTCTTGCTACGTCCGCCTCTGACAAGGTCGAGCTGGTAGAAGAATCGGCTCCCTCGGAATGCTTCTTCATCAATAGTAGCTGTTGGATTGCGTTCTTCCTTCTCTCCTCGAGCGTCAACGGATCCCTTCTTTTCTGGTTCCATGCTGCCATGCAATTGGACTTGCGAAGATGTTTAACTTGCAGGTGAGTCAGATCTCATAGGCCTCTTTGTGAGTAAACTTTGCTCAGGAAATTGTGCGTAGGTCTGTAGTCTAAAACCAGAAGCAAATTTGTGGATTCTGCCCTATTGCGAGAAGCCGAGCGTCGTCACTTTGCGATTACTTCAAAATCGCTTGTCCTTTTCCCCAACAAATGAAATTGCGACACTGCATAAAAAGCAGGAAAGGTCTCGATTATTCCTATGATAGGAGATAGGACTAACTGCTCGAGGTGTAGGAGCGCACGGTGGGCGCCGCCCATATCAGTTGCATGTTGTAAATTTTGTCTTAGCCCTATCTGGTAAGAAGTTAGCCAAATAATCAGGGCAAGGAGCAAGCAAGCCCCTAGAGCAGTTTGCATTACTGATTGCCAAAAAGCGACAGAGTACACTATGGGCCAGCTCAAACTAAGATGTCCGGAAGCAAGAAAAGAATAGATGATGCTCTGGGGAGTTGCAATTGGAAGGGAAGTCAGATGCGGCAAAGTGTAAGGTATGCCAAACATTCTTGTAAAGAATAGTATAACGTACGGTGAAAAATAGTAAGCGTACATGGCTATCGAAGCCATGGCGGAAAGGAAGCCAAGCCAGTACGTTGCGGCGCGAAGGTAGATTCTCGCTTTGAGCTTGCCAGGGAGGTATTTCAGATTTTGAAGCGTTCCAATAACCCATCTTTTTCTTTGCTTGAAATGATCTGCAAGGTTCAGCGGAGCCTGTTCCAACAATAATCCACCGTGCCATCCGAAAACATTACCATATTTTTCATAGACTTTGACGCCAAAAAGTTGGTCTTCGGCTACGGTGGTACCGTTATCCCATCCAACCTTATCTTCAACATCGGCTCTTACAAAGAGGTTGCTTCCGTGCATGAACATTGGTGGGGGTTGAGTCATCTGGGAGACGCAATCGTAACACTGGAAAGGTCTCACGGATTCAGCAAGGAAGCTCAATCTGTTAGCGTCGGTGAATTTTAGTGGATACGCTATGGGCCCCTCAGAGATAAGCCCCCTTTTTTCCCTAATGAAGGTGAGTAGCGATAGAAGAGTCTGGGGGGTGACCGAACTTTCTTCATCCATGTGGAATATCCATCTATCTGGTCCTGAATCGCCTACAAGTCTCCTTTGTTCCACAGCGAATTGAAGCGCCCTCGCCTTCCTGATTGCTCCTTTGCTTGTGCTGTAGCCCTTTGGTACCACGATTACCCTCGCATCTCTAACATACGATGTGTCTTTTGGGTCTTCGGTCACTACAGAAATGGAGTACTCTGAATAAGAAATATCGCGACACGATCGGTGAACGGATTCGATACCTCTCTTTACAACATCGGAAGAGCTTGCAGATCGAGTCATGATCTGAAAGACAATGAAAGGATCATTTAGCACACGGAGCAGATTTCTGTTGAAATACACCTTCCTGTTTTTTATCCATCCCTTTAGCTGAATGCACGCAACGGGTAGATATGATAGCCAAAGCGCGACGACTACGTAGGTTATGAAGAGCAATAGGAGACATTACAACCTGAACCGACTTTACAATAATAGATCGTTGGGCATTGTTACATAACCCTGCTATGGAACAACAGTAAGAACCCTGACAAGAAAAGAAAACGCAACAAACGAGCAAATGGATTTTTGATCCCGATTCTTCTGTAAGAATTAAACGGCCGCCTTACATATCACAATTCCGCAAATAGTCCAGTCCACTTTGTCTGAGCAGACAGATTATGATTCAAAAGGGAAAAGGGAAGATGTGGGATCTCAGCTGGTCAATTATGGCAAGCAGATGCGCGATCTGCTCTCAGCCTCAAAGGCCGACATTCGAACCTACAAATTCTCAGTCGAAAAGACTGAAGAGGGTTTTGACTTGGATGTGGCAATAAAGATCTCGTTTAACAACGCCAAGAGAGTATCAGAAAACGAGTCGGGCGAAGGGGGAACCTGATAGCGTGCGGGAGCGACGACTCGCCAAGCAATGTTGGAACCTATAGTCCGAGCACCAACAAGCGCAGCTATTTCCGATGATGGGTATGTTTGACCAAATCACAAAGGTGATAATGAATTTCGTTCTGCATCTAGCTATAAAGAACTCTGATGTTAAGGATCTCTCTCTGGATATCAAAGAAATGAATGGAGCCTATATCTTGGGCATTAATTCTAAGATAGTAGTAGGAACAAACGGCAAGACGGTTAGAAAAAAGGAAGCTGGATCCAAGAATCTTGCTAAGGCTTTTGTGATAGCCATGGGCATCATGGTTCTCTTTGTGATTTTGGGAATGTCAATTCCCGATGCAAGTCTCGGCCGGTCGTTTATACTGATTAGTGCCTTCCCCGCTTTTGTAGTAAATGTACTTGGGGCTAGATATATCATAAAGAGTGTTTAGTAAAATCTGAGGCTTGCCACGATGTCTGATCTTAAGATTGTGAAGCTGATTTGGTGCTTGATTCTTAACAATGGGCCAAAGGAATCCAGCATAACGAACGTTTCCGGTTCAACGCAAGACAGGCAAGGAATCTATACCCTTGATACGCGAGCGACGATATTCGTTGAAACCAAGAAAGAGCTGACGACCAAGGAAAAGAGAAGAAAGCGTCTCATAGTTGGTTTCGTGGTGTCGATAATTCTGATGGTTGTGCTGTCTGCGACAGGAGGCTGGCTTCCAGATGCCGATGCGCAATTGGGAAGAGAGCTGATGCTGGTGAGCGAAGTTCCAGCCTTCGCTTCTAGTTTGTTCGCCACTCGAATTCTACTCAAAGAACGCAAAGCGGGCCTTTGAGACAAACCTCTCGAATCCCTACTG
>JARCRS010000118.1 GCA_029850555.1 archaeon | reverse complement strand
TGACTATCTTTGCTGCTTCGCCTAGATTGACGCTTGCCTACTGAGAATCGCCTAGGTCAAATTGATATCATTGGAATTGATAGATACAATTTGAAGAGCCCTAGCTATATCTTCCACAGAGGCGCAGGATTAATCTAGCTTCTTTCATGGTCACAGAAAAAAACGGTGGCTGACATACTATCAGTAGAAATAGCAATTGTTTGCAGTACGCCTAGATTTAGCCCTGATTCCTTATTACAGAAAAAAACCGCGATTGACATACTATCAGTAGAAATAGCTATTGTTTGAATGCGCCGCCTAAACCTTTGTTTCTCTACATTGTAAAACAATTTGGCACGCTACATACATAATTGCGAATATAGCCATTGTTTGTGCGCGATACACTCGGCACTACCGATCTCTCGAATCTGGTCGACTGGTTTGTGAAGAGGAGAAGGTCAATTTGAAGCAAGCCTTATTCTAGTTTAGGGCGTTGTATTAAGTACCGATTGAGTTACTGATTTCGCATGGTCGCAAAAAAAACATTTCGCGCTTGACATCTATAATTCGAATATTATCACGCTAGCTTTAGCTTTATAGTGACTGAATAGGGGGCATAGCTCTGCATACTGCGCGAGAAAAGCAATTGTATGATATTTTTGTGGCGTACGATGAGAACATCATCCCATTCCAAAAGAGTGAGGCAAAGAATGCAAAGTATATTCTGATAGTATTTCCCTTAATTGCGAAACGAAAATTATAGCTGTAAAGATCTACTATCTCTTGTACCTCTATCCTTGAAACGTAAACTTCGGTTTTTTTCTTTAAAAACTGCAAGCCCAAATTTATTGAAACTTTTTCTAAGTAATTCGAATTATTCATAGCTTGGTTTTTATTGGCGGAAATAAGAGAGTTAAGAACACTAGAGGTGTATATCCGCTATTGAAAGGAATGTCAAGTCATAAACTTCCAACAACAACATCGGCCGCGGAGAACTCTGATCTTATCGTCTATGTGAACGGAAAACTAGTTCAAAGAAATGACGCATCCATCTCAGTTTGGGATCACGGCCTGCTTTACGGAGACGGAGTTTTTGAAGGAATCCGCGCCTATAACGGAGTTGTTTTCAAACTAAAAGAACATGTTGATCGCCTTTACGAATCCGCACATTATATCAGACTAAAGATTCCCATGTCAAAGGAACAAATGTCTGAAGCAGTCTTGGAGACTCTTCGAGAGAACAAACTTCAGAACGCGTACATCAGACTGCTAGTCACACGAGGTGTAGGCGATCTTGGGCTAAACCCAATGAATTGCTCTAATCCTTCGATCGTAATTATCACAGAGCCAACGAATTCAGGGGAAGATCCTATATCAAAGCCTGTGGGGGTGAGTGCCATAATTTCTTCGATCCGAAGAGATCCAGTTGACGCGACCTCGCACGAGGTAAAATCGCTCAACTATCTCAACAGCATTCTTGCAAGATGGGAAGCAATCGACGCAGGAGTAAATGATGCCATAATGTTAGACACGCAAGGGTTTGTTTCTGAAGCGACGGCCGAAAACATATTCATTGTTGCAAAGGGGCAGCTAGCCACTCCATCAATAGATTCTGCGATTCTTCACGGAGTCACTAGGCAACGCGTAATCGAGATCGCAGAAGACCTCGGATATGTCATCTCGGAGCGGAGAATAACTCCCTTCGAACTCATTAACGCAGAAGAAGTTTTCATGACTGGGACTCTAGCTGAAATTGTTCCTATCCTCAAGGTAAATGGAAGGAATATTGGTCCAGGAAAGGTCGGGCCAGTCACTGCGAGAATCTTCGGCGAGTTTACAAAGATCAGGACAAAAACGAATGAAGGAACGCCAATTTATTCAAATCAAGGCAAGAGCGGGGAGATTAGAGCTCCGCTTCAGGAAAAATCATTAACGAAAATTTAGCGAAAGCAAAGGGCAAAGAACAAAAATTTACAATAGCCTCGGCGATAAGGCTAAATACGCTTGGTGATCTCAATCACTGGATAATCGTTTTCTACCGTAGGGTATGCCTAGAAGGGTGTTATTGTGGCTAAGAAAACTAAGAAAGTGGATATAATCGAAGAGGCTAAAGTTACCGACCATAAGCTAGTTCCAAAACACGAAATCTTGCAAGAAGATGAAAAAAAGGAAATCCTTGCCAAATTCAACGCGACGGAAGAACAATTCCCATTCCTTTTCAGCACTGATCCAGTCGTAAGGGAAATCGGAGCAAAGCCTGGCGACATGATCAGGATTTCGCGAATTAGTGATACTGCCGGAGAATCCTTCTATTTTCGCTACGTAGTTGAGGCGGTTTAATAAGAAATGCAAAGAGCACAAACCCAAATTCAATATGATGCGTGGCCCGTCCTGCAGGATATTTTGACGCGGGAGGGAGTCGCGAGACAGCACCTAAATTCCTATAATGAGTTTATTCAAAGAGGATTACAAAGCATCATCGACGAAATTGGTTCCATAGATATTGAAACTGTTGGAACACCATACAAGGTAAAGTTCAGCAAGGTAAAACTAAAGCTTCCACGCGTCGTTGAAATTGATGGTTCCGTAAGCAACATACTTCCTCTTGAAGCAAGACTACGCAATCTCACCTACGCATCGCCGATCTTCGTTGACATGACAGTCGAGGAAGATGGAATAGTAAGAGAATCGCAAGAGCAGCACATTGGAGATCTGCCAGTCATGGTCAAGTCAGATCGATGCATGCTTGCGACTATGAACTCACAGCAACTCGTCGAGGTAGGTGAGGATCCAAAGGATCCAGGAGGATACTTCATAATCAATGGCTCTGAACGCGTTATTGTGGGCCTTGAGGATCTTTCGCCAAACAAAATCCTCGTAGATTACGAGAAGGTTGGCGGGGTCACAAATTACAAAGCAAAGGTCTATTCCTCAATTGTGGGATACAGAGCAAAACTCGACATCACTCTAAAACAAGATGAGTCGATCGTCGTCAAACTTCCAAGCTCTCCGGTAGATCTACCACTTATAATCGTTCTTAGGGCACTGGGTCTAGAGACTGACAAGGAAATTGCGCAAGCGGTATCCCTCCGACCAGAGATTGAAGATAGACTAGAGGTTTCATTTGAAAAAGCGTCAGAGGCAAAAACCACGAAAGACGCTCTAATGTACATTGGGAACAGAGTGGCGCACGGAATGCTTGATGAATTCAGGCTGAGGCGAGCCGAGTCGGTTCTTGATTGGGGTCTTTTGCCGCATCTGGGTAAAACGAAGGACGATAGATATGATAAGGCGATTTTCCTAGGCGAAGCAGTAAACAAGTTAATTGAACTCAGACTCGGCCAAATTGAGCCTGACGACAAAGACCACTATGGAAACAAAGTGATCAAATTCGCGGGGCAAATGATTGCCGATCTTTTCAGAACTGCCTTTAGAAATCTAGCTCGGGACATGAAGTATCAGCTAGAAAGGACAGGTCAAAGACGAGGCCTGAACGTAGTCGGAGCAGCAATCAGACCCGGCATAATCACGGACAAGCTAAACAACGCTATTGCGACAGGCAATTGGGGACGCGGCAAGGTAGGTGTCACGCAGCTACTCGATAGAACTAATTATCTCTCTACTTTATCTCACCTTCGCAGGATCCAATCTCCACTTTCGAGAAGCCAGCCTAACTTTGAAGCAAGAGACCTACACGCAACCCACTTTGGGCGTATTTGTCCATCAGAGACTCCTGAAGGTTCAAACTGCGGGCTCGTAAAGAATCTAGCTCTATCGGCCCTAATTTCTGTAAGCGTCCCATCCGCTCAAGTAGTTGCAAAACTCTATGATCTAGGCGTAAAGCCATTCAAAGAAGCCGACGAAAAGCTGAAACTTGATGGATGCAGAGTTTTCGTCGAAGGTAGATTCGTCGGATTCGTCAAGGATGGAGATGCACTTGCAAGATCTTTCAGAAAACTAAGACGCGAGGGTCAGATCCATCCTCACGCGGGCATTGCTTTCTTTGATTCAACGGTCGAAGGCGGAACAAAGAGAGTTTACATTGCCACAAATTCAGGTAGGGTTCTAAGGCCACTCATAATCTGCGAAGGCGCCAAGCCACTCCTCACGCCAGACATTATCAAGAGGGTCGAAGCCTCTCAGCTAAATTGGCGGGATCTCGTCCAGATGGGCGTTATTGAGCTAATCGACGCAAACGAAGAGGAGAACTCACTCATTGCTATCGATTTTAGGCATTTGAACGAAAAGAATACTCACCTAGAAATGTATCCTTCTGCCATTTTAGGAATTGCAGCTTCGATTATACCCTATCCGGAGCATAACCAATCGCCAAGAAACACGTACGAGTCAGCGATGGCAAAGCAGTCTCTTGGATTCCCGACTCCAACTTATCCGTTCAGTACCTATGTTAGAGAACACCTGTTGGTCTACCCACAGCCGCCGATGGTTAAGACGAGATCAACCTCGCTTCTCTCCTTGGATGAGCGACCAACAGGGCAGAACGCTATAGTCGCCGTTCTGTCATTTGAAGGCTACAATATCGAGGACGCAATCATATTCAACAAGTCGGCAATAGACCGTGGGCTAGCGAGATCAATTTTCTATCGTCTCTACGAAGCTGAAGCAAAACAGTACCTCGGCGGAATGAAGGACACTTTTGAAGTTCCTAGACCCGATTCAAACATCCGAGGATATCGCGGAGAGAAATACTATCGCTTAATCGAATCTGACGGGGTAGTCATGCATGAAGCACAAGTTGGGGGCGGCGACGTAATCATAGGACGCACTTCTCCACCGAGATTCATGGAAGAGTACAAAGAGTTCGAGGTAAAAGGTCCGTACAGACGCGACACCTCTGTTGGGGTTAGAGCAAGCGAAAATGGTGTAGTCGATGCGGTCTTTCTAACCGAGAATGACGAAGGAGGAAAGATGTACAAAGTCCGCGTTCGAGACATGCGCATCCCCGAAATAGGCGACAAGTTTGCGTCGCGTCACGGTCAGAAGGGGGTCATTGGATTAGTCGTTAACCAAGAAGACATGCCGTACACGGAAGAGGGAATTGTGCCTGATGTAATTATCAATCCCCATGCGTTCCCATCCAGAATGACGGCAGGTCAGTTTCTTGAATCACTCGCGGGAAAAGTCTCTGCAATACGAGGCAAACCTGTCGATGGAACTGCCTTCACTGGTGAAGGTTCAGAGTCTCTTGAGGAATCGCTGAAGGAAGCTGGATACGCTCCAACGGGTAGAGAGGTGATGTACGATGGGCGAACAGGAAGGAAATTCGCAGCTGACATTTACATTGGGGTTGTCTTTTACCAGAAGCTTCACCACATGGTCGCGGACAAGATCCATGCAAGAGCAAGAGGTCAAGTTCAGATGCTCACGAAGCAACCCACGGAGGGAAGAGCTAGAGGCGGAGGGTTGCGTTTTGGGGAAATGGAACGCGACTGTCTCATTGCATACGGCGCATCCATGGTATTGAAGGACAGGTTGCTAGATGAAGCTGACAAGACAGAGGTCCATGTCTGCGAGAAATGTGGTCTCATCGCATACTACGATGCAAAGCAGAGAAAATACGTCTGCCGTGTGGATGGAGACAATGCGAGAATCTCGACGATTGTTATCGCCTACGCATTCAAGCTTCTGATACAAGAAATGATGAGCCTCAACATAGCGCCAAGGCTCACCGTAAAGGACAAGGTTTGACGTAAAGACCGGAGTTGAAAGAAAGACATGTCAGTCGAAGAATCAATCAAATCTGTCGGAGGAATCAGGTTCGCTCTTAGCTCGCCAAGCGAAATTCGAAAATACAGCGTTGCGGAAATTACAGCTCCCGAAACTTATGACGAAGATGGGATGCCTGTTCAGGGGGGTCTAATGGATAACAGGCTCGGAACTTTGGAACCAGGGCAGAAATGTGCCACCTGCGGTAACACTGCTCCAAAATGTCCGGGTCACTTCGGGCACATCGAGCTTGCCGAACCGGTCATACACATCGCTTTCGTAGACGACATTCACAAACTTCTAGTCTCTACCTGCAGAGCATGTGGTCGCCTTTTGCTTTCTCAGGAAGATATCGACGAATACAGAAAGAGGCTGGCTGAAAAATCATCAGCATCTCCTATGCTAATTGAAATTATCTCACGCGAGATTTTAGCTAAAGTAAAGAAAACAAAACAATGCTTCTTCTGCGGGCGCGGGCAATATGAAATCGAATTCACAAAGCCGACCGTATTTCATGAAATTACAGAAACGGGGGGAGCAACGCGTCTACTTCCAGTTGCTATTAGAGAAAGGCTCGAGCGAGTTACAAACGATGACCTAAAACTTCTAGGCTACGACCCATCGAGCGCGAGACCAGAATGGTTAGTTCTACAGGTTCTTCCAGTCCCGCCAGTTGCTGTTAGGCCCTCAATTACGCTAGAGTCTGGAATAAGATCAGAAGATGATCTTACGCACAAGATAGTCGACATACTTCGAGTTAACCAGAGAGTGAGAGAAAGCAAAGAATCTGGAACCCCGCCTCTCATTGTGCAGGACTTGGTAGACCTCCTCCAATACCACGTTACGACATACTTTGACAATGAAGTTTCGGGCATACCTCAAGCTCATCATAGATCGGGTCGTCCGTTGAAGACTATCAGTCAGAGGTTGAAGGGAAAGGAAGGGCGATTTAGGGGCAGCCTCTCGGGCAAGCGTGTCGATTTTTCAAGCAGAACTGTAATTTCGCCAGATCCATCACTTGATATTTCTGAAGTTGGAGTGCCTTACGAAGTTGCAAAGAAACTCACAATCCCCGAAAAAGCCTCGCCTTGGAACATCGAGTTTCTGAAGAAGCTAATACTGAATGGACCTTTCAAGCATCCCGGCGCCAATTACATCATCAGACCAGACGGAATCAAAATTCGTCTTGACTACGTGACAGATTTACAGATGCATGCAGATACACTTGCACCGGGGTTCATTGTTGAAAGGCACCTCACTGATGGAGACATTGTAATTTTCAATCGCCAACCTTCGCTTCACAGGATGTCTGTCATGGCTCATTATGTGAAAGTCCTTCCGTATAGGACCTTCAGATTGCATCCTGCGGTGTGTCCGCCATACAACTCTGACTTTGACGGCGACGAGATGAATCTTCATGTCCCCCAAAGCGAAGAGGCGAGATCTGAGGCGCTCACCCTAATGAGAGTTCAGGACCAAATTCTCTCTCCGAGATATGGAGGACCGATTATTGGAGGAATCAGAGACTTTCTTACAGCGGCATACCTACTCACTAAAGAGGGTACATATCTAACAAAAGATGAGTTCACTAGTCTCGCACTAGCAGGAGGAATCACTCCGGACATGGAGCTTCCAAAACCTGAGAAGACAGACCCGGTTCAGCTATACTCTGGAAAGCAACTATTCTCGCTATTTCTTCCGAAAGACTTCAACTATGTCCTTGTTAGCAAGTGGGAGAAGAGCTCCAGGGGAGCAACAAAAGATGTTGTAATAAAAGATGGGACACTAATCAGCGGGGTCATTGATAGAGCAGCCATTGGAGCAGAAGAATCTGATTCCATACTACACAGAATCGCCAAGGATTACAACACTGAAGAAGCAAGAAGATTCCTAAATTCAATCCTGAGACTACTGAAGGCATTCATAACAAGGTCTGGGTTTAGCTACGGATTTGACGAATTGGAACTTCCAGAAGAGACTCGAAACAAGATCAATGAAACACTAGACGAATCTTATGCGAAGGTCGCAGATCTTAATGCGCAGTACAAGAAAGGGACCCTGCCAGAAACTAGGGGACTGTCTCCCGAAAGTGCCTTAGAATTCTACGTTGCAAACGAGTTGTCTCGCGCCAGAGAAAGAGCGGGAAGGATAGCAGACAAGTCATTTTCACTCCAGAACGCAGGAATCATCATGGCGAGAACTGGCGCAAGGGGCTCGACTCTTAATCTCGGTCAAATGACTGCAGCTCTTGGGCAGCAATCGGTCCGTGGCAAGAGAATTGAAAAAGGATACCAGGATAGAGCCTTACCTCATTTCAACAAGGCCGATCCCAGTCCAGATGCGAGGGGATTTGTAAGATCTAACTACAGAGACGGACTAAATCCCATCGAATTTTTCTTCCACGCAATGGGAGGAAGAGAAGGTCTCGTTGATACAGCAGTTAGAACGCAGCAAAGTGGCTATATGCAGAGAAGATTAGTAAACGCTCTCGAGCACTTGAAAGTTGAGTATGACCTGACTGTTCGAGATCCAAACGGAAACATTATCCAGTTCCGTTACGGGGAAGATGGAATCGATCCAGCAAAGAGCGACCACGGTCGCGCAGTTAATCTTGAGCGCCTAATTGATACCACGGCTCTCACTTCAGATCAAAACAAACCAGCAGCAGAGTCCACTATCGAGCGAGCAGTTGAAAAATACGGCTCTGAGCTCAATCCCAGAATAAAGGAAGATCTCCTTGCAGCTCTAAAAAGTTCAAAACTTGATCCAAAATCAGTCGAAAAAGTTTGTGAGAGAGTCGTTGAGCTTGTGACTAAAGGAACGGTAGAACCAGGAGAAGCCTCTGGCATTGTCGCCGCTCAATCGATCGGAGAACCCGGGACTCAGATGACACTGAGAACCTTCCATTTTGCGGGCGTCAAGGAAAGAGACGTAACTTTAGGTCTTCCGAGACTCATTGAACTTGTCGACGCGCGAAAACAACCTGCAACTCCCTCAATGGACGTGTTTCTCGAGGACGATTTCAAAAAGTCAAACGAGAAAGCGGTAAAGGTTGCAAATGATATCAGATTCACAAAAGTCGCAAACGTTATTGATCGTGTTGAAGTACTCGCACAAGGAGAAATTAACTTGTTTTTGTCGAAAGCGAAGCTTGCTGAAAGACAATGCGCGCTGAAGGATGTTCTTGAAGCGATCCAATCTCCCAAGAGAAAGATTGAATCGGATGAAAGGCGTAATCTGATAACGGTGAAGATGGATGTCGATTTTGCTTCACTTCACATTCACAAGAACAAGATTCTCAACCAAAAAGTAAAGGGAATCCCCGGAATCGATCGTGTTACTGTTGTGAAAGAAGGCGAGGAGTGGAAGATTCAGACATCTGGCTCAAATCTTGCAAAGGTGAGACAAATCGAAGGTGTCGACAAAACAAGAACTACTACAAACAACACATTCGAAATCTATCAGACTCTAGGCATAGAGGCAGCGAGAAACGCCCTCGTTAAGGAGATAATGGGAACTCTCGAAGAACAAGGCTTGGAAGTTGATATCCGGCATGTCTACCTCGTTGCTGATCTTATGACAAGCAAGGGCTTTCTCCAGCAGATCGGAAGACATGGTGTAGCAGGAACTAAGAGTTCTGTTCTAGCGAGAGCAGCCTTCGAAATCACAGTTCCTACGCTTGCCGAAGCGGCGGTAAGAGGAGAAACAGAAGAGCTTCGAGGTGTCACTGAAAATGTAATCGTAGGTCTACCCATCCCTGTCGGAACAGGAATGATCGATGTGTTCATGAGAGGCGTCTAGAGATGTCGGCATCTGTTGTAGATTTGGAAAAACAGCTAAAGGCTGTGACGAAGACAGGAAAGTATGTTGTGGGACGCAAAGAAGTACTGAACGGGCTGAAAGGTTCAAAGTTAGTCGTCTGGTCAGCCTCTGCGAATGTTCCTCCGAGAATTTTGGACGAGTGCAGGAATCTCCAGGTGCCTGCTGTGCGTTTTGACGGAAATCCGATTGAATTAGGAAAGACCTGCGGAATCCCGTACAAAGTCTCGGTCATTGCAGTGAAATCAGCGGGGGACGCCTCGCTTGGAACATTTGAGAAGTCGGAGGACTACGAAAATCCAAAATCTGGATTCCAAAGGCAACAAGCAGCTCAGCTAATTCCTCCTGTCAAGACTCAAGAAAAAGAGGAGAAACAGGAAGCAAAACAAAAAGACAACTCTAGAGCCACAAAGAAGAAGAAAGAAGATGTAAAGTCGGAATCTCGAAAATCGTCCCGAGCTAAAAAGGAACAAGAGGTTAAAGAAAAGGCCAAGCCTTCACGTAAAGCAAAGAAAGAAAACAAAGCGGAAGAAGAGGAAGAAGAGGCGGAGGCCGAAGCTGAAGAGGATACCGACGAGGAAGAGGAGGATTAGCCTCTTCAAGAACTTGAGTTTTCGGTTACTAGCACAAGACAAACAAAAAAATGACGGCGCTGTGTTTTCAATCCTTTGTCCGGACGAATAAAATTAACATCTGAAGAATTGGGCTTGATGTCTATATTTCAGAACACGACTGGAGCGACTGCGCGGGATTGCGTTCTTGATATAAAGGCTGACCGAATAATCTTTGTCGTAAGTCAAGGAGAGATGGGGCTTGCAATAGGAAAGGCCGGTGCAAATATCAAAAACGTGCAACAGATCGTCGGAAAAGAGATCGAGCTTGTAGAGTGGTCAGATGACGCTAAACAACTCATAATTAACGCACTCAATCCAAAAATGGTGAGCGACGTGAGAGTGGTCGACAGACCTAATGGGTCAAAGACCGCGACAGTTGTAGTCGATCAGAGGAAAAAGGGAGCGATTTTAGGCAAGGCAGGACGGAACGCGGAAAAGGCAAGACTCCTTGCAAAACGCTACTTCAACGTCGAGAACATACAAATTGTAACATCGCAGCAGTGAGAGAAACTCGATCGGAACATTGAGAAACTATTTTATAAGATTGGAGGAGAAGATGCTACACTTTGTCAAAGAGTAAGTCTCCGAAAGGAGAATTCGCTGCAAGGAAACAAAAACAGAAGAGGCAGCGTTTGCGATGGTCTGACAAATATTACAAACGCAGAATGTTGATGCTTGACAAAAAAGCCGATCCGTTGGAAGGGTCTCCGCAGGCCAGAGGGATTGTGCTCGAAAAAGTTGGCGTTGAATCAAAACAGCCCAATTCTGCAATCCGAAAGTGTGTTCGTTTACAATTGGTCAAGAATGGGAAGCAAATTACTGCTTTTCTTCCAGGCGATGGTGCACTTAATTTCATAGATGAACACGACGAAGTCGGCATTCAAGGAATAGGTGGATCCATGGGGCGTGCAATGGGAGACATCCCTGGAGTTCGTTGGGCGGTTTTCAAGGTCAATGATGTCTCTTTAAATGAACTCGTGTACGGTAGAAAGGAAAAACCCAGACGATAGAAGGAAATGGAATAGAAATGCCTGAAGCACCTAGACTGTTACTGTTTGAAAAATGGGACATGGAGGGAATTAAGGTCCAGGATCAGGGCCTTCAGAAGGCTATTTCGTTAAAGCCTACGATTGCCGGTACGACAATGGGTCGTCACGAACACAAAAAGTTCGGAAAGCTTGAAGTCAATATTGTTGAGCGTCTTGCAAACGATATCATGCATTTTGGCAAGAAACATGCGAAGAATGCCGGACGAATGGGTGGCAAGAAGCAAAGATCTCTCAAGGTCGTCCAGGCGGCTCTTGACATTATTGCCTTAAAGACGGGTCAGAATCCAGTCGAAATTTTGGTAAGAGCAGTAGAAAACACTGCTCCAAATGAAGACACGACAAGAATTGCGTACGGAGGAGTTGTTTATCACGTTGCAGTGGACATTGCTCCCAGTCGAAGAGTAGATCTCGCCTTGCGATTCATTTCTGAAGGACTGCGTGAAGCTGCTTTTGCCACATCGCGTTCTGTTGAGGAAATACTAGCGGATGAAATAATCATGGCCGCAAATAATGAAACGAACTCGTTTGCAATCAAGAAAAAGAATGAGCAAGAACGGATTGCGATGTCTTCGCGCTAGTCTCACATTAGCACGATTATTTTCTCATGATAAAATCTTAGTCATTGCAATAAGTCTTGTACGTGCGAGAATATCCTGTAATTTTCCAACTGGCATAAAATTTCTTTCGTCTCTCGCAGAAGACTTAAAAAGCGCGTAGCGAAGTTACGTTCTTACTTTAGGTGTACTGTACAAAATGGCAAACAAGCCCCACATGAATCTGATTGTTACTGGACATGTTGATCACGGAAAATCTACAACAATGGGACATTTCCTTTTTGACATGGGTGCTGTAGATCAGAGAACTATTGATGAATTTGCTAAAGAATCTGAAAAGACCGGCAAAGGTGATACTTTCAAGTACGCCTGGGTCATGGACAGTTTGAAAGATGAAAGGGAAAGAGGTGTTACTATTGATCTCGCATTCCAAAAATTCGAAACGCCAAAGTACTTTTTCACTCTCATCGATGCCCCCGGACACCGGGACTTTATCAAGAACATGATTACCGGCGCTTCTGAGGCGGATTGTGCGGTAGTTCTTGTCTCAGGCAAGCCAGGTGAGACAGAAGTAGGAATTGGCGCTGGCGGTCAGACAAGGGAACATGCATTTCTTCTAAAGACTCTTGGAGTCAACCAGGTGGTCGTTTGCATCAATAAGATGGATGATCAAATGATCGGCTACAAGGAAGCTAGATACAATGAGGTCAAGGAAGAAATGGAGAGACTACTCAAGACAGTTGGCTTTAACGTTACAAAGATTCGCTTCATCCCTGTTTCTGGGTGGATGGGTGACAATCTTGTCAAAAAGAGCGACAAGATGCCCTGGTACAAGGGCCCTACTCTCAAGGAAGCGCTCGACGAATTCGAGGTTCCAAAGCCGCCGGTTGACAAACCTCTACGAATGCCTTTGCAGGATGTCTACTCGATTACAGGCGTTGGAACAGTACCAGTGGGCAGGATCGAAACAGGCAAGATGAAAGTCGGAGATCAAATTATCGTCATGCCGGAAGGAGCTACCGCTGAAGTCAAAACAATTGAAAGCCATCACGTCGCCATGAATGAGGCAATCGCAGGGGACAATATCGGAGTTAATCTTAGAGGAATAGGAAAGGGGGAAATCAAGAGAGGCTCTGTTATCGGGCCGGTTAACAATCCACCCACCATCGCAAAGGCGTTTAGAGCACAAATCATTGTTGTCCATCACCCAACTGCCATAGCTGGAGGATATACTCCGGTGCTTCACGCACACACTGCTCAGGTCGCCGCAACTATCACAGAGATAGAGTCAAAGCTTGATCCAAGAACAGGTCAGCCTACGGAAGAGAAGCCAAAGTCTATCAAGACGGGCGATTCGGCAATTGTAATTATCAAGCCACTACGAGGTGTTTGTATAGAGACGTTCAAAGACTTTCCTGAGCTTGGGAGATTCGCTTTAAGAGACATGGGTACCACAATCGCTGCCGGCGTCGTTAGAGAAGTTACAGAGAAAGGAACTGCCGAGCGAGAGAAGATCGTCGCAAAAGCCTAGACGCACAAATACACGGGGATATCAGGTCCCCTCATCTTACTTTTTACCTCAACTGACTAGTGATCGTTCTTTTCAAATGATCTTGAATTCTGACAATCACAATCATATTATCTATGATAGTATACATTCGATGGTTAAAAGCGCGAAATCAAGGTCTTTTGATTGCATCTCGATAACTGAACACATCTCGCAATTCAAACAACCGAGAGCATCAATCAAGTTTCATTCCGTCCATAGGACCGGCCACGTGTTTTCAGATTTTGAAGAATACCTTCTTGAATTTGATAACGTCTTGGAAGGCTTATCCAAGGTGAATAAGGGACTAGAAGTCGATGACATCTCGGCTTTAGAACAAGACATCTCAAGTTATGTAAATCAGGAAAAATGGGACATGCTCCTTGTCTCGGTGCATGAACTACGAAACGGGGAAGATGTCGAAAACAAGGGTCTTGCTCAAGATAAGGAAAGCTCTAAGAAACGCTGGATTGAATATATGGAATTACAAAGGCTCGCGCTAGAAAGCGATTTCATTCCATCAGACGTACTCACTCACCCTGTGCGACTCGGAAGAAGTACTCCGCTCACTCCAACCAATATTGATGACTTGCTCTATGAACTCGGGCTAGCTGCAAAGTATGAAGGCAAGGCTTTGGAGCTGAACGGGAATGACATCTCAAGGGATTACGATCTTGCCGAAAGGCTAGCTCGCGCTTGCGGAGCTTCAGGTTGTGAGGTAACCTTCGGATCAGACGCTCATCATCCTAACGAAGTTGGAAGAGGATACGAAAAAGCAATTCAGCTTATCCAGATATTCAAACTAAAGCAAAGAGCAATTGCTAATGAGTGATTCCCTGTAGTATTATTCTGTCTCCCACGGAAATCGAGATACTCGGATTAGTTTCAAGAACATCCATCGCTGTTTGACACACGGTTTTCAAGCTCTCAGGCTGAGCTTGGTAGATAAAAGCGACTGTTCCATTGCTCAAAATCCAAACCTGTTGAAGAGGAAGCGGCGTATCATGCATCCAAAAACAGAGATTTTGCGTGCTTTTTGTGACAAATATCATCCCTAAACATGAGGTACTCGTGTTTCTCGAAAGTCCATTACAATTTCCAAAAGTTTGCGCGTTCTGAAATCCTTGGACCTGTTCTGCGTTGGTTGAGGCGACGTAAACTAGACCGTTTGTTGTAGATCCATTTGCTTGATTGATTATTTCAATCTCCTCAACCTCGAAAGTAGAAAGCGATACCGCCGGACTATAGTAAAACAATCCAAGATAGAGTAGACCTGCGCTTACGACTAAGAGGACGACGACTAAACTTAGCATGAAGGCCTTCGTTATACCGCTTCGATGGAAAAGTTTCATAGAATCCCATCTATGCGGGAGAGAGTTCTTTCGTTACTGCGATCCAGGCAGCTTCGACGTTCTTAGGATTGTATCCTCCTCCGCCCATGGCGAGGATTCTCCCGTTGCAAACCTCGTGGGAAAGAGCATGTAGTCTCTCGGTCGCGTACGAGTGAGCCCTTGACGAATAGCGCAAGTGGGTAATCGGATCACCATCGAGTCCGTCTGCGCCACACTGTAGGAAAATAAATTCTGGTTTGTGATTTCGAATGAAGGTTTCAACTAAATTAAACGCCTCAATAAATTCGTCGTCTCCTGAAGATGGCGCGAGGGCAATATTCAGTTTTGTTCCGATGGCATCTCCTCTTCCGGTCTCGTGTGAATATCCTGTACCTGGATATAGGTACCTGCCGTCTTCGTGAATGTCTCCTATTATGACCCGCTTGTCCAATTCAAATCCGTAAAAAACACCATCTCCGTGATGCGCGTCAATGTCGACGTACGCGATTTTTTTGAGATCGAGATCCTTGAATGCTTTTTCTATCACAACTGCAGCATCGTTGAAGACGCAAAAGCCACCTGCCCTGTCTCGTCTTGCGTGATGCAATCCGCCAACAGGGTTGAAAAAATGGTCAAATTTGCCATCCACTATCATCCTAAAGCCTTCAAGTGTGCTACCGACGGGAAAAAGTGAAGCCTCGTATACTCCTTTGAACGATGGAGTATCACCGTAGTCCAGATAGCCCGAGCCTAACTTTGACGAGGCCTTTACAAAATCAACATATTCCTGTGCGTGGAACAAGAGAAGATCTTGTTCCTTCGATGCGAGGGGTTCTGTGATAGAGACTTTTCTAGGAGAATGAGCGATTTTCTTCAGAGAGGAAGCAAAAAGTTCCGTTCTTTTATTATTCAGCGGATGGTCATTAGGAAAAGAGTACAAGGAAGATTCCTCACCGAAAGAAACTCCCAAGTTGCATCCCTTTTTTTCGCTTGACATTTGGGATCCTTCAGTCGCCTTCAATGGGAACTGCGATCGAGCGCGAGGGTGCACCATCTCCATTCTCAAGTTTGATTGGAAGGCTGATTAGGAGTATTCTTTGCCCCGAGAATTGTTTCAACGCACTACTCAAAGACTCGATGATGTAGATACCGTTTTTCAAAAGGGTCTTGTGAACAATCGGTTCTGGAGCCTTGAATTTCTCAATGCTAAGGAAGTCAATTCCAACTGCCCTGACTTTCTTTGAAACAAAATAATCTGCAGCTTCTTTCGTGCAATAAGTGTAGTTCGAGTTTACCGCCGGATCGCCCCATTTGTCACTGCTTCCCGTGTAAAGAAGAACAATGTCATCATCCCTAATTTGAGAGTCGAATTCTTGAAGATCTGAGGGTACTATGCCGCTGCCAATTGCCTTTGTCTTTGATAGGTCAACTACGAGAGCTTCTCCAATAAAGCTCTTGACAGGAATCTGGTCGATCGACTCTCCCCCAGAAATAAAGTGGATCGGAGCATCGGTATGTGTGCCAGTATGAGAGCCTAGGGTGAGCTTTGTGAGATTAACTCCATTCTTTTCTATTGTCGCGCTACGCTCAAACGACGGTGATGGATCGCCTGGATAAATTGGCATCCCGTTTGCAAGTTCGTGAGTAAGATCAACTGCTTTTTCAAAGATGTAGCGCATTCTCTAACCAACTCCCTTTTGGAATCAAAAACAAACGACAATGATTCTAGAATAACAGAAATACATTGCCTTGCTTTAGATTTATTGTTCATAGTCTTAACTTTGAAGCAATCCATTCTCCAAGATTGCTATTTTGGAGGAGAGTGCCCCTGCCTGCGAGGATAAAGGGACTCGAGGAAGAGTTCCTAAAGGGAATCAATGTCCACTCTCCAGAGTCGCGAGACTCGTGTGTCGAGACCATAGAGTTTCTGAGGAAGACTCCGATCGAATGGGTTAGGATTCATCCTATACCATCGCGAAGGCTTCGTATAAAGGGCCCCAGCGGAATATCGCATCTTGACTCTATTGAAAAGTTCGCTGAAGCAGGATTCAATCTCGTGATTCCAATCGAAGTTGGTGTGAAGGAAAACGTAGGGGTGATAAACGCAGCAAGACTACGAAGTTTCGTAGATGAGTCATACGGCGATTCCTTCAAGGCAGTAAAGCAAATAGAAACGAGGATCGGAAAGTACAATCGAAGGATAATCTACGGAGTCGAAAATGAGATAGATACAAAGGAATGGATACTTCAATCATTGCCGAGCGTGGCATGGAGGGAAACTCCTCTATCTTGGCTCGAATTATCTGTTAACAAGGACTTGAAATTCAAGAGACTGGGACATATTCTGAAGGGAATCAAAGAGGCCTCTCCTAATTCCCTAACCATGGTTAACTTTGAGGCTGACGATCCGGCCGAGGACTGGAACTCTCAGACTAGTTTTATTCTTGCAGCCCAAACTGTCTTCTCGAAGATGGGATTCCTTGAGAAAGATGCAAGACAAAGGATGAATAACTATAGGTTGGATGTTGCCGAAGCTATGCGACGATTGAAAAATATTGACATCATTGGGCTTGACAATTATCCGAATTATTTTACAAAGATCCCTCCTCGCGGTCAAAATATAGGAAGGAAGGTTAACCACATTGCACACGTGACAAAGAAACCAGTGATCAACATTGAATTTGGATATACGAGAGAGGGAGCAAAAATGAATCCTTTAGAGATTCGCTCTGATAATCCAACTGCTCCGCAGGTTCTTTCTGCAGAAGACCTTCAGAAGCAATTCTTTTTGAACGCTCTAAGTTCAATCGAAAATTCCTCTAGCCAGGGGACATTTCCTTGGGTTCTCTTCCTAGACCCTGCTCACTATTACAAACCCAAGGAGGAAAACGGCTTCAGTTTGCTGAAGATTGGCTCGAACAGGATATTCGATCCTGTCCCGGCGCTCGACTTGTACCTCAACTGGCTCGATGCGATTGAGACAGAAGAAGATCGCATTCGACTAGATAAAGGCGAGATATCTCAGAATCCGCCTCGAATTGAAAAGATAGAAAGTCAACCTTCATCAGAGACTGAAGACCAGGTCAATTCATAATCATCTTCTAGATTTCTTTCTATTTTCAATTAATATCATGGATCCCTATCTATTACAATCTGCGGAGCAATGAGTGGAAATGAAGCAACTTAAGATGTGGAACGACAATGACATTCTGAAGAAAGATGTGAAAAGCTGCGACAATCACGATCTAGGTCCCGTAAAGGAATTGGATTCTAATCTCATCGTTTCAGAGAAAGGAGGCAGACGCCTTCAGATTCCGAGAGATTCTATCGCGACCTTTGACGGGGATAAAGTTTGGCTACGAGCTACTGAAGCCGAGGTCATGATGGGAATGTATCCGTTCCTTCAAGAAGATGAGAATAAGCTTGAAGAGAGGAGATTGGATACAATAGAGACTGCGCCGCCAGCTCCTCCTTCTCCATCGAGTGTCCCCTAAAACTAATCGCACCAATCTTATGCAGGCAATCAAACTCGAAAGATTTGAACGGCCCAGATCCTTGCTGATCTAGCTCCTGGGAAAAGAATTTCTTTTAGATAGAGCCCTTGCAGATAGGGATCAATGTCAGCGAGTTATTCTCAAGCTTCATTTTGGCATGACAAGCCTGAAGCTTGGAAAGAGATAATGCTCGGGGTGAAAAGACGGATGCTCTCCCACTCTACGAGTGGTCTCATGGTTTTATACAAAATCGAGTCGGGAAAGACGTTTGCTTTGCATAACCACCCGCATGCACAATACGGGGTATTCCTTGAAGGAGGGGGCAAATTTCGCGTCGGAGAATCTACTTGGCAGATGAAACGCGGCGACGCCTACTTTATTCCCCCGGGAGTATTTCACGAGTTAAAGACGGATGAGGAATGCGTAATCTTGGACTTTTTCACTCCAGAGCGCGAGGATTATGTGAAAGAAGCTCTTCCACCGGACAGCGATTGAAGATATTAAAGTTAGCAAACAGATCAGCTCCCTACGAAACAATTTATTGACCCTGCAACTGTACGGGAACAATTAGGGCATGATTCAGGATTCCTAGTTCAGAGCTCAGTGAATCCATTTCAATCAATCTCATTTCAAAAAGGGGTTCTTGCCCTGATGAGTTTTGTCAACAAAACTCTGAAAGGAGGGAATCGATATCCCAAGAGATGTACGAGGAAATTAACTTCCGGCCTTTTCAAAAATAAGATCTCCTAATTGTAAGAGGCATCTATTATCCAAGTATTCGGCTGCCAAATGTCAAATGTACCTTTAGCTATGCTCAATTAAAAATTTGGTAAGCTAACAATCAGGAGCTGAAATCCATGGCAGGAGGATCCTTACAAAGGTTTCTTTATGCATCCATGGAAAAACCAACTTTGAAACAACAATGGCTATTCTCGCACAGTATGTAGAGCTCTATCCTTCTATTGCGGCAATATAAAGACAAACAGCGAGCAATAGCTATTTCTACTGATAGTATGTCAATCGCGGTTTTTTTCTGTAATAAGGAATCAGGGCTAAATCTAGGCGTACTGCAAACAATTGCTTTATTCGCAAATATAGTATGTCAGCCACCGTTTTTTTCTGTGACCATGAAAGAAGCTAGATTAATCCTGCGCCTCTGTGGAAGACATAGCTAGGGCTCTTCAAATTGTATCTATCAATTCCAATGATATCAGTTGAATCAAACAAAACTAACGGAACTCTCGGCCGATTATCATAAAGTGAATCTATAGGGGCCATTGTTTAGGGCACAATGAGTGTGCAATCTACAAAAGTGAAAGGGTAAGGAAGCGCACAAGTGTGCGCAAGAAGTCAATCAATGGCAATCTGGCACTATGGCATGTAGATGAGGGGGTGGTGGGGGTCCTTGATGACTGGATTTAAAGCAAATGAGGAGCCCCTAAAAGAGGAAACGAGCTCTTACGCCTATCAACCAAGAAGAGCGGAAACTCCTAGTCAAAGAAACTCTATCGAAGAGATCGACCACATTTTTTCTTTCAAGAGAACTCAAGAAGGAGAACAACTTATTGACGGTAGAAATCTTTCCAAAGCATTTGTATCTTCAAACTTGCCATTTCGAGGCCGTTTATATCCCTTTGGTCGAAGAAGCATCCATCAAGAAATAACGCAAAATTGTGTTGCTCTAAATAACTTCAGGTACACCTCTTTACATGCGAACCAAAAGGCTTAATCTCTAGTCAGAAATGCTAGGTTCTTGCCTTTAGGAAGTGCTGAAACTATTTTGCTCACACAGGAAGAAAATAAACAAACAGACCCGATGTTTAAGGAAGTAGCTGATCTCTCGGTCCCGATGACAAGTTTGGACACCCCAGTTTATCCAGGATATCCCCAGCCACTGCGCGCAATTTTCACAACCGTTCGGGACAACGGATATGCTTCATTCATTTGGAGTTTCGCTGAGCATTCCGCAACACACGTCGATTCGCCAGGTCACTTTGTCGAAGGAGCACTAACTATAGACAAGGTCCCAATCAAAAAGTATGTGGCAAAAGGGATTTTGCTTGATTTTACAAAACAAGCTCCCAAATACGCTATCACTAGAAATGATATTTCTTCAAGATTAGAAAAAAGTGGCCAAAACGTCGGACTGGGCTGGATGCTCTTCTTTCACACAGGTTATACCTCTAAATCACTCACAAGTGAATGGCTCAATCATCCTCAGCTAAGCGACGACGCCTGCAAGTATATCGTTGAACTCGGTGTTGAAGCTGTAGGATTTGATGCTCCGGGTCCGGATTACGCACAGTTTCCCGCCCACAAGACACTACTTCCCAAAGTCATCAGTATATACGAAAATCTCACTAATCTCGACAAACTCGTAGACAAGCAGTTTCTCTTCGTAGGCGCACCGATTGCCCTAACTGGCGGAAGCGCTGCCTCGGTCAGAGCGCTTGCTTTGGTTTCTTAATGAAAGTAGGTCCCGAAGAAATCATATTAGACGAGGAATCTAGTGAGATGTATCATGCCAAAAAAAGAGTCACCGGAAACCAAAGGCATACTGATTTGCGGGAAACTACAACACATCTGGCCTGCATACTAGCGACTTATAGCCCGTCCCATTTATGAAATTTACAAAAAGATGCATGTAAAGAAAGCTCAAATGAAGAAGAAGGTGTACCTTTGTGACTTTCATGAATCTACCTGTTGCAAATCAGTTGATCGACATAGGTGGACTGATCATTTTGGTCCTAGTCATCCTTGGCGTTGTCTATAAGAAAACCAAGGGGGCACTTCATCATTTCTTTCATTGGCAAATATTTTCAAAATCAGATAAGAAAAGCAATTCCCTCCCTTCAAGCATTTTTACAGTATTCGCTCGTGAGTTTCTTACATTCAGAGTTCTAGGAACCTGCAACAAGACAAAACGCTCGTCGCATATAGCTATCTTTTGGGGATTTGTGTTTCTAGGAATATCAACGACTTTGGCATTTCTTACAAATCCTACAAATATCATTCTTCCACTATACAATCCTGTCAAGATATTTGGTAATGTTGGTGGGGCTTTAGTGATCGCCGGTTTTGTTGGAATGTTTTATGTCAGATATCGAGAGCAAGCTCCTATTTGGCGTTTTACTCGCTCAGATTTATTTCTCACAACTCTCTTACTTGCAGTCGTGACTGGATTTATTACGCAGCAGATGATATATTCATCTCTAGGAACGTACTGGGTCTCAAGTTCATTTTGGATTCATATGATATTCGTCATCATGCTTTTGGCAACTGCTCCATTTACCAAATTCTTCCATGCAGTGTCAAAACCTGTATCGCTACTCTACGAAGAAATAGAAAGAAGAACAGGAGCAGAGCCGCTTCTTCCCACTGGGTCAATTACCACGACAAAAGATACAGCTATTGAACTAGAAAAAAAGTGATTTAACAATTGCCGACCTTTGTCTATTCTTCAAAATGCGATGGATGCGGCAAGTGTGTTGATATCTGTCCGAGCGACATTATGCATCTAACTAACAGCATCTTCAACGGAAGAAAAGCCTACAACATTGAGCCGAGTTACTGCTGGGAATGCTACTCTTGTGTGAAGGAGTGTCCGCAACATGCGATTGACATGAGGGGCTATGCAGATTTTGCTCCGCTGGACCACAAGCTCACTGTTCTGCGCGATAAGGAAAAGAACGAGATCCATTGGAAGATAAAATACAGGAATGACTCAAAGCTTGAATTCACATTCCCCATTCGCACTAAAGGATGGAACTCGATAAAACCGCCTCAGAGCTACGCAGAACCTAGAGCTGATGATATCCGTTCCGAGCTCCTTGCTCACGAACCAGAGTATCTAAAGACTGACCGCGGGTTACTTGCGATAACCTCTCAGAAAAAGAGTGAAGTCAAGTGAAGACCAAGACTATTGAATGTGATATTCTCATCGTCGGCGGAGGAATGGCTGGCTGCGGCGCTGCTTATGAAGCAAGATATTGGGGAAGAAATCTCAACATTGTTCTTGTCGAGAAAGCACAAATTGAGCGTAGCGGAGCCGTTGCGATGGGTCTTTCTGCTATCAACTGCTACATGGGGATGCGTTGGAACGAAAATACCCCCGAGGATTTTGTTCGCTACACAAGAAATGACTTGATGGGATTAGTTAGAGAGGATCTTGAATTTGACATTGCTCGACATGTCGATTCCACCGTTCATCTATTCGAGGAGTGGGGTCTTCCAATAATCTACGACCAGCAGACCGGACACTACAAGCGAGAAGGAAGATGGCAGATTCTCATTCACGGCGAGTCGTACAAGCCGATCGTCGCCGAAGCCGCGGCGAAAGCTGTAACGAAAGTCTACAATAGAATAATGATTACTCATCTTTTAACTGATACAAGTAATCCAAATCGTATCGCGGGTGCTTCGGGCTTCGGCGTAAGGGATGGAACGTTCTACCTTTTCCGTGCCAAAGCGGTCATCGTAGCTGCTGGAGGAGCAACCCACATCTTCAGACCAAGATCGGTTGGCGAGGGCGCGGGCAGGACATGGTATGCACCTTGGAGCACCGGATCCGCATACGGGCTTCTGATCGGAGCAGGAGCCGAAATGACGCAAATGGAAAACAAGCTCGTGGTCACTAGATTCAAGGATGGATATGGGCCTGTCGGTGCGTGGTTCCTAGCATTGAAGGCGGTAGCAACAAATGCCTATGGCGAGGACTACGAGCTCAAGTACAAAGAAGATCAAAGAGCGCTCTACGGAAATTATGTGGATGCTAAACCGTTCCCCACTTGTCTTCGAAACGATGCAATGTATAGAGAGATCAAGGCAGGAAGATATCCCATCTATCTACATACCGAGAGAGTTCTTGATACGAGAGAAAAAGAGGAACTCGGACACGAGGATTTCCTTGATATGACTATGAGCCAGACTATTGTCTGGGCTTCACAAAACATAGATCCCAAAACGACACCTTCCGAGTTGCTCATGTCAGAGCCGTACATAATGGGGTCGCATGCAACATGCTCAGGGGCCTGGGCCAGCGGCCCTGAAGATGTTTCTCCAAAAGAATACTTCTGGGGGTACAATAGAATGACCACCGTGGAGGGACTATTCGGAGCTGGTGATACTATTGGAGGTTCGGCTCACAAGTTCTCTTCTGGTTCGTTCACCGAGGGAAGGCTAGCGGGCAAAGCCGCTGTCTCATACGTGATGGATCACTCAGATTCCAAACCAGAAGTTTCGGATAGGAAAGGAGAAGAGCTTAGAAAAGAAATATTCCAACCAATGGAGAATTTCAAGCTTGGGAGAAACTTGATAACAAAAGGTACAGTCTCTCCCTCATACTTGTATGCCGATCAAGCTGTCGTGAGACTCGAGAAAATAATGGACGAATATGTCGGCGGCTGGGGATCAATGTACACTACGAATGAAATATTACTTAATCGAGGGTGGGAACTTCTTACGATGTTGAGAGAAGACTTGGCACATATCGCAGCAGAGAACTTGCATCAACTGCAAAGAGCTTGGGAGCTTCATCATCGGGTAGTCACTGCAGAGGCAGTACTAAGGCATACCCTCTTCCGAAAAGAGACAAGATGGCCCGGTTACTGTTATCGCGCTGATTTCCCAAAGCTCGACGATGATAATTGGCATGTATTTGTAAATTCAAAATATGATCGATCAACGGGTAATTGGAAGCTTTTCAAAAGACCGTGTATTCGCCTCGTGTCTTGATGCGAGGAAAAGCTGGGCTGTGTCTCAAATAGATTCGAGATAGTCCGAGCAAGTGGAAAAGATGAACATGAGCATACTTGGCGAGCCCTACGGCGGTGCTCTCGTAGATCAGGTTCTTCCATCAGAGGAGGCGGATCAGAAGCTTCGCGAAACCAAAGATATGACCGGAATACAACCTTTCATCGATTTCATTTACGATTCAGAGAAGATAGCCAATGGAGCGTATAGCCCTCTTGATGGTTTCGTTGATTCAACCACATTCGAATCCATTGTCAAAAACAACAGATTACCAAATGGTTTGCCTTGGACGATTCCAATAATTATTACAATTCCTAATGAAGATGAAAACGCAAAGGAGATCAAGGAAGGAGAAGAGATTGCCCTGTTAGATTGGGACAAGCAACCATTTGCAATTCTAAATGTAAGCGAAAAATTCGAATATTCAAAGGAAGATTTTGCAAAGACTGCTTATGGCACAACTGACACCAGTCATCCAAATGTTTACGATATTTTCTACAACTATGGAAGCACGGCGCTTGCAGGAAAAGTCAAACTGATTCGAAGACTCGAACTACCTACGGTCAAATATGAGCTCTCTCCAAAAGAGACGAGGGATCTATTCAAGGCCAAAGGTTGGAAAAATGTTGTAGCCTACCAGTGCCGGAACCCGCCACACACAGCGCATGAGTACATCCAAAAAGTATCTCTTGAAAATTCTGAGATCGACGGACTGTTCATCCAACCCGTGATAGGCCGCCTAAAGAAGGGTGATTACAAACCACATGTGATAATGGAAGCCTACAAACAGGTCGTTGATGGCTATTACCCGAAGGACAAGGTAGTGCTTTCCTCGCTATCTATAACGATGAGATATGCTGGCCCTAAAGCTGCCCTCTTTTACGCCATAGTTCGCAAGAACTACGGCGCAACTCACTACATCGTTGGCAGAGACCAGGCGGGAGTTGGTAAGTTCTACGATCCATACGCGTGTCATAAGATATTCGACGAATTCGATGTCGGAATCACGCCGCTTCGTTACAAAGAGACATTTTACTGTAGAGCTTGCCGATCTATGGCGACCGAGAATACCTGTCCGCATACTCAAGAAAGCCATGTGTTGATCAGTCAAACGAAAATGAGGGAGATGCTGAAGAAAGGTATGGAACTTCCAAGCGAGATCCTTAGACCAGAAGTCATCAAAGTTTTGAATCAGGGAGATGTAATACTAGAATAATGATAAGAGTTTAGCGTTCTGAAGTTGTTCTACTGCCGTAATTTATCAGCCCGAAGCCAAGCACGCTCACGCTCGAAGATTGCATGGACACTCAGCAAAAGTCCAAAGCCACGCGAAGAGAGAATATAATAGGATGTCATTGCCTAAATCTTGTTGTTTAGAACAAACCAGTCAGGCAGGAAAGCGAAATCTATGCGGATGTTTCCAAGGCAAGAGGGAGAAAGAGACCATGATGCAGACTATGCAAGGATGAACGGATTCACCATTTGGCTTACGGGCCTCCCAGCCTCTGGGAAATCTACGCTTGCGTTGTTACTTAAGTTCAGGCTCGAGACAGACTTTTCTCGACGCGTGGAGCTCCTCGAGGGCGGCCAGATTAGGAGGGATCTTTCAAGGAGACTCGGATTCTCTAGGAAGGACAGAGAGGAACATGCGAGCCGGATCGCTTATCTTGCGAATCTTCTCTCAAGAAATGGTGTCGTATGTATTGTCTCATCAATATCACCGTTCAGGTCGTCAAGAGAGACTGCAAGGGAGATCATAGGAAGGAATAGATTTGTCGAAGTCTACGTCAAGGCCGCTCTAACGACTTGTGAAGGGCGGGATCCAAAGAGACTGTATGCTATGGCGCATACAGGAGAGATAAGCGACATGACTGGAGTTCAACAAGCCTACGAAGAACCGCGGTGCCCTGACATAACAATTGATACGGAGTCGAGCAAGCCCGGAGAATGCGTCGATTCTTTGATAAAATTCTTGGAAAGAATGAAGCTGGTTAGTAGAGAGGTGAAAGGCGAAGAAGATATTATTTGAAGAAGCTGGGACTTTTATTTTGCTACCTTGCCTCGGTGATGATCACGATCAGGAACGGGTACAAACCGCTCAGCGCGATAGAAGAAGATATTCGTTCCCAATCGTGATGAGTGGTACGGCTCTGTTGATTGATGTCGAATGTAGAAGAACATGTTGCGATTTAACTTTCGGCCATCGCTAATCTCGAAAAACTCGTGGACAAGCAGTTTCTCTTCGTAAGCGCGCGAGAACTGATCAATGATCCTGAGCGACTACTCGCTAGAACAGCCTCTGAGCTGACCACTATGTACTTTGATTCCTAAGTTGGGACTTCAATGATAAGGTAACAAGCCACGAATTCAAATAATCCTGAGGGTCAAACGGCTGAATTTTTATAATTCGTACAAGGTCGGCAGGAATGTATTCATTCGTTTTTCTTCCTGGTGCGAGAAATAAGATGCCCGTTTCGCCCTCAAAGAGGGATTCTGAGATTCTCTGGGCAATGTACTTCTCGCGATCAACCATATTCTTTGCTAACATTTCCTCTGTCGCGAAATCTCTCTTGTCTCCTTTCTTGAACATCGAGATCCAAGATATGGTTTCCTGAACCAATAATGGGTCCTCTGTCGCTTCTATCTTTGCTCCTGCTTCCCTGAACTTCCTTGCAAGATCGTAGCATTTTTCATTGTTTTTTCGGATGAATTCAAGCGCTTTCTCTTGTTCATCGGTTGTCAATGAATCAAAATACAGCTTCTGAACTTTCCTTATGTTCCTAAGCTTTTCTTCAATATAATCCCAGAATTCTTTTGTCCTTTCTTGATAGTCCTCCGGTAAAGTTGGATTGAGCGCATTGAGTTCGTCAGAAGTGAACATCTTTGGAACAATGAAAATTGTTTTCATCTGGGCTTCGGTCGCTCGTTTTTACGCTTTACAGGTCAGCTAGATGTCTTGGGGCTAAATTTTAGTCCAGAAAGGAAGAGCGTCACTTTATTTTTACTTTATAGTATTTCTTCCGTGACCTGACTTTCAACCTCATTTCAAGTACTCCGTTAGCATAGGTAGTTTCTATCGAACGGATCTTCACTGGAACCGGTAGTGGAACCGTTATGCTCCGATTGTTATCTCCGCTTGAAATAGATCTAGCCGTCACCATGTTCTCAGTTAATTCTAGCTCGATATCCTCCTTTCTTATTCCGGGCATGATCACGATAATCCTTAGCTCGCCGCGCATTTCATCTATTGCGGTCTCGACTAGAGGTTCTTCTCTTGTAAGCATGAACCTCCTAAAGACCTCAGAGTTGAAACTAACGAGATCAAAACGATTCTCTCTTGGCAGAATCCGCTCAGGGAGCATCGCAGGTGAGGAAGTGTTAGAACGATCAAAGCCAAACATTGTCAAGTTTCTTATCATTGATTGAACCCTAGAAAAGAGATCATTCAGTCTCTCGCTAACACGATCTAGCTCCACGTCGATATCCTCAAAGAGGTCATCCACTCTATCTCTATGATTCTCGCCTCGAGATTCCTTATGTTCGTCCTCTCTGAAGATTGAATCACCCTTTCTGTTATTTCCTCTCATTTTTCTCGCTTTCAAAGACATGGCCCTTCTAACATTTCTTTTCAAGTTCTTTGAATTGCCTGAGAATTTCTACCTGTTTCGCTGTAAGTCTTGTAGGAACGTTTACCTTAATTGTAACCAATTGGTCCCCTCTTCTGGAACCATTTGGGAATTTGATTCCCATGCCTTTCAGCCCCAAAATAGTTCCATTCTGTGTACCGGGCGGTACCTTCACCGTCAGAGTTTGCCTATCGATAGTTGGAACAGCGATCCGAGAACCGAGAGCGGCGTCAACAATGCCAACAGATACTTGACATTGGAGATTATTTTCCTCTCTGATAAAAAAATTGTGTGGCAACTCACGGCACACTAAATAAAGATCTCCTGATTCTCCCGAATCGCCCAAGTCACCCTGTCCTCTTAATCGGAGAGAAGAGCCGTCTTCGATCCCGGCCGGAATATCTACTCTGATAGTTCTTATCCGTTCAACTGCTCCGTTTCCGTTGCAGCCTTTGCAGGGATTCTCAATCATCCTTCCGCTGCCCTTGCATTTCTTGCAGGTTATTAATCTAATAATCGTGGAGAAACCAGAGGTACTCATGTTTTGAGCTTGACCTGTACCGCGGCACTCTGGGCATGTCTTTGGGACACTTCCCCGCATCGCGCCCGATCCTTTGCATTCTTCGCATGCCTCGGTTCTCGGGATCTCAATTTCCTTCGTGGTCCCCAATGCTATTTCCTCGAGCGTCAGCTCAAGTTCGTAAGTTAGATCCTTCCCTTGCTGAGCGTAATCTTTTTGCCGATATCTACTTCGTCTAGATTCGCCAAAATTCCCAAAGAATGACTCGAAGATGCCGTCGAATCCTCCGTCGAAACCCATGTCCCCAAAGATTTCGTCGAAGTTAGTCGTTCTGAAAACGTCCTCTTGTGAGTATCTTCCCTGTAAGCCTTCATGTCCGTATTGATCATACAGTGAGCGCTTTGTGTTGTCAGATAAGACAGCGTAGGCTTCCGAGATTTCCTTGAACTTCTCTTCGGTTCCTGGAGACTTGTTTCTGTCCGGATGGTACTGTAGCGCAAGCTTCCTGTATGCTGCTTTGATTTGATCAGGCGTCGCCACTTTAGAAACGCCGAGGACCTCGTAGTAATCTCGCTTCATCGAAGACGAGGACATTCTTTAGATCTCAGCTCTTCGTCATTTTCTTTTTTCTAGTCTCTACTACTGCGAATCTACTTTGTACTCTGCATCGACAACTCTTTGACCTGAGTTTGACGCTGAACCCGTAGAGTACGCTTGCGATCCCGAACTCGTCGAACTTCCTGATCCTCCAGAGGAAGCAGTAGTTGCAGCTTGTTGTTGGTAAGCTATTGTTCCGATTTCCTTCAAGACAGCATTCATGGCTTCTATTTCTTTCTTGATTGCTTCAACGTCTTTGCCTGAAATGGCATCTTTTAGTCTCTTAGTTACATCGTCGAGCTTTGTGAGGAGTTCTTGAGGTATCTTGTCTTTGAGATCGGCTTTCGTCTTTTCTACAGTGTAGATCAGTGTGTCAGCCTGGTTTCTGATTTCCGCCTCTTCCTTCTTCTTCCTATCTGCCTCCGCGAACTGTTCGGCTTCCCTCACCATCCTCTCTTTCTCTTTTTCGGAGAGCTTAGTTGACGCCGTGATTGTGATTCCCGTTTGTTTTCCGGTAGCTAGGTCTTTAGCTGAAACATTCAGTATCCCGTTCGCGTCAATATCGAAAGTGACTTCGATCTGCGGTACTCCTCTCGGTGCGGGAGGAATTCCAGTTAGATTGAAATTACCTAGACTAACATTATCTTGTGCCATAGCTCTTTCTCCTTGAAGCACATGGACTGTCACTGCAGTTTGAAGGTCTGCAGCTGTTGAGAAAATCTCGCTTTTCTTAGTCGGAATTGTGGTGTTGCGTTCAATGAGTTTTGTGAATACGCCGCCAAGGGTTTCAACGCCCAGTGATAGAGGCGTCACGTCGAGCAGCAAGATATCTGTAACCTCTCCAGCTAGCACTGCCCCTTGAATAGAGGCACCCATGGCTACGCATTCCATGGGATCTACTCCTCGCTCAGCTGGCTTGCCCATTATTCGTTCTAAGAAGTTTCGTACAATGGGCATCCTGGTCGGGCCTCCAACTAGAATTATTTTGTCAACTTGGTTTGGCTGAAGTTTTGCATCCTTTATAGCCTGGGTCATGGGTTGTCTGCAGCGTTCAATCACAGGACCGATTAGTTCCTCGAGTTTAGCTCTACTCAAAGTGAGAGCAAGGTTTTTTGGTCCGGATGCATCAGACGCGATAAAGGGCAAATTAATCTCGGTTGTGATCGTGGTAGAAAGCTCAATCTTCGCCTTCTCTGCTGCCTCTCTGATCCTTTGCATCGCGACCTTGTCGTTTCGTAGATCAATGTTTGTTTGGTTCCGAAATTGTGAAGAAATGTAATCTACCAAAATGTTATCCATGTCTGTTCCCCCAAGCTGAGTATCTCCGCTTGTGGATTTTACTTCAAACACTCCACCACCAAATTCCATTATGGTGACATCAAGAGTACCTCCGCCTAAATCAAATACCATGATCTTCTGATCTTTGCCTGCCTTGTCTAGACCGTAAGCTAGCGATGCAGCTGTAGGCTCGTTGATAATTCGTACAACTTCTAATCCCGCAATCGATCCTGCGTCTTTGGTAGCTTGCCTTTGATTATCATTGAAATATGCTGGAACCGTAATTACTGCTTTTGATACTTTTTCGCCCAGGAAAGCTTCAGCATCTGTCTTGATCTTCTGAAGGATAAAGGCAGAAATCTGTTGAGGAGTGTAGTCCTTGCCATAAACTAGGACTTTGTAGTCAGTGCCCATCTTTCGCTTTATAGCTTGAATGGTTCCTTCAGGATTGGAGACAGCCTGTCTTCTCGCTGGTTCGCCTACTAGTAATTGACCATCTTTAGTGAAAGCTACGTACGATGGAAATGCTTTTCCTCCAACGCTCGTTCCTTCAGCACTCGGGATTATAGTGGGCCTACCGCCCATCATCACTGCCGCTGCTGAATTACTTGTTCCGAGATCTATTCCGATAATCTTGCTCATTTTCCCCTTTCACTTCCAATTTCCAAATATATTCTAGTTTCTCTAGCTTGTTCCACAGTTTGGTTACTAACTATAGTAGAGTATCGTAATATAAAATTAACGGAGCCTATATATAAGAGTAGTCTACTCTTAGTAGGCTACCGGTGATAAAAGATCATGAGTCAAAGAACAATTCGACGGAGAAACTCAAGTGGTAGTAACTCTTCATCTTCAACCCAGCTTGCAAACTCTCAGCAGACACCTCTCTCGACAGGATTCGACAACATCTTCGACCAATTCAGAAGGTCGTTTGACGACCTCATGTCTCCATTCTACCCATTCACTGGAATCACAACAAGTACACCTTTATCGCAACTACCAATCAGATCTTCAATCGTAGATCTCGCCGATGAAGGCGACCACTACACAATCTACGCAGAGCTTCCAGGCTTTAGCAAGGATCAGGTGGACGTGAAAATCAACAGAGACGGGCTTGTCATCCGCGCGGAGCAGCAAACTCAAAACGAACAGAAGAACAAGAACTATCTTCACAGGGAGAGAGCGTACTCTGCCTTTGAAAGAGTAATCGAGTTCCCAGAGGAAGTAGTCCCACAAAAAGTAGAAGGCACCATGAAGGATGGTGTACTGCAGCTTACCATTCCGAAGAAGGAACCCAATCCCGAGGAAAGGTTAACCAAGGTACAGTTAAGGTGAAGTCGCAGATAAGCAATAGAATAGACTTCACTTGCGGGGCGTTTTATCCCCGCAACCTTTCCCCACTTTTTGTCATTTCCAACTTTTTGTTCCTGTTTTATTTTTCCTCTCTCCTCTAAATGGAATATCTGGTGCATGAGCAAAGATTTGCAGAGATATCAGACAACGAGCAAAGAGCAACAAGAACTCGACTCTATCCTCTCAATGGTAGAGAACCCCGTCCGGCGCGAAATTATCAAACGCCTTAGTCAGGAGCCCAGCTATCCGCTACAGCTTTCAAAGGAGCTTGGAGTGGGACAACAACTCATCGCAAAGCACCTAGACGCACTAGAGGAAGCAGGTATTGTAACATCTTCTCTTGAGCCCAGTCCAAATGGGCCAAGCAGAAAGGAGTACGTGCTGAAGAAGAGCATTTCGCTAAGTGTTGATTTCGCACCAAACCTATTCTCCTCCAAACTGATTGACCTTGAAAATACTGACTTGGAGAGAACTGCCTCAAAAGAAGCGAATATGCTTGTAAGCAGGATTGACAAGATTGTTCGTTCCACATCCGCGTCTCAAAACAGGATCGGGTCTATCGGCAAAGTTATCTCTGACATTGATGAGCATCTTCAAGAACTCGAAGATAAAAAGACGGGCCTTCTTTTTATCAGGAATCTAGCAATGAGCAAAGCAGCTAAGCTAATCAAGGAATCCGAGATCAGTGCTGACACTCGACGTATTATGTACCATATACTCGACTCTCATAATAAGGACGTAGTCGGTATTTCAGAATCTGTGAATTTGAGGGAAGAAATCGTTCGTGAGCTGCTCGAGGGCTTGGAAAAAGACTTGGCCTTGTAGCTTTCAAATTCCAGTCGTTTGCGGTTTAACGGAAATTTTTAAATAATTTTTGTGTCCCTCTCCGATTGTTAGTATCTGGAGGTATTTGAATAGGACATGAGCCAACAAGCTATTCCCGCTATGACGCAATCCGGAGCTCCTGTTCTTATTTTGAAGGAAGGGAGCTCGGAGAGTAAAGGAAAGGATTCGCAGCGTAACAATATCTTCGCTGCGAAATTGATAGCTGAGATTGTAAAGACAAGTCTTGGACCACGTGGGATGGACAAAATGCTTGTTGATACACTGGGTGACGTTACAATCACAAATGACGGAGCCACAATTCTCAAAGAAATAGATGTCCAGCATCCGGCAGCAAAGATGATTGTAGAGATCTCAAAAACTACA
>JARCRS010000117.1 GCA_029850555.1 archaeon | reverse complement strand
AAAGCTTTGCGCTAGTATTGAAAGCCAACAATTGCGTTAGATAGTCAGATTGACACTCATTGACAGTGAACGCAAACACCGTCTATGAAGACAGTCACCTTTGAACATCAGTTGCACCTTTGTTGTGGTCTGCCATACAATGGAGCGTATTTAATTGTAGCGTTGATGACTGATCATCTTTGTCTTTTGTGTGACTGAATCATGCAGTTTTTTCGCTGTCAAGCCTATATTCATCCCCCACACTCCGACAAGAATATCTGAACTCTGAAACGGACGTGGAAACTGCCCTTGAGGAGTTCAAGGAGACAATGCAGGCGATTCATCAGGATTGAAAAAACACAATCCGAATCGGGAGTTCACATCCGCTTCTTAGTCGTTGGAAAGAGCATGTCTATCTAATTAAAGACACAAACGATAAGACGCACACCAGAAAAAAGTAGAGGGAGCCGGAATTTTCTGCATGCTAGAAGAGAATGATAGGTTCAACTGGGGAATCAACATAGACAACGTTTGGACTTATGCAGGTTTGCCTCCACCAAAATCAGCGATTGTCCCCTTTCTTTTCTCACTCAGGCTATCTAGAGGTCCGATAGATGTTCTTGAACATCCGCATGGTGGAAAAGCAATTGAAGAACATTTGAAATTGCCTGACGAAGCCGAGCCTCTCTCAGTAGTCAAGGAAGTTTGTGATGACGTAGTCATAAGGCTAAAAGAAGCAAGGATAAGCTTTGTAAGGGCCTGGTTCCCTTGGAATTTTTTCAAAAAGGGGATCGATCAACCATTTGACTTCGCAATGGACACTTTTGTCGAGACCTTGAAATCAAATGGAATAGGGATCCTTGGCGTCTTAGGAAACGGCTACAGCAGGTTTCTACCTTATGGAGTAAGCCTAGAGCATCTTTCAAAATACTTGAACCAGCTGGTGCCTTCTTGCGAAGAAATAGTTCGTCACTACAAGGGATCTATCAACATGTGGCAGATCGAGAACGAGCCAAACTGGTGGAAGGAACATGTTGCTGTAAACTGGAGAAGCGGGCTCATATGGCTTGAGCCTGATAGTGAAGAGATGATACTCCGGTCTCTGCATGATGTGGTAAGACAGGAATGCCCAGATAGTAAGATACTCATCAACATCGAGGCTGATAGACATCCAATCAGATGGGAACGCTATACCAAATACTGTGACATTTTGGGCCTCGATTTCTATCCGGGATATGCCCATCCACACAAAACCTCGGCGGAAGAGATCAATCTTGTTGCTCAGGCTACAAACAAAGAAACAGGAAAGCAAATAATTGTCGCTGAAACCGGTCAACCTTCGGGCCCGCATCTTTTAGGCTATAGTGAAGAAGGACAAGCCAAATACATCGCTTCGGCTTGCGAGACAGCCTATGCTTGTGATGCGGTCAACGCTCTCTGCATGTGGCGCTTTTCTGATTCTTACTGGAAATCCTTTCCAATGCAGGAGAATTATTTTGGACTCTTGACAAAGGAAAGAGAACCGAAGGCAGCTTGGTTTGAATACGTGAATCAGATAAAAGATAAGACTTGACATCACCTCTTCTACGGAATAGCCATCGTTATGATTGTGAAATCAAAGGTTGTTTCTTCACTTCAGAGAAATCAAGATTCTCCCTCTCTCCTCGTCGAAGAAATCATGGCAGGAGAGACCACAAGCTGTATATTATTAATTTGGAGAGATCTGTTATGTCGATCTGTGTTTGGCTCGTCTGCTTGCTTTCGTGAACGTATTTGTCGATTCGCCTTGGGTGGACGATGTCGTCAAGGGACTATCACAGATGCCAAACGTAGAAGAGATCTACGAAGTGACTGGAGAATTTGACATTGTATCTCTCGTCTCTGCGTCAGGTATCGATGAGTTCAGAAACATTCTCAAAGACAAGATCATGAAAATAAAAGGTGTAAAGAGCACGGTTAGCTCTGTCGTGTTGCATGCTCACAAAGGATCTCGTTCCATTGAAAATGGCAGGGGCCTTTTACAAGGACGCAAAATTTCAGCCTGAATACTGTGTTCATCTTTGCTAAATTAAAATGCAAAGCGATGTGAACAATTGTTACAGATCGTTGATTCCTTTCAATTTTTGGATCTGTCGATCTGGTCAAGAATATTGCGCCCTAGAAATGATCCGATGCCCGTGCGATCAGTTTCTTTTCCCAAGTCGAGGTCGGCCTCGATGAACTTCTGATTCAGAGTTTCTCATGTAGCTGACTATTGGATAAGGAAATACTTCTCTTTGATGGCTTCCTACGTTGAGCAAATCACAGAGAATGTTTCTGACAGGCGGAGAACCCGATGAACTATATCTCAAGATCAAGGGAGATGGCTCTTTGCAGTCTTGGACGGTGAAACAAGATTCTGGATTGCTCAGCAAGTCGGAAACAAGAAAGGCGTGGTAACATAAGAACGATGTTATTATCATAGAATAGTTTTTCATTGTTGCCTAGCTTGGTTTTTATTCCATCCAAAGAACTAATTTTTGTGAATGGACTCTAACAAGCAGATATCTATGACAAGAAGCCTCAACGAAGGAAACTTAAAAGCAAGAGCAGCGAGTTCTAAAAACAAGAATAACGGGATGATTTTTGGTACGCAATTAGGCTCCTCTTCAGATTCTCCACCATTGCAGAATGTGTCTCTTTTGGCCAGAGGGAAGTTGCCTCCCTACACCAAGAAGTTGCTTATCTGGAGTTTCTCGATCGCCGTAATCCCGCCGATTGTTCTTGTAGCAGCTCTTTCGATCAAAAGCCTCTACTTGCTTGACTACGTGCATGTCATTTGCGGAGGAACTTGGACAGGATTTGACATATTCATGGGGATCGTCATGACCAGGATCATGAGATTGCTTGATGTCCCATCAAGGGTAGAGATTGCGAAGAGGCTGACTCCGACAACTTTCTTCATACTTCCATCACTTGCTGCAACCGCAATAACTGCGGGCATCTATCTTGCACAATCTGAGGGCAAGTTCGATCTGAGCTCTCCCTGGATAATAGCTGCAGGTGTGGTAGTATTGATACTCACGGCACAGGGATTCGGCGTGTTCATGCCAAACGGAGTGAGGATATTCATGGAGCTTGCAAAGAGTAGTCCGGACACATCCAAGATAGCTAGACTCAACATGCGAAACATTCGCCTTGCTGGGAGCCAGGCAATATTCCAAGTGC